>CAZAWU010000208.1:0-6812 GCA_964488915.1 uncultured Burkholderiales bacterium
ATCGGCGGCGGTGAGCGCGTGGCGCGCATGAGTGAAACACTAAAACAGTTGTAGTTTCCGTGGAAGGAGAAGTTTGATGGGTACGTTTAGTATTTGGCATTGGCTGATTGTGCTGGTCATCGTGCTGCTCATTTTCGGCACGAAGAAGTTGCGCAACCTCGGCGCCGACTTGGGTGGCGCGGTCAAAGGTTTCAAAGAAGGCATGAAGACCGACGAGGAAGCGAAGAAAGAAGTCGGCGCGCTCAAGGGCGATACGATCGAAGGTGAGGTGCGCGAGAAGTCGAAAGCCTAGGGCTTCGCTCTCGTGACTGCTACTTCGCCGCGCGTGCAACGCTCGCGCCGCAGGCTCACCAATGTTTGACGTCAGTTTCAGCGAGTTGATGCTGATCGGCGTGGTCGCGCTGGTCGTGATCGGGCCGGAGCGCTTGCCGAAGGTCGCGCGCACGGCCGGGCACCTGTTCGGACGCATGCAGCGCTACGTCGCCACGGTGAAAGCCGACATCGAACGCGAAGTGAATGCCTCGGAACTGAAGGACCTGCAAAACCTCAAGAAAGAAGTGGAGGTTTTACAAGCCGAAGTCAACGCCGCCGGCCAAGAAATTGCCCAAGCTGCCACGGCCAACATCAGCATGGCGCAGAAGAGCATCGCTGAGATCGAAGCACAAACGCGCCAAACAGGCGCTTCCGAGACCGAAGCCAGCACTGCGCTGGCGCCGACGCCGCAGATAGACCGTATTCCGGAGTCGCCCGCGCCTGACGTGGAGCCCGCGCGGCCGCAAATGGAACTCGGGCTAGAAGGCGGCGAATTGCACAATCCGAAGGCGGCTTAGCGCCCATTTTCGCCGCTCAAGCGCCGGGGCACCCATCAAAGCCGTGGAACAGCAAGAAACTTTCATTTCGCATCTCGTCGAACTGCGCGATCGACTGGTGCGCGCGCTGATCGCAGTGGGCGTCGCGTTCGTCGGCTTGTTCCCGTTCGCGCCGAAACTCTACACTTTGCTCGCCAAACCGATGCTTGAGAAGCTGCCGGCGGGCGGGCAAATGATCGCCACCGAAGTGACGACGCCGTTCTTCGTGCCGATGAAAGTCGCGGGCATGACGGCGTTCTTGATTACCTTGCCCTATGTGCTCTATCAGCTTTGGGCGTTCGTAGCGCCGGGGCTGTATCAGCACGAGAAGCGGCTGGCGATGCCGTTGGTGATTTCCAGCACGCTGTTGTTCTTTATCGGCATGTCGTTCGCCTATTTCCTGGTGTTTCCCACCGTGTTCGGGTTCATCACCAGCTACGCGCCCGAGGGCGTGGCGGTGATGACCGACATCAATAAGTATCTGAGTTTCGTACTCGGGATGTTTCTTGCCTTCGGTGTGGCGTTCGAAACGCCGATTGCGGTCATCTTGCTGGTGAAAATGGGTATGGTGACGGTACAGAAACTCAAGGAGTTTCGACCGTACATGATCGTTGGTGCGTTCATCATTGCTGCGATCGTCACCCCGCCGGACGTGGTCTCGCAATTCATGCTCGCTGTGCCGCTGTGCTTGTTGTACGAACTCGGCATTTGGCTGTCGGGCTTCGTCGGGCGTACCAAGCCTTCGCAATCGACAGAGGTGGTCGAGAGTTCCGGGAAGTAGGCTGCATATGGGTCTTCCAGAGCAAGTTGCAAAATTTTCCGCGGA
Source organism: uncultured Burkholderiales bacterium (assembly GCA_964488915.1). GTDB lineage: Bacteria > Pseudomonadota > Gammaproteobacteria > Burkholderiales > JALYOK01 > CADEHE01. The sequence goes on from CAZAWU010000208.1 coordinate 1,675, forward strand.
GCAGTATCTGGTCTGGGAAAACGCTCAGCCGGTCAAGCATGAGTTCCTTGCCGGCGAAGTGTTTGCGATGGTGGGTACTACCGATTCGCACAATGCAGTGGCCGGCAATTTGTTTACGATCATCAAGGCGCATTTGCGCGGTACGCCATGCCGCGCGTACATTTCCGACGTCAAAGTGCGAGTCGAGGCGGCGGACGCCTATTTTTATCCGGATGTTTTGGTGACTTGTGATTCGCGCGACCACGCCAATCGCGAGGAAAAACGCCATCCGAAGCTGGTGATCGAAGTGTTGTCGCCTTCCACCGGTGAGTACGATCGCGGTGAAAAGTTTGCCGTGTATCGCAAGATTACCGAGCTGCAAGAGTACGTGCTGATCGATCCCGATCTGCACACCATCGATGTGTTTCGCCGCGCCAGCCCCGACGAGTGGCGGCTACGCGATATGCGCGCCGGGGATGAACTGCGCCTCGAGAGCCTCGACCTCGGCGTCGCGCTGGAGGACGTTTTTGAGAACGTCCCGCTGGCGCGCCGAGCCTAGCCTACGAGAGCCCCGCCCTACGTTAGCAGCCGCTCGCGCAGTCCCTGCCGGTCGTGCACGTCCAGCTTGCGATACGCTTCCTTCTTGTAGTACTCGACCGAGCCCAACTTAATGTTCAACTGCTCGGCAATCTCCGGCTGAGAGTGACCGAACGCGAGGCGTAGCGCGACTTCGGTTTGCCGCACCGACAAACTCGAGCGCTTCATGTTGTTGAGTAAGCGGATCGGCATCGGCTCGCGGTACTCGATCAGCACGCCCATGCCGGTGTTGGCGTCGGCCGCGCGCGGGTGCAGGCCGTAGCCGTTCAGCAAGAATTCACCCCAGCAGTTGCGCAGGTGCAGTTGCGGCGGCGGCTGCGTCGCGCCGGTTGGGGCGTTGCGGATCATGCTGGCGATCTGCTCCAGCACCTTCGGGTAGTCCTCGCGGAAAGTCGCCACTAAGCTCTTGCGCGATATCTGCGGATGCGTGGCGAGGAAGAACAGGCGCTGCGCCTGCGCGCTCGCGTAGCTGACTTCGCCTTTGTCGTCCATCAGCATCATGCCGCTGTAGCCGCTGTCGTAGTACTGATCGAGCGGGATGTCGCTTACCGCGCGGGCCGGTATGGTGAACAGATCGGTCATATAGCCGACGACTTTCGCCAACTCACGCCGGTCACGCTCGCTGAACGGCTTGTCGTTGGCGCTGCGGTACATGCTGAGCTGGCCGAAGCAGCGCGAACCGCGGCGCACGACAGCGTACATGGCGTGGTGCGCATCGAAATGGCGCCAAATCTTGTCGTAGTAGTCGCTTTGATAGAACTGCTCCGTCTGCGTCATGATCTGTATCATGTCTTTTTGCGAGGCAAACGCGCGCAGGCGCTGCTTGAAGTTGGTCCCCGGCGCGTCGTAGTACTCCTCGAAATACTGGCGCATCACCTCCGGCGGCAATAATTTCTCGGCGCAGATGTTAGTGATGTCGTAGTGCTCGTCCACCCAGAAAAAACCGTTCGAGTCGGAGGCGACCAAATCGTGCAACGCTGTCAGAATAGCGGGCATCGCCAACTCCGGGCTCAACCCCAGGTGGCACAGCTGGCGCAGGTGCGCGACTGCGGTCGCGGTACTGCGTTTTGGCCCCGCGCCGTCCAGCGCAAGGGGAGGGCGTTTGCGCGATGAGGATAGCGCACCGCGCGATGCAGGCGTGGCTGGGTTCATGATGGTTCTCCCCACGAGATGCAGCGATGATCGAAAGCGATGTCGTAGTGTTTGCCTATGGCAACATCTTGTCAATGGCGCGAGGGGGAATATCAACCGCGCTGAGCGCAAGTCCTACCCGATCAGGGGGTATTCTTGATGCCCAGAGCCATGTTTCTCTTCAACCTGTGACGCGCTCATCCCCGCTTGGTACATGCAGCCGCTGAAACGCACGCTGCCGGCGATCGCCGGCCTCTGGCTGTGCGGTTGGTTGCTCGCGTTTTTGTTCGCCTGGAACGCGCTGGATGAGAGCTTTGATCTATGGGCACTGTTTCACCTGCGCGGGCCGCGGCCGGCGCCCGCCGAGGTTATCGTGGTCGGGCTGGATCAGACTACCATCACCAAGGCCGGTCAAGCCCTCAGCGCGCCGCGCGAGTGGCCGCGCGCCAAGCACGCGCAGCTGATCGAACGGCTGCACGCCGGCGGCGCGCGTGTGATCGCTTTCGACTTGGAGTTCCACCAGTGGCGCGGTGACGCGGATGATCTGCATCTTGCAAGAAGCCTGCGCGAAGCGGGTAATGTTGTGCTTGTGGCCGGGTTGGAACAGGAAGTCGCCTCCGGGCCCGGACGGGCCGAGCCGCGCATCGTGGCGGAGCGGCTGCGCGATTTGCCTGTGCAGTTCCGAACGGCCGCCGCGGCGGTAGTGCCGTTCACCCTTCCGCGGCGCCCGCCGCGCGTGAATGGCTATGAAACGTTTCGCCAGGCCGCGGGAGAAGTTCCGTCATTGCCGTTGGCGGTGTTCTATCAGCACGCAAGGGACGAACATCTAGCGCTCTTCAAGCTTGTGGCTCAAGCCGATCCCGCCGTCGCAAACGAAGTGTTGCAGGCGGTCGAGCGCTCGCACGAACAGGAGCAAAGCATGCTAACGCTGAGGCGCTTGCTTACGCGCAGCGACGGCCTGCAACAGCGCGTGCGCGATCTGCTGGCAAATTCCGCCGAGCCGGAAGGCAGACGGCGCATGTTGCGTGCGATCCTCGATCTGTACAGCGGCGACGCGTTTCGCTACCTGCAGTTTTATGGGCCGCCGGGGACGGTGCGCGTGGTTTCATACGAGCAAGCGCTGACCGCCACCGACATCGATTGGCGCGGCACGATAGTGTTCGTCGGATGGCTGCGCGAGCAGGAGAAAGACATTTACTACACGCCGTTCTCCAGCGCGGAGGGTGACGACTTAACCGGTGTGGAGATCGGCGCGACGGCGCTGGCGAATCTGCTGCAGGACAAGCCTCTGCGCCCGGTGCAGACTTGGCGCCAGTTGCTGCTGCTGCTCGCCAGCGCCGTGCTACTCGGGGTGCTGGCCATGAACCTGCGTCCGCTATGGGTAGCGCCGGCGATCGGCGTCGTGGCGTTGCTCTATACATGGCTCGCGCTACGGCAGTTTGACGCACACGGCATCTGGCTGCCGTTGCTGGTGCCGCTAGCAGTGCAAGCGCCGCTGGCGCTGGCGCTGGCCTGGTGGCAGCGCACGCGCGAGTTGCGCCAAGTCGCGGATGCGCTCAGCCGAGTCATGGAGAACCGTTTGCCACGCGAAGTGGCCGAGCGCATGGCGCGCGCGCTATCGCCAAACCTCAGCGGACAAACGCCGGAGCAATGGTTGATGTACGGCACTTGTCTGCACACCGACGTATCGGGCTACACGCGCATGGCGCACAGCTTGAGCCCGGAGGAACTGTTCCGCGTCATGCAGCAGTACTTCCGCGACCTCGAGCAGATTGTCACGGCGCACGGCGGTTTTGTGGTGGACCGCGCCGGGGACTCCATGCTGGCGCTGTGGGCCTCCGCCACGCCGGATCGCGCGCAGCGCGCGGCCGCCTGCCAGGCTGCGCTGGCGATGGCGCGTGCGACCACCGCGCAAGCGGGTGAGCGCCCGCGCAGTCTACCGACGCGCATCGGGCTGGACTCCGGCCAGATTTCGCTCGGCTTTATCGGCGCCGATGGGCACCGCGAGTTCCGCGCGTTCGGCGATATCGTCAACACGTCACAGCGCGTCGAAGAAAAGAACAAAGCGTTGCACACCTGGGTGCTCGCCACGCGCGGCGTGGTCGAAGGCGTGCAAGACGTACTGCTGCGCTCGGTCGGTGAGTTTCAATTGCGCGGACGCGAAGCGCAGACCGAGGTGGTGGAACTCATGGGGCCGCTCGGCAGCGTGCCGGCGGATCAAGTCCAACTCGCCGCTACATTCGCGCGTGCGCTCGAGAGCTACAACGCCGGCAACAAAAGCGAAGCGCGCGAGCGCTTTACCCAACTGCTCGGTAGCGCCCCACGGGATGGGCCGACACTTTACTACCTGGAGCGGTTGTGGGAGGAGGGAAACGGTTCACCCCACGCCAAGAAGTGGATGTAAGATTAGATACTACGCCAGATATAGCGACGACAATTAGAATTCTAGGCATTCATGACTTGATACTCTAGGATCAATGGCTTAGGTGACATCTCGCACAAGAGCGCAAACCCTGCGTATCGAGAGGGGAAACAACAGCGCGGAATCCATAGCATGAGAGCTATCTGGTTGCGTTAGGCGCGTCTCGTCTGCGCCACAACCAAGATGCCTTTGACTTAACCGCTATGGAGATTGATATGAACCGGGACTTCTTTTCCTTACTAACCGTAACTCTGCTGATCGCTGGCGCGATGGCGGCAAAGTTCGTGCACGCAGATGCGGGCAACAACCCGTTGCATCCGCAGTACTACACCGCGCGCGTCAACATCGACCCGCCGGTAATCGCATCCGTCGCCGATACCGGCGAGTCGCGCAACCCGCTGCACCCGCGCTACGCGCACATCAACTACACTGGCGGTGTTGCGTCCGGCGATGCGCAAGTCATGCTCGCACTGCACGAGCAGCACAATCCGCTACATCCGATGTTCTATCGTCAGTAATGTAAGGAGCATGGCGGCGGAGCTCGTTCGCGATGGGGGACACCCCGTCGTGAGCGGCACGCCGTCGCGCAACACCAAAGTACCTCCAAACTGCTCCAGGGGAAACATCATCAACGTTGCCGAAAAAACACTATCCCCTATTTCTCGCATACAATTGCCGTGGCACTTTTCAGCCTCACGATGCAAGGGAGAGACCTATGAGTAAATCGATCATCGCAGCAGCCACAGCTTTCGTGATCGCGCTCGCAGGCAGCGCGCTCGCCGAGCCGTCGCCGAAGAAAGAAGCCAGCCCCGCGCAAAAGGCGCATCGCGAACGCATGTCCGCGTGCAGCAAAGATGCGAAGCAACGAGGCATCAAAGGCGACGAACGCAAAGAGTTCATGCGCCAATGCCTGTCGGAGGGCAAAACTAGCGCTACGCCGCAAGACGACGCCGAGCGCAACCGAAAAGCCGCCTGCCGGAAAGAGGCGCGCGATCAGGGCTTGAAAGGC
>CAZAWU010000209.1:0-6796 GCA_964488915.1 uncultured Burkholderiales bacterium
AGCACGACGTCGAACGCCGAGCACGCCCCAGTGCCGATGAGCACGGCCTCCATCGGACGCACGCCCAGGTTGCGGCCGCCGGCTTCGGGGGCGCCATCGAGAACAAACGCATGGCCGCTGCCGGACTCGCCGACAAAGGCCATGCCGTCTACCCACTTGATTCGGGCTTGCATGCTTTAAGCTAAGAGTTGAGATTTGCGGCCAAGGCGCCGTCCGCGCATTCGGTTTGACGCTCATTCGCGCAGCCCGATATAATAGCCGTTTTCGCTTTTCGCCTCACTCGGATTTCTCCACATGAAGACTTATACCGCCAAGCCCGGCAGTGTCCGTGGCGATTGGTACGTGATCGACGGTACCAACGTGGTGCTGGGCCGCTTGGCCGCCAAAGTCGCTTTCCGCCTGCGCGGCAAGCATAAGCCGCAGTTCACGCCGCACGTCGATACCGGCGATTTCATCGTTGTGGTGAACGCCGACAAGATCCGCGTGACTGGCGACAAGGCCAAGCAGAAGCTGTATTTTCGCCACACCGGCTACGTCGGTGGCATCTTCGAGACGGCGTTCGAGAAGCTGCAGGCCAAGCACCCCGACCGCGTGGTCAAAATGGCGGTGAAGGGCATGCTGCCAAAGGGCCGGCTCGGCTACGCGCAGCTCAAGAAACTCAAGGTCTACTCGGGCCCAGCGCATCCACACGAGGCGCAACAACCGCAACCGCTGCAAGTCTAAGCGAGGCAGAGAACGCATGTTAGGCAAGTACAACTACGGCACCGGCCGCCGCAAGAGCGCGGTGGCGCGCGTGTTCATCAAACCCGGTACGGGCAAGTTCGAAGTCAACGGCAAGCACGTTGATGAATTCTTCACGCGCAAGACCGGTCAGATGATCGTGCGCCAGCCGCTGGTATTGACTGAGCGCGAGAAGACGCTCGATATTCTGGTGAACGTTGACGGCGGCGGCGAATCCGGCCAAGCCGGCGCGGTGCGCCATGGCATTACGCGCGCTTTGATCGACTATGACGCTGGTTTGAAGGGCGCGCTCAAGAAAGCCGGCTTCGTCACGCGCGATGCGCGCGAAGTCGAGCGCAAGAAAGTCGGCTTGCACAAAGCGCGGCGCGCCAAGCAGTTCTCGAAGCGATAAAACGTAGCGCGGGTCCCCCCGGCGAACACAGGCGAAGCCTGGGCATCGTAGACATACGGGCCAGTAGCGGGCCCATCTTCGTGGCCCCGCGCTCGTTCTTGGATGTGGAGTCGCCGTAACCGAGCGCGCTGCGCGCGCTTAGGAAAACGCAAGGCGGTCGCACTCTTCTTGATCCCCCGGATGTGTTGCCGAGAGGGTCACGAACTGCCAAAAGTTCGATCCGCGCCCCTTTGCACGATTGCCTACGCCAAGCGTTCGCCGGTAACATCATTGGCGAGGGCTTGAAAAGCGGCTCGGAGTTGCAGCTACATGATCAAGGTTGGCATCGTAGGCGGCACGGGCTACACCGGTGTCGAGTTGCTGCGCTTGCTCGCACGGCATCCGCAGGCGAGTCTGCGCGCAATCACTTCGCGCGGCGAGGCCGGCACGCGCGTGGCGGATATGTTCCCCAACCTGCGCGGGCACGTCGATCTTGACTTTGTCGATCCGAAGGACGCCGCGCTCGATCAATGCGATGTGGTGTTCTTCGCCACACCCAACGGCATCGCCATGCAGCAGACGCGCGCCCTGTTGCAGGCGGGCGTGAAAGTGATCGATTTGGCGGCTGACTTCCGCATCAAGGATATCGCCACTTGGGAGAAGTGGTACGGCATGACGCACGCATGTCCGGACTTGGTGGCGGACGCGGTGTACGGTTTGCCGGAGATCAACCGCGCGCAAATCCGCGAAGCACGTCTTGTGGCCAATCCCGGCTGTTACCCAACCGCGGTTCAGCTTGGCTTTTTGCCGCTGCTGGAGATCGGCGCAGTTAACCCGAGCTACCTGATCGCTGATGCGAAATCGGGCGTGTCCGGCGCGGGGCGCAAGGCGGAGACGCACATCCTGTTTTCCGAAGCGGCGGACAATTTCAAAGCTTATGGCGTATCCGGGCATCGCCATTGGCCGGAAATCAAACAGGGCCTGGAACGTGTGGCCGGCGGCGAAGTTGGCCTGACTTTTACTCCGCATCTCACCCCTTTGATCAGGGGTATCCATGCGACACTCTACATGGGCCTAATCAAAGAGGTTGACCTACAAGCAGTATACGAAAAGCGCTATGCCGGCGAGCGCTTTGTCGACGTGCTGCCCTTGGGCGCGCACCCGGATACGCGCAGCGTGCGCGGCTCGAACATGTGCCGCATCGCGCTTCACCGCCCGCGCGGCGGTAACATCGTCGTCGTACTTTCGGTCATCGACAATTTGGTCAAAGGCGCTGCGGGACAGGCCGTGCAGAATATGAATATCATGTTCGGCCTGGACGAGAGCATGGGCCTGAATAATTTGGGATTGTTGCCATGAAGCAGATCCTGCGGCGTGTGCGCCGCCGCTTCGAGTTACTGCACGCACCGAGCGTGAGCGTGCGTGTGGACGTGCCATGGTATTTGCGCTGGTCCGGCGTGGCCGCGCTGTGCACGCTGGTCGCAGCGATCGCGTGGTGGAGCGGGCGGGCGCTCGTGCCGGAAGCTGTCAACGCGCAAGCCGCGCCGGTGTTGGAACCCATGGCCGAGACGGCTACGCCCGCCGCCCCGCCGGTATCGGACGACAAACGCGTCGTGGAGTTGGAGGCGCTGAGCAAGGATTTGCGCGCGCAGCTCGCCGCGGCGCAGCGCCAGGCCACGATGGACAAGGCCGCGCAAAAAGAGTTAACGAAATCGCTCGCGAAAGCACAGGACGAGATCGGGCGTTTGCGCGAGGATTTGGGCCTCTATCAGTCGAGCGTCCAAGCCGGCGGCAGTACTAATGGCGTGAGCGTGCAGAATTTCAAGGTTGAGCGCGACGGTGCCGGCAGCCGCTATCGTTACCGGTTGCTGCTGACGCACAAGTCGCAGCGCGCGCAGGATTTCAAAGGTCAGGGTCTCATGAACGTTAGCTACGAGCGCGGCGGCAAGCTCAGCACCATCATGCTGAAGCAAGGGGTGGCGGGCACCTCGGTGGTCGAACTGCGCTTCAAGTATTATCAGCAACTTGAGGGCTCATTTCAGGTCGAGGATGGAGCGGTGATCAAGAAAGTGGAGTTCGTCGTGTTTGAACAAGGCAAGAACGTGCCGATGTTGACCAGTGCCGCGGCGCTCGGTTGATTGGCGCGTTGGTTAAGAGCGTTGCCAAAAAGAGAGGTTGAAATGCTTACAAACGTGTTCCCGAAACGCAAACACGCAGTGTCCATCGACAGCCTGATCGGCGCTGGGTCGCGCATCGAAGGCAACGTCGCCTTCACCGGCGGCCTGCGTGTGGACGGCGAGGTGCGCGGCAACATCCGCGCTGTCGGCGACAAACCCGGCACGCTCGTAGTAAGCGAGCATGCGCGCATCGAGGGCGAGATTCAGGTCGATTTCGTCGTCATCAACGGCGAAGTGGTCGGCCCCGTGCATGCCAAAGAATCGGCCGAACTGCTGACCAAAGCGCGCGTGGCCGGCGACGTTTTCTACCGTTCGATCGAAGTGCACGTCGGCGCCGTGGTGACCGGGCGTTTGATGCACACCGAAGCGCCGCGTGCCGAGAAGGTAGTGGAACTTAAGGCGCACGCACCGGCCAAATGAATTTGTTGGCCGGTGCATGGGTTGTCTGACCGGCCAAATGAATTTGTTGGCCGGTGCATGGGTTGTTTGACCGGTCAAATCAAGTTATAGGCCGTTGCAGGGGTGATCCCACCCGGCCAAATGTGCCGAATCTCACCGCTTGGCCCAAGTCTAAAGTGCTAAAATGAATGCTGTTCGAGTGCAACAGTGGAGCTTGCTGTGAACGCAGTCAATGAACTACCTGCCCCGTTGGTATTCACCGACAACGCGGCGAGCAAAGTGAAGCAGTTGATCGACGAGGAAGGCAATGCCGAGCTCAAACTGCGCGTGTTTGTCACGGGGGGCGGCTGCTCGGGGTTCCAATACGGCTTCACCTTCGAGGAGTCGGTTGCAGAGGACGACACCGTTATGGAAAAAAATGGCGTCAGCCTGCTGATCGATCCGATGAGCTACCAATATCTGGTCGGCGCGGAAATCGATTATCAAGAGAACTTGGAAGGCGCGCAGTTCGTGATTAAGAACCCGAATGCGAGCTCGACCTGCGGGTGCGGATCGTCCTTTTCGGCATAAAAGTAGGCACGGGGAACCCTCCGCGCCCGCGCTGGTTCTAGGTGCGGAGTCGACGCGATCGGTGCGCTGCGCGCACCGATTTTGCATAGGCAACACCGGCCGCGCCCTGTAACTACCTTTGAGTTGTTTTTAGCGCCGCTAACCGCGCGCGATGAATCGCTTCCGGAATACGTGCCGGCGTCGCGGCCAATGGCCGTGCGATCGCGCCCTCATCGATCCCCTTCACCGCCGCCAGCGCGCGCAACAAGTGCGCACTTTGCGGATACTTGCGCTGCTCTAACCCCGCGCGCCCCCGCGCATCGCTCTCGCACGCCTGCAGCAACTGCTCAAAGCGCTCCGGCCGGCGCAGCGCATCGCTCGACTCCAATAGCTTGAGCGTCGTTTTCTCGTTCAACTCGAGCGCGCAATGGATGTCGCCGTGATAGCGCGCCGCGAGTACCGCTAAGTCGCGGCAATCGGTCGGCACGCGCAGCCGCGCGCAAACCTGCTCGACCAACTCGACGCTGCGCTGCTCGTGCCCGTGATGCTTGGGCCACTCCTGCGGCGGCGTCTCGCCCTTGCCGAGATCGTGCGTGAGTGCGGCGAAGCGCACCGGCAGCGCGAAATCCTGCGCGGCGGCGTAGTCGATCACCATCATCACATGCACGCCGGTATCGATTTCGGGGTGATGCTCGGGCCGCTGCGGCACGCCATAAAGGCGATCCACCTCGGGCAGCAGTTTCGCCAGTGCGCCGCACGCGCGCAACACATCGAACATGCGCGACGGCTTCTTTTCCATCAAGCCACGCGCCAACTCTTGCCATACCCGTTCAGGTACAAGATGATAAATCTCGTCAGTGGCTACTAACGAGCGCATCATCGCCATAGTATCTGTTGCCACGGCAAAGCCGTAACGCGCCGCGAAGCGCGCCACGCGCAGAATGCGCAGCGGATCTTCGGCGAACGCCTCGCTGACGTGGCGCAGCACGCCCGCGCGCAGATCGGCGATACCGCCGAACGGATCGACGAAATTGCCGTGCTCGTCCTTGGCAATAGCGTTGATGGTGAGATCGCGCCGGCGCAAATCTTCTTCCAGCGTTACCTCGGGCGCGGCGTAGACTTGAAAGCCTTTGTAGCCGCGCCCGCTCTTGCGCTCGGTGCGCGCCAGCGCGTACTCCTCTTGGGTCTGCGGATGCAGAAAAACCGGAAAATCCTTGCCGACCGGGCGGTAGCCGCGACGCACCATCTCCTCCGGGGTCGAGCCGACCACGACGTAGTCGTGATCTTGCACCGGCAGGCCGAGCAGCTCATCGCGCACTGAGCCGCCGACGAGGTACGCCTTCATGGCGACTCTTGCACGGCGTACGGCTCGTCCTCGGCGATGACTTCTGTCTCCTGCTTCGCTGCGGCGACCCACTCTTGCATGGCCGGCAGAGCGCTCATCGCCAGTACGTAGCTGCGTGCGGCATCAGGGAGATCGACGGCGTAGGTCAGGAAGCGCGAACACACCGGCGCGTACATGGCATCGGCGACGCTGAACGCGCCGAACAGAAAGCCGCCGCCCACTCGCGTCTGCCCAGGCGCGGAATCGTTGCTCTCAGCATAGCGCGCGCGGCACTCTGCCCAGAGCTGAACGATGCGGTCAATGTCGGTGCGCACGCCGGGCAACATGCCACGCCGGGGCAGCTGGGCGCGTACGTTCATCGGCATGTGCGTGCGCAGCGCAGTGAAGCCGCTGTGCATCTCGGCGCAGATGGAGCGGGCGCGTGCCCGCGCTTCCGGCGCTCCCGGCCAGAGCCTCTTCTCCGGAAACTTCTCCGCCACGTACTCGCAAATTGCGAGCGAATCCCATACGGCGAAATCGCCGTCGAGCAGCACCGGCACTTTGCCGGCGGGCGAGTAGCGTTGAATCGCCTCCTTGAAGCCGGGCTTGAACAAAGGCACGCGCACTTCGGTGAACTCGATGCCCGTCTGGCGCAGCAGCAGCCACGGCCGCAGCGACCAGGAGGAATAGTTCTTGTTGCCGATGACGAGGGTGAGGCCTGTCATAAAGAAGATCTCCGCGCGCTGGAAGCGCACAGTTTCCTATACGCGAGGCCACCGGGCAATGCGGACGTCTGGCGGACAATAGGGGCTACGCCGAGCCGCGTTGCTCAGATTTGATTTCGCGCGTCATCAATTCCTGCAGCGCCCGCTGCGGCGCCAAACCTTCGTACAACACTGCATGCACCGCTTGTGAGATCGGCATGTCGACGTTGTGCAGGCGCGCGAGCTTCACTACTTCGCGCGCGGTGCCCACGCCCTCGGCAACGTGGCCGAGGCGGCGCAGGATTTCGGGTAGCTGTTCGCCTTGACCGAGTTCGAAACCGACGCGGCGGTTGCGCGAGAGTTCGCCGGTGCAAGTGAGCACCAAGTCGCCCAAACCGGTCAGACCCATGAGCGTCTCGCTCTGGCCACCGAGCTTCGCGGCCAAGCGCGACATCTCCGCTAGCCCGCGCGTGATCAGCGCCGCGCGTGCGTTGTTGCCCAGACCCATGCCGTCCGAGATGCCGGCGGCGAT
>CAZAWU010000210.1:0-2781 GCA_964488915.1 uncultured Burkholderiales bacterium
GGCGGCACCAAATATTCAGTGCGCGCGGAATCGGAAAGCAGCAGTTGCTTCAACGACGGGCGCGCCTCTTGCGTAAGCCGCCGCCACTCTTCCACGCGCACCAGCACCGCAGCCTCCGCACCGCGCTTGGTGACCATTTGCGGACCCTCGCTCAGGCAGGCGTCAAGAAATTCGCTGAAACGGGCTTTCGCCTCCTGGATCGGCCAAGTTTTGATTGTGTTCGAACTAGTCATGTAACTAGTCTAATGGAGAACCGCAGCCGCGGCAATGATCGCCCAACAGGGCACTTGCTAGCGTATACAGGTGACGGATATGCCACAGGATTAAGAATATTTCTAATCTAGCAGCCTATGCCTCACCTAGTATTCGCCAGTTCTCAGCCAAAAACCGATGCGCGAACTCCTCGAACTGCCGTACCGGCAAATGATTTATCCCAGCCGCGGCCGCACGTCCACCACCTCCGGGAAACTGCTTGCAAAACACGTCAGCGCCGGTCGGGCGCACCAACGGCGCACGCACACTCACGGTGTAGCCGCCTTGCGCGTTTGGGCTGGCAAGTGCATGCGCCTTCGCCGGTTCGCGCTGGGCCAATCGATGCGCTAAATCACCGCGCAGACGCCGTGCCCACGGCGCATCGGGTAACACGAAAACGCTGCCGCTTGCGTCATCGAAACGCGGCTTGAGTTCGCTTTCGTGTTGCGCGTCCTCGCTGCGCCCGGCGCGCAGCCGCGCGAGCAGTTTGGCTTCGTCCTCGGCGAAACGCAGCGGATCGGCAAATGGCGCGATTGTGCGATAGAGCGCTTCGGGATGAAAGAATAGATCGCTTACGTCGTCGCCGTAAGCGTTGTAGTTAATGAGTTCTCCCATTTCGCGCAAGCAGGTCAGCGCCGCAGCGTCGTAGCCGAGCGTCGCCGCGAGGCGCCGCGCCAGCGCAGGCATGCCATCACCGAACGCCGCCACGACCGCCCACGCGCGGTGCGCACCGTTCAAATGAGCGTCGACCAATGCGCTGGTGCATACTTCGGGTGATGTGTCGATGACCGCGCGTAAGCCGGCGTGCTGTGGCAACTGCGTGGCAGCGTGGTGATCGAAGTACTGCACTTGTACGCCGCACTCGAGCAGCCGCTTAAGCGCTGCGAGGTTGGTGTCAAGCGAGACATCGCACACCGTCACTGCATCGCCCGGCCGCGCTTGTACACGTCGCAGCAAGTCGATATCGCGCTTCGCCCCGGTGATCAACACAGCATCACATGGTTCGGCTAAGCGCAACTGTTGCAATGCGCAGATCCCGTCGGCATCGCCGTTGAAGACATCGAACTGAGTCATAGCTTGTGGCGCGCGACACTACTTGGCGCGTGCAATTAGAATTTTCGGGGTACGATTTTACGCTGGCGGGTTTGCATCCTTGTTACCCGCGAGGAAAAACAAGCCTCGCGGACCAGCCCGGTTCGCCCTGATCGGAGTGAACCGATGCAGAGGAGGTAAGGCGAACCGGGCGTCAGCGATCGACGCGGCGGCTATTGCGTGGGGCGCTTGAACGGCAGGACTTGCGCGTTGCGCTGCGCAGCGGGTACAGCGGCTGGCGCAGGCAATGCGTGCATCGGCTGGCTTACGCGCTGCAACAGCGCATTGAGTTCGATGAACGAATCCCACATCATCGAGTAGATGCGCAGCAGCGCGCGCATGGAAGTGCGCGAGCGCTCGCGCTCCATGTCGATGCGGAACTGCAATCCGCGCAAGCGCTGCAGAAACTGCGGATCGTCGTTGCGCGCTTCGATGCTGGCAAACAAGCCGTCGATCATTTCCTTGCGGCGGCGTTCGAACGCTGCGGGATCGTTCTTCGCCAGTTCGGCCAGTTCGTCGAAATTGAAGGTCTCCAAGATCATGCCTCGTTGTTGTTTTTCTAAGTGTGGCTGCAGGCATTCCTAACTGCAACTGAATTTGCGTTGCCAGGTCTCACGATCTTTTTACTTCTAGGGCAATATCGCACCATTTCGGCGCCCATCACGCGGCCACGGCATCCGCCCAAGGCGCAGCAATTTCTGTGGCCCCCCAATTGCCGCCAGCACTATTTACAACCGCACTCGGACAAGCAAACTTGAACGGCAAGGTTTGCCGGCGCATGGAGACGAAATCGAACCGTGCCGCGAGCGCGTCGCGCACCTCGCCGGGCAGCAGCGCATCGCCGATGACTGTCGCACCTTCGCTCGCGTCGATGCGCGCGGTGTGCATCGCTGCATCCAAGTCCATGCGATAGTCGGCAAGGAACGACAGCAACTGCGTCACCGCCGGCAGGATGCGGCGCCCACCCGAAGCGCCGAGCGCGACGCGCCCGCCGGGATACTGCGCGATGATCGGGCAGTAATTGGTCAGACAGCGCTTGCCGGGGCTCAGCGAGTTGGGTTTGCCGGGCTCGGGATCGAACCACATGATGCCGTTGTTCATCAATATCCCGGTGTCCGGCAAAGTAAAACGCGAGCCGAAGATCGACAGCAGCGTTTGCGTCACCGCGACCATATTGCCGCGGGCATCGGCGACGTTGAAATGCGTCGTGCAGCCCGGCGCGCGGCCGCCTTCGACGTCGCCCATGCGCGTCAAGCGCTCGGCGTACGCCTGCTGCAAGCTTTCGGCGTAGGCGGTGTACGCCTGCGCACCGGGCGCGCCGCCGGGGACCGGCTGCAACTTTTGTTGCAGCGAACGCAAAGTGCGCGCGAGCGTCGGCCCTGCCGTCAGTTGCGGTGTGGCGGCGACGCGCGCTTCGCGGTAATCGATCATCAGCGG
>CAZAWU010000210.1:2881-6748 GCA_964488915.1 uncultured Burkholderiales bacterium
GCCTCGACCGCGAACCAGTCGATGAGCAAGCCCTGCTCCGCGCAGGCGATCGCCGGCTGCAGCAGATCGCTCCACGGCAGCGTGGCGAAGCGCTCGTGCGCCACGCGCATGCCGTCAACCACACCCGGCACGGCCACGGCGTTCGGGCCGTGCACGTTGCGATCATCCTGCACGCGCGGCCAGGGGAACAAGTCCGACACCACGCCTTCGCCGCTGAGTGCGTAGCGCGACACATCGAGCGCGCGCGGCGCATGCATGCCGAAATCGATGACGTGGTAGCGCTGTTCCGCGGCACGGTACAGCACCATCGCCCCACCGCCGCCGATGCCGCTCATCCACGGTTCGAGCACGCCGAGCGCGAACGATGTCGCAATCGCCGCATCGACCGCATCGCCGCCACGCGCCAGCACGGCCGCGCCGGCTTCGGCGGCGCGCCGGTGCTGCGCCGCGACGATGCCGCCCGCGCTGCGCACCGCGGGTTTGCGCAGCGACAGGCTCGCGCTGAAGTTATCGACTGTCACGCTCCCCGCCCCTACTTGCAAGCCCGCACGAAGCTCGCTTGATCCTGTCCGGCGCTCATGAGCAGACTCAGATCGTTGCCTGCGAGGATCATGCGCACGCCCATGCCGATGTAGCGCTGCAGCAAATCCTTGGTGTACACGCCGCCCATGCCGGCCCACTTGCCGTGGGCTTTGCACGCAGCGACCACTTTCTCGTACGCGGCTACCACGCGCTCGTGGCTGAGCTGACCGGGTATGCCCATCTCCAAGCTCAAATCGTTGGTGCCGATCAACAGCACATCGATGCCCGGCACGGCGGCGATCGCCGCAGCGTTTTCGATGGCGCGCGGCGTTTCCAACATGACGACGAGCAGCGTGGCGTCGTTCATCGCCGGCATCGCTTCGACCGCCGGTTTCGCGGCGAAGCCGAACTGCGGGTAGCCGCCAGCGATCGATCGATGTCCGATCTGGGGGAAACGGCAGGCGTCGACCAATGCGCGCGCCTCCTCGGCCGTATCGACGTGCGGCATGACGATGCCGAGCGCGCCGCCGTCCAGGCAGCGTGTCGCCATGCGCAGCTCGCCGTTCGGCACGCGCACCAGCGGCGCGACACCAGCGTCGAGCGCCGCCACCGAAATCTGAAACGCGGTTTCGACCGAAGTCTGACCGTGTTCCAAATCGATGAACAGCCAATCGAAGCCGGCGCTCTTCATGATGCGCGCCACTTCGACGCCGCGCACCACGCGCACGCCGATTCCCACGGCGAGTTCACCGGCTTGCAAGCGTTGTTTGGCAAGATTCACGATGGCGGGCATGGCGGTGAACTCCGAAGAATATCGTTCTGCGTGCCAGTGTATCAAAGCTGTTTGTGGTCTGTGTCCAACAGCGCCGCTTACCAGTACTGGGCATTTGGTGCTTAAATCCCGTTGGCTCTTTCAACCCAACAAACCCGCAATTGGCTTCTATCGCTCTGCGCCGGCCGCTCGACGCCCACGCCTTCGCGGCCATGCTGTGCTTGTGCTGCGCGTGGAGCTTGACCTACGTCACCGTCAAGCTCGCGCTGCCCGGCGTTTCGGCCGTCATGCAGGCGGCGATCCGCTTTGCGGTGGCCAGCGTGCTGTTGTTCGTGTGGGCGCGCTGGCGCGGCATTCCTATCTTCGGGCGCGACGGCTCGCTCTGGCCCGGGCTCATAGCCGGCATACTGTTCGCGGCCGAATTCGTCTTCATCGCCCTCGGATTGACGCGCACCGGCGCATCGCGCATGGCGGTGTTCGTTTACCTCGCGCCCTGCTTCACCGCGCTTGGGTTGCACTGGAGCGTCAGGAGTGAACGCCTCAACAGTGCGCAATGGAGCGGCCTACTGATTGCCTTTGCCGGCATCGTCGTCGCCTTCGGCGACGGCTTCATTTCCGAGCCCGGCTCGCTTGTCGGCGATGTCTGCGGTGTCGTCGCCGCAGTGTTGTGGGCGGCAACGACGGTAGTGCTGCGCACGACGCGGCTGGGTGCAACCAGCGCGACCAAAACGCTGCTCTACCAAACCGGCGTCGCCGGGCTGACGCTGCCATTCGTGTCGGCCGCGATGGCCGAACCCGGCATCGTTGCGCTCACCCCCATGGTGCTGGCGTGCTTGGCGTATCAAGCGATCGTCGTCGCCTTCGTTAGCTACCTCGTCTGGTTCTGGCTGCTGACGCGCTACTTCGCCGCGCGGCTTTCCGTGTTCGCCTTCCTGACGCCGCTGCTGAGCGTGGTGGCCGGAGCGTTGATCCTCGACGAGCCGGTGCGCCCGTTGTTCGTGCTCGCCCTCGGCTTGGTCGCCGGCGGCATCTACTTGGTCAATCGGCGTTGAGCGTGCGGGACGACACCACCATCGACACGCAGCGGCGGCGCGCGCTCAGCGCGGCGGTCATCGGCAACGTGCTGGAATGGTACGACTTTGCGGTCTACGCCTTTCTCGCGACAACGCTCGCCAAGCAGTTCTTCCCCAGCGGCGACGAAATGGGCGCGCTGCTCGCCACCTTCGCCGTGTTCGGCGTCGGTTTCATCGCGCGGCCGCTCGGCGGCGTCATCATCGGCCGCATGGGCGATAAACGCGGGCGCAAGCCGGCACTCACCTTCACCATCGCGCTCATGGCGCTGGGCACGGTGATGATCGGTTTGTTGCCGAGCTACGCCACCATCGGCGTCGCCGCATCAGCGCTGCTGGTCATCGCGCGCTTGCTGCAAGGCTTCTCAGCCGGCGGCGAATGGGGCAGTTCCACCGCGTTCATCGTCGAATGGGCGCCGCCGCAGCGGCGCGGCCTGTTCGGCAGCTTGCAGCAAGCCAGCGTCGCAGGCGGCTTTTTGCTCGGCTCGCTCGTCACCGCCGCGCTCGGCACGCTGCTCTCGCCCGCCGCCATGGAGAGTTGGGGCTGGCGCATCCCGTTTCTGCTCGGCGGCGTGCTCGGTCCGGTCGGCATGTACATGCGCCGGCGCATCGGCGAAACGCCGCATTTCGAGGCATCGCGGCAAAGCGCTGCACGCGAACCCGCGCCCGCCGCGGGCGGCTGGACGCTCGCCGCGCGCGCCTTCGGTTTCACCGTCGTGTGGACCGTCGCCTACTATATTTTTTTGAGCTACATGCCCACGTTCTTGCAGAAGCACGCGGGACTGGACCGCACGCAAGCGCTGTGGTCGAACAGCGCCGGCCTGATCGTGCTGGTGCTCGCCGTGCCGGCATTTGGCGCGCTGTCCGATCGCATCGGCCGCAAGCCGCTGCTGCTCAGCGCCTGTGGCGCGTTTTTACTGCTGCCGTATCCGCTGTTCGCATTGCTCGCGGCCCAACCGCCGCTGGCGCACGTGCTCGCGATACAAGCATTGCTGGCCGTGGCGATCGCGCTGTTTTCCGGGCCGGGACCGGCGGCGATCGCGGAAATGTTCCCGACGCGCTTGCGTTCGACTTGGATGTCGATCGGCTATAGTCTGGCGGTGGCGCTGTTCGGCGGCTTTGCGCCGTACATTGCGACGTGGCTGATCGGGCAAACCGGTTCGCCGCTCGCACCGACTTACTACGTCATTGCCGCAGCCTTGATCAGCACAATCACGATCGCCATGCAGCGCGAGAGCGCGCATCAAGCATTGAAATGAGGAAACGATGAATCCATCCACGCTCGAACCTTGGCAGTGGCCGCAGCCGCATTGGCGCAACATCGTCAACCACGTGCGCGCCGGCCGCCGCTTGCGCCCGGCGCAATGGCCGGAGAACGCGCGCTGCGCCGTGGCGTTGTCGTTCGACTCCGATCACGAAACCAACGAGCTGCGCGACGGCGGCAAATCGATCGGCCGGCTCTCGTGGGGGCAATACGGCAGCCGCGTCGGCGTGCCGCGCATC
>CAZAWU010000211.1:0-6733 GCA_964488915.1 uncultured Burkholderiales bacterium
GTCATTTTCCTCGCAATAAGATCGAGGTTATGCGCTTTTTCTATCACTACATTCCCGCGCCGATAATTCTTTTGGTCTTGGCAGACGCCGCGGTCCTCGTCTTGGCAATCCTGTTAGGCGTCGCGCTGCGCTTCCAGGAGCCCGGCCTGGTGCGCGAAGATTTTCTGCCGACGGCGGTCACATTTGCTTTGGTCATGCAGATGAGCATGGCAACTTTTGGTCTTTACCAACGCGAGTTTCGCGGCCGGATGCGCGAAGTGGCTACGCGCCTGGTGGCCAGCTTTCTGGTCGGCTTCGCTCTCATGAGCTTCCTCTTCTATGTCGTCCCGCACCTTTACTTAGGCCGCGGAGCGTTTGCTTACTCGTTGATCGCTGGAATCGCTGGGGTGCTACTAACCCGGACCGCGTTCTTCAAGTGGGCGGAGACCGGAATTCTGCTGCCAAGGGTGTTAGTGCTAGGAACCGGGACGCGAGCGCTTACTATCGCTACCGCTTCGATTGCGGGGGCGCGAGCCTACAGCGCCAACATCGTCGGGTACTTGCCGGTCAAGGGCTCTCAGCATTTCGTCGATGCCTCCAAAATACTGCCCGAGGAGGGCACGCCGCTCCTGTCGGTCGTCGACAAGTATCGCATTGACGAAATCATCATCGCCGTGCGCGAGCGGCGTGGCGGCGGGTTGCCGATGGGCGATCTGCTGAACTGCCGTTTGGCTGGCGTCAAAGTAACCGAAGCCTCCACCTTTTTTGAGCGTGAGCGCGGTCAAGTGCGGCTGGACTCCCTTAACGCGAGCTGGCTGATTTTCGGCGAGGGTTTCAACAACCGCGCGCTTCGCGATGCGGTTAAGCGATCGTTCGATTTGTTCGTGAGCGCACTGTTGTTGCTAATCACGCTCCCGGTCATGCTGGTTGCGGCGCTGCTCATCAAACTGGAGAGCCGCGGACCAATCTTCTATCGTCAAGAGCGCGTTGGCCAAGGCGGCGTAGGCTTCCAGGTATACAAGTTTCGCAGCATGCGCACCGACGCCGAGCGCGACGGGAAACCGCGCTGGGCCACGGCCCAGGACGACCGGGTCACCCGCGTCGGCAGAGTCATACGAAAGTTGCGCATCGATGAATTACCGCAGATTCTGAACGTGTTCAGCGGGGATATGAGTTTCGTCGGTCCGCGCCCGGAACGGCCGTTCTTCGTCGAACAGCTCAACAAGGAGATCCCCTACTACCCAGCCCGACACAGCATCAAGCCCGGCATCACTGGCTGGGCTCAAGTACGCTATCCCTACGGCGCCTCACTGGAAGATGCCGTGGAGAAGTTGCAGTATGATCTGTACTACGTCAAGAACCACAGTTTGTTTTTAGACCTGATGATTCTCGTCGAAACCATCCAGGTCGTGGTCCTCGGTAAGGGCGCACGCTGAGTCTCCTTCTCTTGGGACGCCGATGAATAACTACGTCGGCATCGTCAGCTATTCAGCGGCAGCGGCGGCCTTCGCTTTCCTCACGCTATTGCTGATTGTCAGTTGGCGCGGCCGGTTGCCTGGCTTGTTGCTAGCGATCGCCGCCCTTGTCTCTGGCCTCTGGGCGGGTGCCAACGCCTACCAGTACGCTCACGACGGTGCCGGCTGGCGCTGGGCCGCGGTGTTGGAGGTTGTGCGAAGTTTTGCGTGGTACTGTTTCCTCGTTGGCTTGCTAACCGCGGGGCGTGACGCACTGGCGAGCCCGCGCAAGTTGCGCTGGCTAGCTGGTGCTATGGCGGCTAGCGCCTTGACGCTGGTCATCGTCATGGGCGCGCTGCCGGAAAGCGCCTTCCGCCCGCGCTATTCGCTCGCCTTGTCGGTAGCGCACTTGGGTATGGCGATCTTTGGCCTGGTGCTGATCGAGTATATCTACCGCAATTCGCACGCCGAGCAACGCTGGGGCATCAAGTATTTGGTGTTGGGGCTGGCTGCCGCCTTCGCGTACGACTTCTACCTCTATTCTGACGCGATGCTGTTCAAGCAGGTCGATCACGACGTTTGGGCCGTGCGTGGCGTCGCCAACGCACTAATCGTGCCGTTGATCGCCGTTGCGGCGGCGCGCAATCCGACCTGGTCATTGGATGTCAACGTCTCGCGTCAAGTCCTGTTTCACTCCACGACTCTCGTCGGGGCGGGTCTCTATCTGCTGGTCATGGCCGCAGCGGGTTATTACCTGCGCGTGTTTGGTGGCAGCTGGGGACGCGCGATTCAGGCGACGTTCTTTTTTGCCGGCTTGGTCGTGCTGGTCGCGTTGCTTACCTCCGGGAGCTTGCGCTCGAAGCTCAAGATCTTCCTGGCTAGGAACTTCTTTACCTACGCGTATGACTATCGCGAAGAGTGGCTCAAACTTACCCAGACGCTCTCCGGCGGCGAGCCGGGCATGTACTTGCGCGAGCGCGCGATTCAGGCCGTAGCGGAACTCGTAGAGAGCCCCGGCGGTGCCTTGTACATCGAACACGACGCCCGCGAGTTTCGTTTTGTGAGCCATTGGAACATGTCCTCGGCGGGGGGAAGCGAACCAAGTGATACTCCATTCATCCAACTGCTCAGGCAACGCCAATGGGTGATTAACCTGCAAGACGCAACGCCAGGCCAGGGTGCTCTACCCAGCGGCGTTACCGCCCCGACTTGGCTGCACGCGATTCCGCAGGCCGCGATGGTGGTGCCGCTGATCTTGCACGAGCGGCTGCTGGGATTCATCGTGCTGGCGCGCTCGCGCGCCGAACTGGTATTTAACTGGGAGGTGAGCGATCTACTCAAAACCGCCGGCCGCCAGGTCGCCAGCTACGTCGCTCACACCGAAGCGGCGCAAGCGCTAACGGTCGCACGCCAGTTCGAATCGTTCACGCGTACCACCACGTTCGTCGTGCATGACTTGAAGAATTTGGTCGCGCAGCTCAAGCTCTTACTGGACAACGCCGAAAGGCACAAACGCAACCCGGCGTTCGTCGATGATATGCTCGAAACCGTGGCCAATTCGGTGCGCAAGATGCAAGGGCTGCTGACGCAATTGCGCAGCGGCAGTCCCGCCGCGGAGAACGTGTTGCCGCTGGATGTGCGCGATGTTCTGCGGCGCATCGCGGCACGCTACCAGCAAATGCAGCCTGCCCCGCAGCTGACACTCACCGACGTACCCGTGAGCGTGCGCGCGGACGGCGAGCGGCTAGAGCGCGTGCTTGGGCACTTGGTGCAGAACGCGATCGAAGCCACACCGCCAGAGGGTAGCGTGCACGCCAGCGTCGCTTTGCGCGATGATGCAGCTTGGATCGAAGTCGCGGATACCGGCAAGGGCATGAGCGCGGAGTTCTTGCGCAATCAGTTATTCCAACCGTTCGAAACGACCAAACCGGCCGGTATGGGCGTGGGCGCCTACGAGGCGCGCGAATACATCCAGGAGCTTGGGGGTACTATTGAGGTTGAGAGTCATTTGGGAAGGGGAACTAAGATAAGTATATTGCTTCCGTTAATGTCGACTCAACCGGTCGCCGCACACGATCGGTCGGTTGAACTCCAATGAGCGAACCCAAAGGCACTCTGCTCGTCGTCGAGGACGATTCCGGGTTGCAAAAGCAGCTGCGCTGGAGCTTTGACGCATACGAGGTGCTCATCGCCGGTGACCGCGAGCAGGCGCTGGCACACCTGCGCCGGCGCGAACCGGCGGTGGTCACGCTTGACCTCGGCCTGCCGCCGGATCCAGATGGCACTAGCGAAGGCTTCGCCACGCTGGAACAGATTCTCGCGCTGGCGCCCGACACCAAAGTGATCGTCGTTACCGGGCAACATGATCGCGTGAACGCGGTCAAAGCCATCGGCATGGGCGCGTACGATTTCTATCACAAGCCGTTCGAGTCGGATCTGTTGGGTTTGATCGTCGAGCGCGCGTTTCGCCTGCACGACTTGCAGATGGAGAACCGGCGCCTGCGCACCAAGCAGGCGAGTACGCCGCTGCAAGGCATCATTACCAGCGACGCGGAGATGACGCGGCTGTGCCGCACCATCGAGAAAGTTGCGCCGTCTAGCGCCTCGGTGCTGCTGCTGGGCGAGAGCGGCACCGGCAAGGAGTTGCTGGCGCGCGCCGTGCATCAGTTGAGCGCGCGCTCGGGCAAGCGCTTCGTGGCGATCAACTGCGCCGCGATCCCGGACAATTTGCTGGAAAGCGAGCTGTTTGGCTATGAAAAAGGGGCGTTCACCGGCGCTGCCAAACAAACCAAGGGCAAGCTCGAGTACGCCGACGGCGGCACACTCTTTCTGGACGAGGTCGGCGACCTGCCGCTACCGCTGCAAGCGAAATTGCTGCGCTTCTTGCAGGAACGCGTGCTGGAGCGCGTCGGCGGGCGCCAAGAGATCGAGGTCGATGTGCGCATTGTTTCGGCGACGCACCAGGATTTGGCGGCGCTCATCAAAGCCGAGCGCTTTCGCGAAGATTTGTTCTACCGGCTATCCGAGATCGCCGTGAACATCCCACCGATTCGCGAGCGCCAGGGCGATGCTGCGTTGCTGGCGCACGCGTTCCTGGAAAAGTTCAGCCGAGAGATGAGCCGCTCCCTGCGCGGCTTCACCGCGGAGGCGATTGCCGCCATCGAAGCGCACCCTTGGCCTGGCAATGTGCGCGAGCTGGAGAACTGCATCAAGCGCGCCGCCATCATGGCGGAAAGCAACCAGATAACGCTCGCCGACCTCGGCTTAAAAGTCACCGAACCCGACGTCGGCCCGCTCAATCTGCGGCAAGTACGCGAAGAGGCGGAGCGTAAGGCGGTGGTGCGCGCGCTTGGACGCGCGGGCGGCAACGTCATGCAGGCAGCCGAATTGCTCGGCGTGAGCCGGCCAACCCTTTACGATCTCATCAACCGTTACGGTATTCGGTAATTTTCCTGGAGTTCGAATGATTTTATTGACTGAAGCAAAACTGGGTGGGCGCTGCGCGCGACTCATCGGCATGAGTGCGTTGTTAGTCGCGCTCGGCGCGTGCGATCGCACGCCGCCGGTGGCCGACCTGCTCGAGCAGGCGCGCAAGTACGAGAGCCAGGGCGACATGAAGGCCGCCGAAATCCAACTCAAGAATGCGGTGCAGCAGGAGCCCAACAACGCCGAAGCGCGCCTCATGCTAGCTAGCCTGCAGGTGGCCGCAGGCGACTTCGCGGGGGGTGAGAAGGAACTACAGCGCGCGCTGGAGCTCAATGCCGACAAGGCGAAAGTGATGCCGCTGCTCGCGCGCGTGTGGCTGCGCCGTGGCGAAGTCGAAAAGGTGATCGCGGAAGGCAAACTTGCGCCCGAAGACGCGCAAGAAACTTCCGCGGAAATCCTGGCCACACGCGGCAACGCTTACGCCGCGTTGGGCAAAACTGAAGAAGCCCAAAAAGCGTTCGATCTCGCGCTGGCGCGTGAAGCGGATCTGCCCGATGCGTTGCTCGGCCAAGCGAAGCTCGCTACCCGCGAGAAGCGTTTCGAGGAAGCACTGGCGCTGGCCGACCGCGCCGTTGCCAAGAACGCCAAGTTTGCGGACGCCTGGGTGTTCAAGGGCGATTTGCAGCGCTTCCTCAACAAGCCGGACGAAGCGCAGGCGGCCTATCGCCGCGCCATCGAAGTAAAGCCGGACGAAGTCACCGCTCGCGTGAATCTTGCCTCGCTGCTGCTCAGTCAAGGCAAAGAACAAGAAGCCAAAACCGAGATCGACACCGCGCGCAAGCAATCGCCCGGCAACATCATGGCGATCTTCATGGAAGGGTTGATCCACTACAAGGGCGGACGCCACGAGCAATCGGAGGAGGCGCTGCAGCTGATCTTGCGCGCGCTGCCGGAGCATCTGCCGAGCCTGCTCTTATCTGGTGCCAACCAGGTGGCGCTCAAGCGCCTCGAACAGGCGGAGAAGAACCTCAGTATCGTCGTGGAAAAGCTGCCGCAGAATATCTACGCCCGCAAACTGCTGGTTTCGACCTACCTGATGGGCAAGCAGGGCCACAAAGCGCTCGAGGCGGTCGAGTCGGCGCTCAAGAGCGCGCCGGAAGACCCGCAACTGCTCGCCCTCGGCGGCGAAGCGCTCATGCAGATCAACGACTTCGCCAAAGCGCGCCAATACTTCGAGAAGGCGAGCACGCTCGACCCGAAGAACCCGGGTTTTCGCACTGGATTGGGCGTTTCGCGCTTGGCTGCGGGCGAAACCGATTCGGCCCTGGCGGATCTGGAATCAGCCACCGCCATCGATCCCACGCGCTTTCAGGCCGACACGATTTTGATCGCTACACATCTGGGTCGGCGCGAGTACGACGAAGCGCTCAAAGCTGTGGCAGGTTTGGAGGCCAAGCAGCCCAACAATCCGCTGACCTTCAACTTGAAAGGCGCGGCCTTGTTGGGCAAGAAGGACGTCGCCGGCGCGCGCAAGAGCTTCGAGCGAGCCTTGGAGATAGATGCAACCTACTTTCCCGCCACGATGAATTTGGCGCAACTCGACGTCAACGAAAAGAAGTACGACGCAGCCAAGCAGCGCTTCGAAGCGATCCTCGCCAAGGACAAGAAACACTTGCAGGCCATACTTGCACTGGCGAGCCTCGCCGCGACCCGAGGCGACAAGGCGGAGTCAGTGTCTTGGCTGGAAAAGGCCAAGACCGAAAACCCCAAGTCGCAGCAGCCGTACCTCGCACTCTCGCGCTACCACTTGCAGCAGGGTGAAATCAAGAAGGCGCTTGAGTCTGCCCAGCAGGGCGAGGCGATCAACCCCGACG
>CAZAWU010000212.1:0-6697 GCA_964488915.1 uncultured Burkholderiales bacterium
AAACGCGCCAACTCCAGCGTCAACGCACCCGCCCCGATCTCCTTGCAACCGCTCGCATTTTGCCCCGACCACAGCGGCGAGAAATCGCCTGAGCCCTGCGCCTCCGCCTTCGCGCGCAGCGGCGCCATTGCGGCGGTGGCGAGCGGAAACGCCGGGGCGGCAGCGTTGATCGGCCCAAGCTCGCGCATAATACGGTTCACCATTCCCCGTGCGGGCCGCCCGGTGAAGAGATTGGTAAGAGTAGTGTGTCGAACCGCTCCGCTCTTGAGCGCGGCGCGGTGCACCGCGCTGATGGTCGATTCGTCGCACAGCAAGTAAGCCGTTCCAACTTGCACGCCGGCTGCGCCGAGCTCAAGCGCCGCTCTGACCCCGGCGGCATCGGCAATACCGCCAGCGGCGATCACCGGGACTTTCACGGCCTTGACGATCTGCGGCAACAACGCGAACGTTCCCATTTGCGTCGTCAGATCGTCGGATAAGAAAATGCCGCGATGCCCACCTGCCTCCAGCCCTTGTGCGATGACGGCGTCGACACCTTTTCTTTCCAGCCACAGCGCTTCGGCGACAGTCGTAGCGGAGGAAACGATCTTGGCGCCGAGCTTGCGCACGCGCTCGAGTAACGCATCCGACGGTAAGCCGAAGTGGAAGCTCACGATCTTTGGCTTGGATTCCTCCAGCACTTCCGCCATCTCTGCATTAAACGCCGCACGCCCGGGTCCAACGGGAATGGTTGCGGCATCGATGCCAAATTGCGAGTAGTACGGCGCCAGCTTCGCGCGCCAGGCCGCCTCGCGTCCCGCGTCGGCGACGGGCTGCTCGTGGCAGAAGAAATTTACATTGACTGGTTTATCGGTCGCAGCGGCGATTGCGCGCAGTTCCTTGCGCATCCCTGCCGCATCGAGCATGGCACACGGCAGCGAGCCGAGCCCACCTGCGTTGGAGACCGCGATCGCCATCGCGCTTGCCTGTGCACCGGCCATCGGCGCTTGAATGATGGGCAGCTCGACGCCAAAAAGCTGTTGCAGCAGCATCGGCAAATCAGCCTCAGGCCAACCCGCTCGCCCGTGCTTGCGCCAGCGCCATCACCGACCAGTCGCGCTGCCCGTCGCCTTGCGCGATGGCGGCCAGCAGGTGATCGCGCCAGATGCTTGCGGCGGGCAACGGCACGCGCGCAGCATCGCTTGCGGCAAGCGCCAAGTTGCAGTCTTTCAATCCGAGCACCGCCGTGATGCCAACTTTATCGTAGTCCTGATCGGCGATGATCTTGCCGTAGATCTTGTAGGCGGGCGCAGCGAACAAAACTTCGGTCAGGACATCGTATAGGATCGCCGGCGGCACTTCGTGCTTGCGCACCAGCGCGAACGCTTCACCCATCGCTTCGATGGCGCAGCCGAGGACGAAGTTGTTGGCGACTTTCAAGCACGCCGCGGCAATGGGGTCGGTTCCTGCTTCGAAGATGCGCTTACCCATCGCCGGCAGCAACGGGCGGCAGCGCGCCAGCGCCGCTTCCGCCCCAGCGGCGATGATTCCCAGTTCCCCCGCTGCCGCTCGGTCGGGCCGCCCGAGCACGGGCGCCGATACCAGGTGTTGGCCCGCCTTGGCATGCGCCTCGGCGAGCCGGCGAATCACCCCTACGCTGTGGGTGCCCATCGCCATGTGCACTGCATCGCGCGTAAGCGAGCCCAGCAACCCTTTCTCGCCCAGTGTCACCGTTTCCAGGGCGGCGTCATCGGCCAGCATGGAAACAAGCACTTCGCTGCCTTGCGCCGCTTCGGCGATAGAGGCCGCGACTTTGGCACCGGCCTTGGCGAGTTTGGCTGACTTTTCCGGCGTGCGGTTGTACACGGTCAGTTGGTGACCCGCATCCAGCAACCGCTGCGCCATGCCCTGCCCCATGCGGCCCAGTCCGACGAATCCTACTTGCATGCGTCCTCCGTAAGGTATGCCAAGAAACTCATAGCTTGTCCGCAAACAATTCGTGGGAGCGTTGCTTCATTGTCGGTCCATTCATGCGGCATTTGGCAAGGCTCTTCAGCGCGAGCGCAAGCTTGACCACAGTTAGGCCGCAAACCCTTCCAGCCGAGGCCGCTCTAAGCGCACGGCATCGTCGCTTCAACGAACCATTTACGGACTAGGTCTTTGCGGAGGGGGCGCGCGCTGAGCGCCCCGGTGAGGCAAAGAACAATACGACTACTCTTTGATCACATCCGCCACTACGACGTTGACTGCGCCGTCGGTCTTGTTGAGATAGAAGTGGTTCGTGTTTGTGTCATCGACATAGGTTTTCCCGCCGCCGCGCTCGCCGACGTACTTGCCAGTGCTATCGAACTCCGACAAAACGCCTGCGCCGTAGTAATGCGCGAGCGAAGGACTGTCTTTGTGCGAATGCAGCCCAACCGTACCCTTGCCTGCGATGTGAAAGACGCGAATGCGGACCTTATGGCCCTTGAGTTCGGGACCGAGATCGAGCACGACCGGATCGTCCGAGGTAACGCCGATAAAATCGGTCGGCACTTTTTCTTGGCTCATGCTTTGCCCGGCGTAAAAACCTAGAACAAACACCGAACCCACCAGCATGGAACCAACCACCTTTGCGTTGAACTTCATGATCTTCCTCCTCGTGTGTTAGGGACTAAACTGGCAACAGAGCGCGAGAAATGGTTGTATCGCCTGCCGTGTTCACTTTACCACACGCCGAACCGTACATATCCAAGACTGGGGCGGGCTGATAGACTCTCGCATCGCCGCCGCAACGGGTATGAACATGCTGGCGCAGCAAACCCTCAACGATCTGGTAGCCGACTTGCGCGCGCTGCTTGGCGAGCGCGTGACGACCGCGCGCGCTATTCGCGAGCGCCATGGTCAAGATGAGTCCTATCACACGCCGCATCCACCGGACGCCGTCGTATTTCCGCACTCGACGGAAGAAGTAGCCGGCATCGTACGGTTGTGCGCCGCGCGAGCCGCGCCGATCATCCCCTACGGTATGGGCACCTCATTGGAGGGCAACATCGCCGCGGTGCGCGGCGGCGTCTGCCTCGACCTGTCGCAGATGAATCAAGTGCTGGAAGTGAACCTCGCCGATCTCGACTGCCGCGTGCAGCCCGGTGTGACGCGCAAGCAACTCAACCGTGAGCTGCACGGCACCGGTTTGTTCTTTCCCATCGATCCGGGCGCCGATGCGAGCATCGGCGGCATGGCGTCTACGCGTGGCTCCGGCACCATGGCAGTGCGCTACGGGACGATGCGCGAAAACGTGCTCGGACTCGAGGTCGTGCTTGCCAGCGGCGAAATAATTCGCACGTCACGACGCGCGCGCAAGTCGGCCGCCGGATACGACCTGACTCGTCTCTTCGTTGGCGCCGAAGGCACCTTGGGCGTCATCACCGAGGTCACGGTGAAACTGCACCCGCTACCGGAAGCGGTTTCCGCCGCGGTGTGTCCATTTCCGAGCTTAAGAGCAGCCATCGACACGGTAATCCTGACCATCCAATCAGGTATCCCCGTGGCGCGCATCGAGTTGTTGGACGAAGTCATGATGGAAGCAGTCAACGCCTATGCCAAGCTCGACTATGCGGCGCAGCCGACGCTGTTCTTCGAGTTCCACGGCACGGACGCCTTCGCTGCCGAGCAGGCGCGGCGCGTCGGCGATATCGCCGCCGAACAGGGCGCTGGCGCGTTCCGTTGGGCGGTGCGCCCCGAGGAGCGCGCTGTCTTGTGGCAGGCACGCGACAACACGCTGTACGCCGCGATGGGGCTGCGTCCCGGCTGCCGCGCGTTGATCACCGACGTCTGCGTGCCAATCTCACGTTTGGCCGAGTGTCTGCTTGCGACGCGCGAAGACATCGACCGCTCCGGCATGACTGTGTGCATCGTCGGTCACGCCGGCGACGGTAATTTTCATTTGCTGGTGCTGGTCGATCCCAATGACGCCGAAGAGATTGCCCGCGCCAAGGCGTTGCACGATCGCATGGTCACGCGCGCGCTGGCGCTGCAGGGAACTTGTACGGGCGAGCATGGCATCGGCACCGGCAAAATTGGTTTTCTGCAAGCGGAGCTGGGACCGGCAGTAGCAGTAATGCGGCATATCAAGCAAGCGCTCGACCCGCAAAGCATTATGAATCCCGGCAAGATTTTCTCCGAGTAACTGAAGCGAACGACACTTTGGACGAGCACACAGCTACCACACCTCTCGTCCAGATGCGCGGCATCACAAAGCGTTTTCCGGGCGTGCGCGCTCTCGAGGACGTGTGGCTGCAAGCGCATGCGCACGAGGTGCACGTGTTGGTGGGCCAGAACGGCGCCGGCAAATCCACTTTGATCAAGATACTCTGCGGCGCTTACCAGCCAGACGCAGGCGAGATCCTGGTTGGCCCGCAGCCGGTACGCATCACTTCTCCCGCAGCGGGCCGCAAGCTGGGCATTGCAGTCATCTTCCAAGAGTTCTCGCTGGTGCCCTACCTGAACATCGCGCAGAACATTTTTTTGGGGCACGAGCCGCGCGGGCGCTGGCTGGGCACCATCGATCACGCACGCATGCACCGTGAGGCGCGCGCGTTGCTGGACTCGTTGGGCTTGGACTTGGATACGCACGAACTTGCCCATCGTCTCGGCACCGCACAGCAGCAAATGATCGAGATCGCTAAGGCGCTGTCGCAGAAAGCGCGCATCTTGGTCATGGATGAACCGACCGCCGCTTTGTCCGAGCGCGAGACGCAGCACCTGTTTGAGGCCATTGCCCGCCTCAGAGCCGACGGTGTGGCGATCATCTACATCTCACACCGTTTGCGCGAAGTTTTTCGGCTCGGCGACCGCATCACGGTGCTACGCGACGGCCGCAGCGTGGCCTCGCTGCATCCGCGGGAAACCAACCCCGACGCGCTAGTGCATATGATGGTGGGCCGCGAAGTCGACACCAACTACCGCGCAAACTTTTGCCAGCAACCGGGCGAAGTAGTGCTGCAGGTTAGCGACCTGCACGCGGCGAACGGCCTGCGAGATATCAGTCTGCAGATACGCGCCGGCGAAATCGTCGGCCTGGCCGGTCTGGTCGGCGCTGGGCGCAGCGAGGTGGCGCGGGCGATTTTCGGCGCCGATCCCATCACGCGCGGCAAGGTGCTGGTGCGCGGCAAACCCCTCAGCGGCGGACCCGCGCGCGCCGTACGAAGCGGCGTCGCACTCTTGCCGGAAGGGCGCAAGACCGAAGGCTTGGCGTTGATCCGCTCGGTGCGCGACAACATTCTGCTTGCCGGCTTGCGTACGCTATTCCCGCGTGGTTGGTATCGGCCGCGGCGCGGCGCGCAAGCGGCACACGCGTTGATTGAGCGCTTGCGTGTGGCGACGCCTTCCGCGGTGCGGCTGGTGAAATTCTTGAGCGGTGGCAACCAGCAAAAGGTCGTAATCGGTAAATGGCTGGGTGCCGGCGCGAACTTCTACATCTTCGACGAGCCCACACGCGGCATCGACGTAGGCGCGAAGGCCGAGATCTTCAAACTCATCCAGAGCCTGGTCGCAGAGGGTGCGGCAGTTCTCATGATCAGCTCCGAACTGCCGGAAGTGGTCGCGGTCTGCGATCGCGCCTATGTGATGCGCGACAAAACCATCGTCGGCGAACTGGAGCGCGCGCAACTCACGGAAGAGAACATTTTACGTCTGGCGATGCACAATGCCTGAGCCGAGCGCAATGAAGTTGCTGCGCCGGCGCTCTCTGCGCGTACCCGGCGTGGCCTACATCTTGGGTGCGCTGCTGGTTGCGTTCACCTTGGCCGCTCCGGGGTTTGCCACTACGGCCAATATCGCCAACATCGGTGTGCAGTCGTCCATCTTGCTTTTGCTCGCGCTGCCGATGACGCTCATCATCATGAGCGAAGGTCTGGATTTGTCGATGGGCGCCGTGCTGGGGTTAGCCGGCGTGGCGTTGGCCTTCGTGCTGGTGCACAACGGCGGCATGCTCCCCGCGTTGCTGGCAGCCATGGCGGTAGGCATCGCCTTTGGCGCCCTGAACGGTTTGCTCATCGTCGGCCTCGGCATTCCCCCGTTTGTCGCCACGCTGGGCACGTTGGGTATCGCGCAGAGCGTCGCGCTGGTGGCGACGGATGGACAAAGTGTCGTCGGTATCGGCGATGCGCTCCCTTCTCTATACGAGAGCACCTGGGCGGGCATTCCTTTTCCGGTTGTGATCGCAGCGCTGGGCTACTTAGCGTTTCACTTGTTGCTTTATCACACCCGCTTCGGCGTTTATGTTTTCGCTCTCGGCGGTAACCGCGAGGCGCTGGTACTCGCCGGCGTTAGGGCGAATGCCTACCATATCGGCGTGTACGGCCTCGCCGGGCTAGCGGTGGGCGTGGCAGCGCTGTTGCTTACCGGGCGCATGAATTCCGGCCATCCCATTGCGGCGATCGGTATGGAGTTCGATGCTATCGCAGCCGTCATCGTTGGCGGCACCACGTTCGAGCGCGGTAACGGCTGGCTGCTCGGCACGCTGCTGGGCGTGCTCACCGTCGGCGTACTGCGCAACGGGCTGAACGTGCTGGCGGTTCCTTCGTCCCTGCAGGTAGGCAGCATCGGGCTGTTGATGATACTCGCGCTGCTGATCGATTTTTTGCGTAGCAGGAAACCGTGAGCGCGCTGCCCGAAGCACTCGCACGCGGGGCCATGGTGTCCACCGACGCCATGGCCCTGCTCTACCGCTTGCTGC
>CAZAWU010000213.1:0-6672 GCA_964488915.1 uncultured Burkholderiales bacterium
TCCGAGAGGGGGGGCGCACGGTGGGCGCAGGGGTCGTAGCGAAAGTTCTGGAGTAATACTTAGATTAGGAAGGTTTCGAGAATCAAATTCAAAGGGATTTTCGAAATCATAGATTGGGCAGTATGGGTAGCGCACAAGCGCTCTTGGATCAAAAATGGCACAAGCAATACAACACCAAAAGATTCGCATCAGGCTAAAAGGTTTCGACTATCGCCTGATCGATCGCTCCGCATTAGAGATCGTCGAGACCGCCAAGCGCACCGGCGCAGTCGTGCGCGGCCCGGTGCCGCTGCCGACGCGCATTCAGCGTTTCGATTTACTGCGCTCGCCGCACGTGGACAAGACTTCGCGCGAGCAGCTTGAGATCCGCACGCACATGCGCCTGATGGATATCGTCGATCCAACCGACAAGACCGTTGACGCGCTGATGAAGTTGGACTTGCCCGCAGGGGTGGATGTAGAGATCAAGTTGTAGGTTTTTGGGATCGGGGATTGAACATCCTTAATCCTTAGGTGATTTGCCAACCCACAGTAGTTGGCGCCCTTACAATCAAAGGGAAACGACAATGAGTTTAGGACTAGTCGGCCGCAAGGTCGGCATGACACGAGTCTTCAGTGACTCAGGCGAATCGGTGCCCGTCACCGTGATCGATTGTTCCAACAATCGAGTCGCGCAGGTGAAAACGGCCGCCAACGACGGCTATACCGCGCTGCAAGTCGCCTACGGCAAGCGCCGCAACAGCCGCGTGAACAAGGCGGAAGCCGGCCACCTGGCGAAAGCTAGCGTAGAGGCGGGCACGGTGCTGCGCGAATTCCGTGTCACGGAAGAGCAGTCGGCGCAATACAAAGCGGGCGCCGTCATCGGCCTCGACGTGTTCGCCGTCGGGCAAACGGTGGACGTCACCGGCATCTCCAAGGGTAAAGGTTTCTCCGGCGTTATAAAGCGCCACAACTTCAGTTCCAATCGCGCGAGCCACGGTAACTCGGTTTCGACTAACAAACCTGGCTCGATCGGCCAGCGCCAGGATCCCGGCCGGGTTTTCCCCGGTAAGCGCATGGCGGGGCGGCTCGGCAACGAGCAGCAGACCACGGTCAACTTGAAGGTCGTGCGTGTGGATACCGCGCGGCAGCTGTTGTTGGTGCGCGGCGCGGTGCCGGGCGCGAGCGGCGGCAATGTGATCGTGCGTCCGGGTGTTAAGGCGCGGCCCGAGAAGGCGAAATAATCATGGAATTGAAACTGATCAACGATAAAGGCGAATCGACCGCCACGCTGCCCGCACCCGAGGCGGTGTTCGGGCGCGAGTTCAACGAAACCTTGGTGCATCAGCTCGTGGTGGCGTACCTCGCCAACGCACGCAGCGGCACCCGCAAGCAGTTGGGCCGCTCGGAAGTGAACAAGAGTCGCAAGAAGCCGTGGAAGCAAAAAGGCACCGGGCGCGCGCGTGCAGGTAGAGCGTCGAGCCCCTTGTGGCGCGGCGGCGGCAAGACTTTCCCAAGTTCGCCGGATGAGAATTTCAGCCATAAGGTTAACCGCAAAGCTTACCGCGCCGGTGTAAAAGTGATCTGGTCGCAGTTGGCGCGCGAGGGACGCATTTCGGTGGTTGAAGATCTACGCCTCGAGCAACCGAAGACGAAACTGCTTGCGCAGAAGCTGAAGGGCATGGGCTTTGACGAGGTGCTGTTGGTGACTGAGGGCGTCGACGAGAACTTGTATCTGTCGGCGCGCAATCTACCGAACGTCGCCGTCATGGAAGTCGGCAAAGCAGACCCGGTGAGTCTGGTGCACAGCGACCGCGTGTTGATAACGCGCGGCGCGCTGAAGAAATTGGAAGAGGTGCTGGCATGAAGGCAGCGAAATTTAGTGAAGAGCGGCTCATGAACGTGCTGCTCGCGCCGGTGGTGTCGGAGAAGGGCACGCACATCGGCGAAAAACACAATCAAGTGATATTTCGCGTGCTGCCGGATGCGACTAAACCGGAGATCAAAGCGGCGGTGCAGTTGATGTTCAAGGCCGAAGTGGAGTCGGTTGCGATCAGCAACGTCAAGGCCAAAGAAAAGCGCTTCGGCCGCTTCATCGGGCGGCGCAACAATTGGAAGAAGGCCTACGTGAGTTTGAAGCCGGGCCAAGAGATCAACTTCGCCGGCGGCGCATAAGCGCAGTTGCGAAGAACTAGGAACGACAAATGCCATTAGTCAAAGTCAAACCGACTTCCCCCGGACGGCGTGGGCTCGTCAAGCTGGTCAACCCCGATCTGCACAAGGGCCGGCCGGTGTTCGCATTGACCGAACATCAAAATCGCCATTCGGGGCGCAACAACAACGGCCACATCACCGTGCGTCACCAAGGCGGGGGCCACAAGCACAACTATCGCATCATCGATTTTCGCCGCAACAAAGACGGCATAGTGGCGAAAGTGGAGCGCTTGGAACATGATCCGAACCGCAGCGCCGTCATTGCACTGCTGTGCTACTTGGATGGCGAGCGCCGCTATATCATCGCGCCCAAGGGCGTGGCGGTCGGCGCGCAGTTGCTCAGCGGGCCGGAGGCGCCGATCAAGCCGGGCAACGCGCTACCGCTGCGCAATATTCCGGTCGGCTCTACCGTGCATTGCATCGAGTTGCAGCCGGGCAAGGGGGCGCAGCTCGCGCGTTCCGCAGGAACTTCCGCGCAAGTGCTGGCGCGTGAGGGCATCTATGTGCAATTGCGCTTGCGCTCGGGTGAGATCCGCAAGGTGCACATCGACTGCCGCGCTACGGTTGGCGAAGTCGGCAACGAAGAACACAACTTGGTTAGCATCGGCAAGGCAGGCGCGCAGCGCTGGCGCGGTATCAAACCGACGGTGCGCGGTGTAGTGATGAACCCGGTCGATCACCCACACGGTGGCGGTGAAGGCAAGTCCGGACAAGGCAACCCGCACCCGGTTTCGCCCTGGGGTACGCCGACCAAAGGCTACAAGACGCGCAAGAACAAGTGGTCCGACAGCATGATCGTGCGTCGGCGCCATCGCGCATAAGAGATAGGATCAACCTATGGCACGTTCAGTCAAGAAGGGTCCGTTCGTGGACGGGCATTTGCTGCGCAAGGTGGAAGCCGCGCAAGCGAGCAAGGACAAGCGCCCGATCAAGACTTGGTCGCGCCGCTCGACGGTGCTACCCGATTTCGTCGGCATGACCATCGCCGTGCACAATGGCCGCCAGCACATTCCTGTTTATGTGACCGAGAATATGGTCGGACACAAGCTCGGCGAGTTTGCCATCACGCGCACTTTCAAGGGCCACCCGGGTGATCGCAAGGTGGCCGCGCCGGCGGCCAAGAAGGAGGGCGGCAAATGAGAGCCGTAGCTGAACTGCGCGGCGCGCGATTGTCGGCGCAAAAGGGCAGACTGGTCGCCGACCAAGTGCGCGGTTTGCCGGTGGACCGCGCGCTCAACGTGCTTGCCTTCAGCCCGAAGAAGGGCGCGAAGCTGGTCAAGAAAGTGCTGGAGTCCGCCATCGCCAATGCAGAGCACAATCAAGGCGCCGATATCGATACCTTGAAGGTGACGGAGATTTTCGTCGAGCGCGGTACTTTCTTGCGTCGCTTCATGGCGCGGGCCAAAGGCCGCGCGTTCAAGATCGCCAAGCCGACATGCCATATTTTCGTCACCGTGGGCGATAGTGCCAAGGGAGACAAGTAATGGGTCAAAAAATTCATCCCGTTGGTTTTCGTCTTGCCGTTTCGCGTAACTGGTCTTCGCGCTGGTACGCGTCAAATAAGAACTTCGCAGGCATGGTGCGCGATGACATTCAGGTGCGCGATTACCTGAAGAAGAAACTCTCGCACGCGGCAGTCAGCCAGATCATCATCGAGCGACCTGCCAAGAACGCCAAGATCACGATTTACAGCGCGCGTCCCGGCGTGGTTATCGGCAAGAAGGGGGAGGACATCGAAGCGCTGCGCACTGGACTGCAGAAACTGATGAAAGTGCCGGTGCACGTAAATATCGAAGAAGTGCGCAAGCCCGAAGTTGAGGCGCAGATAATCGCCGACAGCATCGCGAGCCAGCTAGAGAAGCGCGTCATGTTCCGGCGTGCGATGAAGCGCGCGATGCAGAACGCCATGCGCCTGGGCGCTCAAGGCATCAAGATCATGAGTGCGGGGCGCCTTAACGGCATCGAGATCGCGCGCACCGAGTGGTACCGGGAAGGGCGTGTGCCGCTGCACACGCTGCGCGCGGACATCGATTACGCCACTAGCGAAGCCAAGACGACTTATGGCGTGATCGGCATCAAGGTATGGGTGTTCAAGGGGGAAATCCTCGGCCGCAACGAACAGCCGGCGACGGCTCCCGCGGAGCCGGAGCGCAAACCTCGCCGAGGCGGAAGGAAAGAACATGCTGCAGCCAGCTAGAACAAAATATCGCAAGCAACAGAAGGGCCGTAACCGCGGTGTGCGCACAGCGGGGACGAAGGTTAGTTTCGGTGAGTTCGGCCTCAAAGCAATAGAGCGCGGCCGCATCACCGCGCGCCAGATCGAGGCAGCGCGGCGTGCGATGACGCGCCACATCAAACGCGGCGGCCGCATTTGGATTCGGATTTTTCCGGACAAACCGATTTCGCGTAAGCCAGCGGAAGTGCGTATGGGTAACGGTAAGGGTAATCCTGAGTACTTCGTCTGCGAGATCCATCCGGGCAAAGTGCTGTACGAAATGGATGGCGTTGATCTGGCTACCGCTCAGCAGGCATTCCGCTTAGCGGCCGCGAAGTTGCCGTTGGGCACCACCTTCGTGCAGCGTCACTTGGGTTAGAAAGGCAGTGTGACGACATGAAAGCGAAAGAATTGAGAAGCAAGAGTGCGGATGAATTGAACAAGGAATTGCTCGCGCTGCGCAAAGCGCAGTTCGGCTTGCGCATGCAATTGGCCACACAGCAGGCAACCAACACCAGTGAGGCGCGCAAGCTGCGCCGGGACGTCGCAAGAGTCAAGACCGTTTTGGGTGAAAAGGCGAGGCAGGCATGAGCGAGCAACAGAGCAAGCAGGCCACCAAGAAGACCCTCACCGGGCGTGTGGTGAGCGACAAGATGCCGAAGACCGTTTCCGTGCTGGTCGAGCGTACCGTCACGCATCCGATGTATGGCAAAGTAGTGCGACGTTCGCGCAAATACCACGCGCACGTCGAGGAAGTGGGTGTAGCGAACGGTGATACGGTTGAAATCCAAGAATGCCGTCCAATCTCCAAGACCAAGGCATGGCGTGTGACGCGCGTGGTCGAGAAGGCGCGGGTGATTTAGGCAGTGCTAGGGCATTAGGTTTGCAGGCAAAAGACAGGCGAGTTATAATTATCGATTACGCGGCGGAAGTAAGGCCGCGTTCTCTCCCACCCACGGGTTCCAAGACTAACCGCGATTAGCCAGCGGCAATTGCCGAGGCCGCGGGAAAGTTGGAAAGGCTGAATATGATTCAAATGCAATCGCTACTCGACGTGGCGGACAACACTGGCGCGCGCGCCGTCATGTGCATTAAGGTGCTGGGCGGTTCGAAGCGCCGTTACGCCTCGATCGGAGACGTCATCAAGGTCAGCGTCAAATCCGCCGCGCCGCGCGGTCGGGTCAAGAAGGGCGAAGTCTACAACGCAGTCGTGGTGCGTACAGCCCAGGGCGTGCGCCGGCCGGATGGCTCATTAGTACGCTTCGACAACAACGCCGCTGTGTTACTCACACCCAAGCTTGAGCCCATCGGCACGAGGATTTTTGGGCCGGTCACGCGTGAGTTGCGCACCGAGCGTTTCATGAAGATCGTCTCGCTTGCTCCTGAAGTATTGTAGAGGTCCCCATGCGCAAGATTCGTAAAGGTGACGAGGTGGTGGCGATCGCCGGCAAGGACAAGGGCCGTCAAGGCACCGTGCTGCGCGTAGTGTCGGCCGACTACGCCATCGTCGAAGGTCTTAACAAGGTCAAAAAGCACACGCGCCCCAATCCGATGAAGGGACAAACCGGCGGCATCGCCGACAAAGAGATGCCGATACATATTTCCAATCTCGCAATCTATAACCCGGCGACTAAAAAAGCCGACCGCGTGGGCGCGAAGTCATTGCAGGACGGCCGCACGGTGCGTTTTTATAAGTCGAACGGCGAAGTGATCGACGCGTAGGGACAAGGCTATGGCGCGACTACAGGGATACTACAAGGATACGGTGGTCAAACAGATGATGCAGCAGTTTGGCTACAAGTCGGTTATGGAAGTGCCGCGCATCGAAAAGATCGTGTTGAACATGGGGGTCGGCGAAGCCGTGGCTGACAAGAAGATCATGGACAACGCTGTCGGTGATATGCAAAAGATCGCCGGTCAGAAGCCCTTGGTTACCAAGGCGCGTAAGTCGATCGCGGTTTTTAAGATTCGAGAGGGTTATCCGGTCGGCTGCAAAGTAACGTTGCGCCGGCAACGCATGTACGAGTTCCTCGATCGTTTGGTTTCGATCGCGATTCCGCGTATCCGCGACTTCCGCGGCATTTCGGCGCGTTCGTTCGACGGGCAAGGCAATTTCAACATGGGCGTCAAGGAACAGATCATCTTCCCGGAGATCGAGTACGACAAGATCGACGCCATTCGCGGTATGAACATCACCATCAGCACGACCGCGAAGACCGACGCTGAGGCGAGGGCGCTGCTCGCCGCGTTCAAATTCCCCTTTA
>CAZAWU010000214.1:0-2476 GCA_964488915.1 uncultured Burkholderiales bacterium
CGCGGATCTTGCAGGTCTTGCGCAGCTCCAGATTGCCGTCCACCGATACCGCGCCGCTGGCGACCAGCGCCTTGCCGGCGCCACCGCTGTCGCACAGGCCGGTCAGCTTGAGCAGCTTGTTGAGCTCGATGAATTCCTGCGTAAGCAAAAAAGACACCTCTCGCACGGCGGCGTGTGATGCCTAAGGCACCATCCTTCGCGCGAACTCTTCAAACGAAGGCGCGAATACATCCACCGGCACCGTCGGCTTGGCTTCCCCCGTGTTCGGGCCGTATTCATCTACCTGTGCCACATGCCCCGTTCGCAGGCCGGTCTTGCCTGCCGCTTCCAGATCGTTGCTGTGCGCGGCCACCATCATGACTTCGCCCGGCTCCAAATTGAACGCTTCGGCTGTTGCCAGATAAACGATGGGCTTGGGTTTGTAATCGCGCGCGATCTCGGAACCAAGGATCGCGTCCCAATGGATGTTGTTGCGGCGCGCGAGATCGACCATCAAAGCAATGTTGCCGTTCGAGCACGGCGCCAGCAGGTAGCGCTTGCGCAGCCGCGCGAGCGCAGCGGGCACATCGGGCCAAGCGTCGAGGCGATGCCAGGCTAGATTCAAATGCTTGAGCGTCGGCTCGTCCAACTTTTCCAGACCAAAACGCGGGCGAATGCGCTCGAGCATGCGTCGATGAATGACATCCAGCTTAGAAAACGGGATGCGCCCCGAGCGCACTTCTTCCATGCCGGGTTGATACTCGGCGCGCCAAGCATCGGCGAACTGCAGCCAATCCAGCTTATAGCCGAGCGGCTCCAGCACCATCTTCGACTCGCGCGCAATGGAAGTGCGCCAGTCCATCAACGTGCCGAAGACGTCGAAAACCATCGCTTTCACATTATCCAAGACCCCTTCTCCTTTCTGCGTTTGTCCTTGTGCCTGCGGCAACAAACCGACCGCGCCGGCAGCGCCCGTCACACCGAGAGCTGCTATTACTCTGCGCCGCGCTGCGTTGACTGCATCGCTACTATTCACCCTTATTCTCCCAGACTTGCCGTGGCACAAATCAGAGGACGTAACGCGCCAAATCCTCGCTCTTTGCCAGCTTGCCGAGCTTCTCGTCGACGTATGCAGCGTCGATGAAAACGTGCCCGGTCTTGCGGCCGGCGTCGAAGGAAATTTCTTCGAGCAGCTTTTCCATCACCGTGTGCAGCCGGCGCGCGCCGATGTTCTCGGTGGTTTCGTTTACCTGGAACGCGATCTCGGCCAGGCGGCGGATAGCGGCGGATTTGAATTCGAGTTTCACATCTTCGGTGGCGAGTAGCGCTTCGTACTGACGCGTGAGACACGCATCCGTTGCTGTCAAGATGCGCTCGAAGTCCTCCACGTTGAGCGAAGACAGCTCCACGCGGATCGGCAAGCGCCCCTGCAGTTCGGGAATCAAATCGGAGGGTTTCGCCAAGTGGAAAGCGCCGCTGGCGATGAACAAGATGTGATCGCTTTTGATCATGCCGTACTTGGTCGACACCGTCGTGCCTTCCACCAGCGGCAGCAGATCGCGCTGCACGCCCTCGCGCGAGACGTCCGCGCCGGTGACGTTGCCGCGCGCGGTGACTTTATCGATCTCGTCCAGAAACACGATGCCGTTCTGTTCGACGTTTTGAATGGCGCGCGCTTTTAGCTCCTCGTCATTGATGAGCTTCATCGCTTCTTCGTCAGTGAGGTGCCGCATCGCTTCGTCGACACGCAGCTTCCGCGGCTTTTTGCGCTGGCCCAGCGTATTCTGAAACATCCCCTGAATTTGCGAGGTCAATTCCTCCATGCCGGGCGGGGCGAAGATCTCCATGGAGGCAGAGAGTTGCGAGACCTCGACTTCGATCTCCTTTTCGTTGAGCTTGCCTTCGCGCAGCATCTTCCGAAACTTTTGTCGCGTGGAGTTCTCTTGTTCGTCGCGCTTGGCTTCACCCTCGTTGAAACCGAAATCGCGCGCCGGTGGCAGCAGCGCATCGAGCACGCGCTCCTCGGCACGCTCCTCGGCCAGATGGCGCACCTTCTTTGTTTCCTGCTCGCGCGTCTGTTTCACAGCGATCTCAGCGAGATCGCGAATGATGGAATCAACATCCTTGCCGACGTAGCCGACCTCGGTGAATTTGGTGGCTTCGACCTTGATGAAGGGCGCGTTCGCCAGCTTCGCCAAACGCCGCGCGATCTCGGTCTTGCCGACGCCGGTCGGACCGATCATCAAAATGTTCTTCGGCGTGATCTCTTGGCGCAGCGGCTCCGCCACCTGCTGGCGGCGCCAACGATTGCGCAATGCAATCGCCACCGCGCGCTTCGCCGCATCCTGTCCGACGATGTGTTTGTCCAATTCATGGACGATTTCTTGGGGAGTCATTTGGGTCATAGGGTGTGAAACGTGAAAGGTGAAACGTGAAAAGCGAAGGCTGAAACCACCCAAACGAAATTGAGACTACCCATCCTATCGCCTTGCGCCTC
>CAZAWU010000214.1:2576-6605 GCA_964488915.1 uncultured Burkholderiales bacterium
TTCACTTTTCACCGCCTCACTCCAAAACTTCAATCACATGCTCCTGATTCGTGTAAATGCACAGATCACCCGCGATGCTAAGGGCTTTCTTCACAATGTCTTTGGGTGCGAGCTGCGTATTCTCCAACAGCGCGCGCGCCGCCGCTTGCGCATAGCTGCCACCGCTGCCGATGGCCAGCAAACCATGTTCGGGCTCGAGCACGTCGCCGTTGCCGGTGATGAGCAATGAACTTTCGCGATCGGCCACGGCGAGCATCGCTTCAAGCCGGCGCAAGATGCGATCAGTGCGCCAATCCTTGGCCAACTCCACTGCGGAGCGCATCAGATTGCCTTGATGCTTTTCCAACTTCGCTTCGAAGCGTTCGAACAACGTAAAGGCATCCGCCGTCGCGCCGGCGAACCCAGCCAGAATCTTTTCTTGGTACAAACGCCGCACTTTGCGCGCCGTTGCCTTGACGACGACATTGCCGAGCGTGACTTGCCCGTCGCCGCCCATCGCCACGCTTTTGCCGCGGCGGACGGAGAGGATAGTGGTGCCGTGAAAGGATTCTTGCATGGGGAAACGGCGCGACGCGCAGTCGTGCAGATGGGGATGATTCTAATGCATTCAAGGCGCCCGACGTGTCTCAGCCGGATCGAAATCACGCACGGGTGGCTCGGAAGTAAACGCAAGTTTGACACCGCGCCAGCGCGATGCACCCGCCTTCAATGACAATGAATATGCGTTCGCTCGTGCATCGCGGCCTGCCCAATTCCGCACCGCACCGCGCCACTTGTGCAAATCTCACGCTCGATCTGCAGCGTACTGTGATGCAGATGAAAGCGCTCGGCGAGCATCACCCGCAATGAGCCAAGCACGTCTTGCTCGTCGGCCTTGGGTTGGATGACGATGTGTGCGGACAAACTGTTGCGGCCGCTCGAGAGTGCCCACACATGCAAATCATGCACGCTGGCCACCCCGCCCGCTGCGCGCAGGCTTGCTTCAATTTGCCCCAGTTGTATGCCGGCCGGCACGCCTTCGAGCAGCACGTGCAGGCTTTCTTTGAGCAGCGCCCAACTGCGCGGCAGCACCCAAAAAGAGATCGCGACGGCGACCAGCGGATCGAGCCAGCGCCAGCCGGTGGAGTGAATCACGACTGCCGCGATGATGACGCCGAGCGAACCGAGCGCATCGCTCCACACTTCGAGATAAGCACCCTTGATGTTGAGGTTGGAAGCTTGGCCGGCATGCAGCAAGCGCATGGCGAAGAGATTCACCGTCAGCCCGATCAGCGCGATCCCGAGCATGCCGAGCGCTTGTACAGGCTGCGGCTGGATCAAGCGCTGATACGCTTCGTAGAGAATATAGAGCGAAACCAAGAACAACAATACCGCGTTCAGCGCGGCGGCAAGGATCTCGAAGCGGTAGTAGCCGAACGTGCGCCGCTCATCCGCCGGGCGCTTGGCAATCTGCAGCGCGGCGAGCGCAATGGCGATGGCGGCGACGTCGGTGAACATGTGCGCCGCATCCGACAGGAGCGCCAAGCTCTTCGTGACGATGCCGCCGGCGACTTCCACCAGCATGAAGCTGGCGGTGAGCGCAAGCACCCACCACAGCCGCGTCTCATTCGCGGCGGCGTGCGCGCCGTGCTCGTGCCCTGCGCTCATGCTTCTCGCTGCCCTGTCGGCATTCTACGGCACGCGCCGCGCTTTGGACGCAAAGACGATCGCCGCGATCGCAAACATCACCCACACGATCAGCGCGCCGGAAGGCAGATCGAACAATGCAGAGAGCGTGAGCCCCAGCGCGTAGCCCGCGACGCTGATCGCGAAGGCGAACACCAAGCGCCGCTCACGCAGATGATGCGTAGCGAGCGCGGGGATGATGAGCGTGGAGAATACGAGATACAAACCGACCAGCTGCACGGAAAGGGTCACCGCGCAGGCGAACAATACGTAGAAGCCGACGCGCCCGATGCGCTCGCGCAGGAAGAACCAGGCCGCGGCAATGAGGGCGGTGACGATCGCCGCTTGCGGCAGCTTGGCCGCGTTGACCAGCAAAATCTGCCCAGCCAGCAGATCCCGCAAGTATTCGCCGCCGTGCGGGTTGTTCGCCAGCAGCAAGATTGCCGCCGTGGAGGCGAGCACGAAGCTGACCCCGATGGTGGCCTCCTGTACCGTGGGCCAACGCTTCTCCGTCCATGTCAAAAACAGCGCACCGGCAAGGGCGGCAAGCAGCGCCGAAACTTGAACCGCGACGCCCTCCGGCTCGAAGCCGAGCCAGGTGGCGAGGATCACACCGACGCCGGCGATCTGCGCAACGGCGAGATCGATGAACACGATGCCACGCTTGAGCACCTGGATGCCGAGCGGCACATGTGTGGCGCAAACGAGCGCGCCGGCAATCAGTGCCGGCGCGAGGATGGGCCATTGCAGCGCGTCAGTGGAGAAATTCATCCACCGGATTTGAGCATGCGGAGGATGATGTCGTCAAAGAACGCGAACAAGTCCTTCGCCTCCGGTGTGCCGCCAACGCTCGCGGGCAGCAGCACCGCAGGGATCTTGGCGCGTTCGGCGAACCAGTTCGAAGCGCGCGCGTCGTTGAACGAGCTGCGCAGGATCATCTTGGCCGGAGCCGTATGCTGCTTCGCCACCAACTGCGCCATGTGCGTGACCGTCGGCTCCGCGCCGGGCAAAGGTTCGAGCGATCCGGCTACGGTAATTCCCAGCCACTCGCGCAAGTACAAGTAGAACTCGTGATGCTCCACCACCAACGCACCGCGCAGCGGTGCGGCCTCGCGTTCCCAGCGCGCGATCGCTTCTTTCCACCGCTGCGCGAACGCGTCATGGCGCTGTGTGTAGTGCGCGGCGTTGGCGCTGTCAATCTGCGCCATGCGTTTGGTGAGCGCATCGGCAATGGAAGGGAAATTGCGCGGGTCTGTGTGAATATGCGGATTGCCCTGGGCGTGCACGTCGCCCATGGCACGGTCCAACTTCTCCGGTGCGCCTTTCATCGCCACGAATTTGCTCGTCTCGAAATAACCGGGGCGGCCGGGTTGAATCTTGGCGTTGCCGGCGCTCTGCAGAACAACCGGCAGCCACCCGACCTCCAACTCGGCGCCGGTGCACACGACCAAATCCGCCGTGCGCGCGCGCGCGATCAAGCTTGGTTTGGCTTCGATGCGATGCGGATTCTGCATCGCATTGGTGGCGGTGTATACGCTGACCTTGTCGCCGCCGAGCTCGGTTACGAGCGCGGCCCATTCGGGTTCGCAGGCAAAGATGTTCAGTGCCGCAGTCGCGGCGGTGCTACAAATGCTCAGGAACAGCGCAACTGTGTAGTGCATGAGGAGTTTCATCGTCGGTCTCGTAGTGCGTAGGGCGGGTCCCACCCGCCGTCTACGGATTCACGGAAAGGGGCAAGCGAGTGGGACTCGCCTTACCAGATCAGAACCGATGCGCGCCGTGCGAACCGAGGCTGTGAATGTACTGCAATGTAAACTGGTTGTCGGTGTCGCCTTC
The DNA here is from genome assembly GCA_964488915.1 of uncultured Burkholderiales bacterium. Lineage (GTDB taxonomy): Bacteria > Pseudomonadota > Gammaproteobacteria > Burkholderiales > JALYOK01 > CADEHE01. Next base: position 6,078 of record CAZAWU010000214.1, read on the forward strand.
CATCGACTTGTCGCGTGCCACTTGGAAGCGGAAGCGCGAAAACTCGGACGGCGAAAAATCCAACATCAAACTGGTCTTCGACGGGTTGTAGCCGCTCACCTCGATCAGTCCGTTGTTGGCGCCGAAATCGAGCGTGCCCGAATTCAAGCGGTCGAAGCGTAGGCCTACGCGCCAGCGCGGCATGAACTGGAACACACCCTGCGCGTACCAGCCGGATTGCTTGGAGGTGAACGCATCTTCCAGCCCTAAGCACGCGCCACCGTCCGCGCTATTGTCGTCGCACAGCAAGTCGCCGTTCTCTTTGCGGCGAAAGTATTCCGCCTGGAACTTGAAGTTGCGCTGTGTCGCGTCGCCATTCGGCGCCCATTTCCAGACGAAATCCGCGATATACGCGTTACTCTTGCCGGTGAAATCGACCTCGGCCTCGACTTCGTTGATGTCGTCAACGCCGCTGTGCCTTTCCTTTGGCCGCGCGCGCACGTAGGACAGCCCTGCGCGCCAGCTGTTGGACGCGCCGACGTCGCCGCC
>CAZAWU010000215.1:0-6598 GCA_964488915.1 uncultured Burkholderiales bacterium
TGATCGTGTAGTTGCGCATGCCATACGCCCCGCCGAGCGTCATGATGCGCTTGAGCCCGCGCTTGGCCGCGTCGCGCGGGGGAATGCCGCCGTCACCGGTTGAGTGGCTTGCCATGAGTGGAGAACTCCTCAATTTTCAGGATGAATTGTCGCGCGCGAACAAATCGCTACACCAAACTCAATGAGCGACCGCCGCCGTGCACTGTGACGGGGCTTGTCAGCGGCTGCGGGTGCAGCGCAGCCCTGTGCCGCTCCGGCGCTGCCGCTGCGTACAAAGTCGTGCGCTGTAAAGGCGAGCGTGACGCTGCGTGGATCAGCTTTTCCATTTCCGCCGCGGACAACTCTTGGCCGTGCGCGGCGCCGGCGGCGCGGCTGATCGATTCGTTCATCAGCGTACCGCCCAAGTCGTTCGCGCCCATGCTCAGCACGCGCTGCGCCCAATGCGGGCCGAGCTTGGTCCATGACGCTTGGATGTTGCGCACATGCGGATGCAGCACCAGCCGCGCGACGGCGTGCATCAACAGCGCCTCGCGCAGCGTCGGACCTTTGCGCGCTTGGCCGCGCCGGTACATCGGCGCTTCCATGTGTACGAACGGCAGCGGCACGAACTCGGTGAAGCCGCCGGTTTGTTGTTGCAAGCGGCGCAGATGCAACAGGTGGCGCGCCCAGTGCACGTAGCCTTCGACATGGCCAAACATGATGGTCGAGGTGGTGTGCAAGCCAGCATCGTGCGCGGTGGCGATGACGCGTAGCCAGCCTTCAGTGCCGAGTTTTTCCGGGCTGATGAGGTCGCGGATTTCGTCGTCGAGAATTTCGGCGGCGGTACCGGGCAGCGAGCCGAGACCGGCTGCCTTCAATTCCTGTAGGTATTCGGCGACGGATACGCCCAGCGTTTGTGCGCCATGCGCGACTTCGAGCGGCGAGAATGCGTGTACATGGATTTGCGGCACGGCGCGCTTGGCGGCGCGCAGAATGTCGAGATAACTTGCGCCGGTGAACGCGGGGTGGATGCCGCCTTGCATGCACACTTCGGTCGCGCCGCGCGCCCATGCTTCGCGCACGCGGCGTTCGATCTCGCTCAACTCGACCAGATAAGGTTGGCCGCGCAGCGCTTTGTGCGTTTTCCCCTTGGAGAATGCGCAGAAGCTGCACTTGTGCAGGCAGATGTTGGTGTAGTTGATGTTGCGGTTGACGACGTAGGTGACCGTCTCTCCGACGGCGGCCGCGCGCAGTTCGTCGGCGGCTTGCACCACGCGCGCGAAGTCGTTGCGGCGCGCCGCGAAAAGAGCGGCGATGTCGTATTCGGCGAGTTCGCCGCCGTTCAGTGCTCGTTGGAGGGTTTGTGCGATCTGAGAACGCAGTGCCGGGGCGATGCCTGCCACGGCGACATCGCGCTCGTCGTCGGCGTCAGCCGGCTCGGTCGAGCCCGCGGCCCAGCGCCCCGGGCGCGCAAAACCTGCGCCGTCGCTCAGACGCAGCACATGCCGATGCAAGCCGGCGTCGATCCACTGGCTGCGCTGTTCGATGTAACGCGGGTAAACGGTCAAGCGCTCAACCAGCGCGTAACCGGCGCGTTCGGTTTCGTGTGCTAGACGTTCGAGATGCGGCCACGGCGCTTCGGGATTGACGTGATCCGGTGTCACCGGTGAGACGCCGCCCCAATCGTTGATTCCCGCTTCGATAAGTTCGACCAGATCGCCGCTGTATAGATTCGGCGGCGCTTGGATGCTCATGCCCGGGCCGAAGACGAGGCGTGCGACGGCGATGGTCCAACACAGTTCGTCCATCGCCGGTTCGGGGGCGGATGCCATCTTCGTGCCGGGCTTGGCGCGGAAGTTCTGGATGATGATTTCTTGAATGTGGCCGTAGCGCTCGTGCAATTCGCGCAACGCAAACAGTGCTTCGATGCGTTCGCGCCGCGTTTCGCCGATACCGATCAGAACACCGCTCGTCATCGGCACGCGTGCTTCGCCGGCCAGGCGCAGCGCTTCGATGCGGCGCGCGGGCAGTTTGTCGGGTGAACCGAAGTGCGGGCCGCCGCGCTCGCTCAAGCGATCGGAGGCGGTTTCTAGCATGATGCCCATCGACGGCGCCACTTTGCGCAAGCGCGCGTAGTCGTTCGCGTCGAGCAGGCCGGGGTTCAAATGCGGCAGCAGGCCGGTTTCTTGCAGCACGCGCTGCACCGTTGCTTCGAGGTAAGACAGCGTGCTCGTGTGGCCCAGCTCTGCCAGCGCGCTGCGCGCGGCGGCGTAGCGCAGTTCGGGTTTGTCGCCGAGCGTGAACAACACCTCCTTGCAGCCAGCTGCGGCGCCGCGCTGGGCGATGGCCAGCACTTCCTCGGGTGCGAGATAGGCGTTGGCGAGCTTGCGCGGCGCCTTAGCGAAGGTGCAGTAGTGGCACACATCACGGCAGAGCTGCGTGAGCGGCACGAATACCTTGCGCGAGTAGGTGATGCGCGGGCCGAACCCCTCATCGCGCAGTGCTGCCGCTTTGGGCGCCAGCGCGCGCCAATCGGGTTGCTCTAGCAATAGCAACGCTGTTTCGCGGTTCGGCGGGGCGTAGTGCGTCATGGCGCGGCGACTGCTTCGCGTTGATTCAACCAACCGCGCCACTGCTCGGAATCGTGCAAGCGCCGCAGATCGGTCGCGTCGTCGATGTCGAGCGCGAGATCGCTTGACTCGTAAATCGCCGCGGCGACCGAGCGGGCGCGCGCCTCCTCGAGGTGCCGCGCAAAGCTCTGCGGCCCAAAGCACAGCGGCACCACACCCGCATGCGAACAGCACAGGGCGTTGGTGCCTTCGCGCCGGCGGTCGGGTGCGACCACGATCGACGGGCCGTCCGCTAGTAGCCGCAGCAGCGCTTGCGTCGCCGCCACGCTCAAAAGCGGCAGATCGCCGGAGACAAACAGCACCGGCGCATCAGCTGCGACGAGTCCGCTGCCTAGCGCCAACTCGCAAGCGCTGGCTGTTCCGGCTTCAGCCGGTTCGTGCAGAACGCCTGCGCCGGCATCGCGAGCTAACCGCCGCACCTGCGCGTCGCCGGTGACCACCAGCGTGCCATGGATTTCGGGCGTTGCCCGCAGCGTGCGCAGCACGTGATCGGCCATGGCGAAATACAGCGCGCGGCGCACCTCCGGCGCGAGTACGCCCGCTAAGCGCGATTTGGCGGCGTCAGGCGATTTGAGCGGTACGACGGCCCACACGGTCGCGGATTGGGTAGTTGCGCATAGCCGGATAATGCCACGGCTTAGGCTGGTTTGCGCGAGGCAGGGGGCTCAGCTGCGGATGCGCGTTGCAGCGTTGTTTCAAACTGTGGTGGTGCGCGCAAAGTCTGCGCGATGACGCAGTAGCGCTCGGTGAGCTTGAGCAGGTTGTTGAGTTGATCATCAGTCGCGTCGGAGTCAATCTCGAAGCGCAAGCGGATATGCGTCATGCCCACCGGCACCTCGCGCGCGATGCCTAGGGTGCCGCGAAAATCGCCGTCGCCTTCGGCGACGACGCGAGCAGAGCGGAATGTGATGCCCATGGCGGTGGCGACGACATTGAAGGTAACGCCAGCGCAAGCCACCAGCGACTCAAGCAATAGGTCGCCGGAACAGGCCTCGCTGCCGTCTCCGCCGGCCGCTGGATGCAAGCCGGCGTCGTAACGGGCGAAGCGCGTCTCGATGCGGCACGAGAGCTGGCTGGTATTCAGCCGCGCCTCCGCGCGAAAAGTTTGCAACGCCGCAGGCGGATCGGAACGGTAACGGGCTTTGATGGGAGCTTGAAGTTCGCGTAGTGTTTCGGGCGTCATCTTGAAAGCTTTCGTGGAGTGGATTGATTATCGAATGGGGTGGCAGCGAAGCGGTCTTACTCGGGCTCGAAGCGTTGCCCGCCCCAAGCGCGTTCGCGATGCGCAAATTTCACGCCCCTGGACGCGTGGCCATCTCATCCGGCCGCATGCCGTAGAACAGCTTCGGCGAAGAGCCTTCGGGACTCGGCCAAGGGTGCGCGTGCAGCACTTCTTCGTTGATGTCCGCGCCCCAGCCGGGGCCTTCCGGCAAGAAGATATGGCCGTTTTTGATATTAGGCGGCCGCGTGACCAGATCTTTTTTCCACGATACGTCGTCGATGTCGATTTCCATGATGCGCACGTTGGGTAGCACGGCGCACAAGTGCAGCGAATGCAGATCGGCGAGATGGCTGTAGTAGTTATGTGGGGCGATGTTGATTTCATAGGTCTCGGCCATGCGCCCGATCTGCACCGACTGGGAAAACCCGTTCCACGGCACGTCGATGATCGCCACATCCATGGCGTGCAATTCCAGAAACGGCCGGTATTGCCGCGTGCTCACCAGGCTTTCGCAGGAGGCGATGCGCGTGGAAGTCGATTGCTTGATCTGCAGCAGTGCCTGCGGGTCCCAGTTGTCGTACTCCATCCACTGCATATCGAACTGCTCCAGCAGTTTGGCGATGCGCAGCGCTCCCTCAGTGCGGAAATTGTAGTTGAGATCGAGGCACAGGCCGACCTTCGGGCCGACGGCATCGCGGAACGTGCCGATCAGCTTTTCGATCGCATCGAGAATCTCCACCGTTGGCGCACCGTCGGTGGAGTTGATGCCGGAACCGAAGCCCGGGAAGTAGCATGTGGCCGGTTCGCCAGGGATAACAATGTTGGTCTTGAGCGCGGTAAAGCCGCGCGCGACAACTTCTTTGCCGAGTGCGGCGATGTCGTCATAGGTGCGCAGCGGCGGCGTGCCGAGCATCTTGCCCATGGCCGCGCGCGTGGTGCCGCAGTGTGACCAATACACGCGCATGTGATCGCGCAAGGGTCCGCCGAATAGCTCATACACCGGCACGCCGAGCGCTTTCGCTTTGATGTCCCAGAGCGCTAACTCGATACCGGCCATGGCTTTGTGCGATACACCGCCCAAGTTCTGCCGTGTGGCGCGCAGCATGTCCCAATACAGGCGCTCGATGGGGCGCGGGTCCTGGCCGACGAGCAGGTGTGACAAATCGCGCACGCAACCCGCCAGTCCGTGCGCATTGCGATCGCTGCATTCTCCCCAGCCGATCAGGCCATCGTCGGTTTCAATACGCACAAACGTCCACGGCCGCCAGCCGGCATCGCAGTGCCGGGCTTCTACTCGCGCGATTTTCATGAGTTTCCTCCAATTTGTGATGCTTCAATGCTATTCGAAACGGTGGCCGAGCGCGAATGTGGGAGGCGCCGTGCGGCAAGCACCCGGGCAGCGCCGAGATAAGCTTCGTGCCGATCCGATGCGGCACATCCGCGCTAGGCAAACTCGCTGCGCAGCACCGGCATTACCCGCTCAGAGAACAATTTTAGAAAGCGTGCCTGGTCCGGCCCCGGCGCGTGGAAAACGAGATGGTTGAAGCCCAGTTCGACATATGGCCGGATGCCCGCAACGATCGCCTTCGCATCGTCGCCGACGATCCAGCGCGAGGCGGCGCGCTCGACCGGCAAGCTGTCGGCGAGGCGCTCCATCTCGAGGGGGTCTTCGACGTTCATTTTCTCTTCTGGTTTTAACGCGAGCGCGGCCCAGTGGCGCGTGTCGTGCCGGGCGCGTTCGAGATCGGTGTCGAAGGAGACTTTCATCTCGATCATGCGCTCGACTTCGTGCTGCCTGCGCCCCGACTGCGCGACACCGGCGGCGACATTCGGCAGCAGCGTGTCGCGGTAGAGTTCCGGCGCCTTGCCGCTCGTGCAGATAAAACCGTCGCCGCGCTCGCCGGCGAACTTCGCCATGACCGGTCCAGCGGCGGCGATGTAGATCGGTACCGGTTGGTCGGGGCGGTCGTAAATGGTGGCCTTCTCGGTGCGGTAGTGCTGGCCTTCGAAGCTTAGGCGCTCCTCCGCCCATAAGCGTCGGATCAGCTCCACCGCTTCCTTGAAGCGCGCGGTGCGCTCTTTCTGCTCCGGCCAAGTAATGCCGGAGGCCGGTACTTCGTTGAGTGATTCGCCGGTGCCCACACCGAGCGCGACGCGCCCGGGGAACATGACGCCGAGCGTGGCGAAGGCTTGTGCCACCATCGACGGATGGTGGCGGAAGGTCGGCGTGAGCACGCTGGTGCCCATGAGAATGCGCTGCGTGCGCGCGCCAAGCGCGCCGAGCCAAGCCAGCGCGTGCGGCGCATGGCCGCCACTGTGGCGCCAGGGCTGGAAGTGGTCGCTGACCCAAACAGAGTCGAAGCCCAGCACTTCCGCCTGCGCGGCAAAGTCGAGCAGTTCGGCTGGGCCGAATTGTTCGGCGGAGGCTTTGTATCCCAGTTTCAACATACAAGTTCCTTCTAGGTTCCGCGAGGTTTGACCGCGACAGGTTAGCAGCAGTTTCGCCGCGGCGCTTTGGCGCTCGCGCGCGCGACACGCAGCAATTGGATCTTCAGCGCAGCCTGTCCGGCTGGTGGCCGTAAATGGCCGGTGCTTGCGCCTGCACTTCCGGCAGACCGGAGCAATCGTCCGCATCGATGATGCGCTTTATCGCAGCCAACGCTTTGTGGTAATCGCTGACGAACGAGCGGATGCGCGGGTGGTTCTTGGGAAAAATCTCCGCCTCCGGCGATTGATTCGGCGCGCCGATGAGCGCGACTCTGAGCGC
>CAZAWU010000216.1:0-6512 GCA_964488915.1 uncultured Burkholderiales bacterium
TGCTGGAGGCGCTCTAGGTAGAGGCGGCCCAGCTCCAATCCCGCTGTGCCGTCGCCCAAAGCGATCGCGCGCTGAAACCAATAAATAGCGCCGCGCACGTTATGGCGCTCGCGGTGCAGCGTGGCGAGATTGAAGGCCGCTGCTGCGCTGCGTTGGCGGATCGCTGCGCGATACCAACGCAATGCCTCGCTGGTGCTGCGCCACGTGCCGGTGCCGGTTTCGAAGCAATAGCCCGCGTTGACTTGCCCGTCGACGTCGCCGGCTACCGCCGCCGTGACGAAATAGTCGAGCGCGGCACCGGTTTCGCCCGCCATCAGCAACTGCGTCGCTTCGTAGAGATAGTCGCCCGCGGAAGCGGAAGGGTCGGTGGGTTGCATCGCTAACGCCGGTTCATCATCGACTTGCCGCGCAGGCCGTTGTCGCAGACGAATTCGGCTGTCCAAGAGCCCCCCACGGCGGCGATCGCGCCGGAGCTGTCGCACGCGTAGCCGAGATTGGTCGAGGTCAAACGCGAGTTCAAGCGATCGCCGGCGATCTCTCCCACAAGCGTGCCGCGATCGCCGCAACTATTGGCCCATTCGCCCGTCACTTTATTGGCCTGCTGCGACATGACCGACACGAAGTCGCACACGTAGCTCTCGCCCGTGGGGCTCGTGCTCCACGTGCGGCCGACGTACTCGCCGCTGATGGTGGCGGGCGCCGGCATCTGCGTGTCGCTAGGCTGTCTTTGCTTCGCCTCGGCTGTTGCCGTGGCGCGCTCCTGTGCCGGCGCGGCATGCGGCTGAGGCAAATCGACGCCCCAGCCCGCTAACGTATCGACGACGATGTGGATGGGCGTGACCAGCGTGCGCTTGGTTACCACCGAGCGCACCATGCCGACGACTTGGGCGCCTCTGATCATCGGTCCGCCGGAGTTGCCTTCGCCGATGTTTGCGCTGGATATCATGAGATCCAATCCGTCCTGTCCAGAAACGTTTTCCTTGGTTACGATCCAGCGGCCCCCCGGCGGAAAACCGAGCACCCATACGTCTTGGCCGAGTTGCGCCTTTTCGGAGCGCGCCAGTGCGAGGCTGACAGCACCGGGCGGCGGCTTGACTTTGAGTAGCACGACATCGAGCCGCTCGTCGAAGTTCAGTTGACGCGCTGTCTCGAGGTTATGCTGCTGCGAAAAGAACTCGACCTTGGGATTCGGATCGCCCGCGACTGTATGGTACGCAGTCACTACAAAAGCGCTGCCGCCCGCTAGCTTGACGATGAACCCGGTGCCCTCTCGGGTCTTGCCCTCGACAGCGGACTTGATTCTGACGACACCGTTGCGTAGCGCCGCAACGTCCTCGGCCAGCAGTGGCTGCAGATAAAGCAGAGCAAGGATAGTGACCAGCCAACGAGCGCGTCGCATCGCAGCACTCCGAACCTACTCGCCGTCGATTATGAGGCTAGCGGCGCGGGGTCGCAATGGCGATCATTCATTACTCTTGTTCAGGGCTTCCTTGACTCCATTTGCCGCGTCAGACGATAAGCCATCCAGCCGAGCAATGCGACAGCAAGCACCAGTGTTGTCCAGAGGATGTACTTCTTCCAAGGCAATGGCGGTTTTGGCGCTGTGGCCGGGACGCTCACTACTTCAGTCGGTGCACCGACTTCAGCGCGCAGTGCGGTGAGCGCGCCGCCTTGTTGATAGCCCGGCAGCAAGTGGTCGATCGCCACCTCCGCCGAACCCACGTTGACCGCGCCGTAGGCGAGCTTGAACGGCGGCGCACCGCGGGCGATGAACAGCAACTGGTTGGGCAGCCAGCCCGCGCGCAAGCTTGGTGCGGCTCGACCGATGCCGCCGCCGCGTTGATCGACGCGCAGTAGCCAATAGCGCGCGGTGTGCGGACCGACGGCGAGGTCGGCGCTGCGCACTTCTTGGCCGGCGTGCAGCAGGCGGTACAGCACAGCGCTCGTCACCGGTTGCCAAGGCGATTGCATGCTCGAACGCCGCAGCAAGCTCGCCTCGGCGAGCGTGTTGTTCTGCGGTAAGTCGATGCGCACGCGATCGACGGGGACGTGCGCGCCGAGATCGAATGCATACTCGCCTGGTTTGTCGGCAAGGGCGCTGCCTGAAACCGAGAGCCATTCGCGCGGCGCTTCGCTGACCGTTCCCGCTACTTCGCCGCGCAGCGCGCCGATCTCGAGGGGCGCTTGCGCGGCCGGCCATGAGATGCGCCAGTACTTTGCGCTGGCGGCGGGCAACGCGACCTTGCGCTGCTCCAAGCGATGGCCTTGAAACTCGAAGCGCGCAACGGGCGCGGCCGTGACTAACTCGTGCCAGTGAGCCAAATCATCGCTTGCCTCGACCTTGAGGGCGCCGGAGAAACTCGACGAACTCGCATTGGGTTGCGCCCATTCGAATTCAAGCGATTCGAGCGCTTGCCGCACGGCGCTCGCGTCGACCAGGTACGCAGCCAAGCGCGCCTGGCCGCTGCGCCGGTCGGCGCTTTTTAGATCGACGATCGTGCCGCCTGCGTCTCTGCGCACCTGCAACTGCAAGTCCTGTAGTTCGCCCGGCGCATCCGCGTAAATGGGGAAGAACGGTAAATTGACTTGCGACGGACGGGCGGCCGTAGCTGCGGCAGGCCGTCGTATGGCATAGGGAACGACTTCGCCGTCGGCGTTGAATACGCGCAAATCGCCCAGATCGGCGCGCACACTGCCTTGATAGACCGCCAGCGGCAGTATGGCTTGATGAATCGCGCTACCGCTATCCAGCGAGAGAGGGGCGCTGTAGCGGAAATCGTTGAAGCGCAATGGACGCGATGTTTGGGCCGCGCTGTCGAGCTGGGGCGCCAGCAGCGAGACTAGGGCGAGCGCGGCAGCGGCGATGATCCCGCGTAGTCGATGCATCATGCGCTTTGCTCCGCGTGCCGGGGCGGCACCGGCGAGATGTAACCGATGATCAGCATAAGAATCGCTACACCGATGAACGAGACGATGCGGGCCAAGCCGCCCACATTGGAGATGTCGATCGTAAAGAGCTTGATGACCACCACACCCATCAAGGCAGCACCGATGAACCACAATACACGGAACCCTTTGCGCGTGGCAAACAACATCACCGCGAGCGCGAGCAGACTCCAGAAGATCGAGAACGCCGCCTGCACCATCGTCGAGCGCCACATGATGTCGAATTGGTACGCAATGCCGGCCCAATAGTGCAAGGTTCGCAGCAAGACGGCGTTCACCCACACGAACGCGAGCCCCGCCAGCGCGCCGTAACTCCACTTTTTCGGGATGCGCTCCATCCAGCTAACCTGCTCGCGCCGCAGCGTCAACACCCAGGTGATCAAGCACATGAACGCGAAGGCTTGGGCCAGATCGAGCGGATTGAGCAGCGGCACATACGGCAGCGGCGCCGGATCGCCGGTGCTGGTCAGATTGGTCGTGAGCGACCACAGCACCAGAAAGATCGCCAATGGGAGCGACCCCAGCGCTAGGTACGTGTGCCAATGCGCCGCCACTGGCCACGCCAGCCGCCGCCCGCGCGTGCACAGAGCGAGCAGCAATAGCGCCGGTACGATCAGCCACGCAATCAACGGCCAGGTACCGGCCCCGCGCACCGCATGATCGATTTGCCACGCGACTTCCCAGCAAGCGATGAAAGCAAGTAGCCATAGTGTGATCAGGTGCAGTGCGCGAATGGCGTGGCGGTGCATTTCTGGTTCGTGCCGATGCAGCATCCAGTAGTAGGCCGCGAAAGCGGCGGGCCAAGCGAGATAGCCCAAATAGGCGAACGGATGATCTACGCCACCCATCTGATAAAGCGCCACTGCGACCATGCCAAGCGGCAGGGCGAGCGCCGGGATGCGCAGCAGCGGCCACGGCAGGCGGCGGGCGAGCAGGCCGCAAGCGAGCGCTGTGCCGGTGAAAAACAACAGAGCGGCGGCGGGCCACCACACGATCTCCAAGCGCAGGCCGATCTCGTGCAGTCCACCGCCTAGCCACCACAACAATCCCCAGGCGGCAAGCGCTGGGCTTGCCAGCGCTTCCATGGACCGGGAATACTCGCCAGCGCGGCCGGCTTGCCAGCCGATGAACAGCGCGCCCAATGCGATGATGAGGCAGCCCAACCAAACCGCTGCCGTCTCCGGCGCGTCGTCGCCGAAGTCCATGTGCATGGCAAGGTACAGCACACCCGCGCCGAGCGGCAGCAGGGCGCCGTAGGCGCGGGCGAGCGTGTAGCGTTGCCGCACACCGATCCAGACGAAGCACACGATTGCGCTGGCCATGACGAAGGCCGCCAGCGCATTGGCGGCGAACGCGGCGCGTGCGTGGGCGTCGATCTCGCGCCCGCCGGCGAATAGCCACCACAACACGCCCCAAGTGAACAGCGCCGGCGTGAACAGGCGCTCCGCCGGCCGCAACACCTCGGCGTGGCGGCGCGTGTACCAAGCGGTAAAGAGCGCGGCGAAGCTGATCAGCAGGCAGCCAACAAAGAAGCTGTTGAGCACCGGCAGTTCGCCGGTGGGCCGGCCGAGACCAAAAAAGAACGCCACGCCTGCGGCGAACTGCAGCAGCATGCCGGCGACGCGCGCGAGCAAGCGATTCTGCCGGATGCCCACCCACGCAATGGCGGCGCCTTCGAGCGCCCAACTCGCCGCCGTCCAGCGCCCATCGAGCGCCAGCGGAATCGCGAGCGTGGCAAACGCGACGCCGAGGGCGAGGAAGGCTTCCACCAGCAGTCGCAGAGATTCTTGCTTGCGGTGATAAAGCACGGTGGCGAGCGCCAGATAGATTGCCGCCACGCCGAGTGCGCTGTAGGCAAGTGCGTAGGGCACGTCGCGCATCAGCGCCGTCTGCAAACCGAATGCCACCAGCGGTGTGCCGAACACCAGCGTGCCGTCGACGTAGCCTTTGAGCTGTGGCGCTTGGCGCATCGCGTACAGCACCGCGATCGCCACATAAAAAGCGAAGAACAGCACCAAGAACGGTTCGGTGCTCCAGCGCAATTCCGGCTGGTAACGCATCACGCCCCAAGCCGTGCCGATGATGAAGGTGAACGCGAAGCCGAGCAGATTGAGCGGGCGCCACGCTTTGAACCACGCGATAGCCAGAACGCCGGCGTTCAACACCGCGTAGAAGCTAAACAGCGCGACATGGCTGCCTTGCCCGGTCGAGGCCAAGATCGGAGCAAGAAAACCGCCGGCGATGCCAAACACCGCCAGCGCCATGGAGTTCTGCACGACGGCCAGCATGGCGGAGAACAGCACGATCGCCACCAGCAGCCCAAACGCGGCGCCCGCCGGCAGCAGCGCGTACAGGCGCAGCGCCGCGAACACCAGCAGGTAGAGTACGCCTACGCCCGCGCCTTGCAGCATGAGCGCGTAGTTCTCGCGCTTGGCGCGCAGGCGCCAGCCGATGATGAGCAGCGCGATGGCGCCGATGGCTACGGCGATCAAACGCATCTCGATGGGCAGTTGCACGCGCTCGGAGGCGTACTTGAGCAGAAACGCAACGCCGAAGAACAACACGATGACGCCAACCCGCACCACGACATTGCCGCTGGTGAAGTAGTTCACGATCCAGCGCAGCGGATCGAAGCGGGCGGGTTTGCCTGGAGCGCCGCCTTCGGCGGGTTGCGCTTGCCGTTCGGCATTCTCGGCCGGCGCCGGCGCGGCAGGGCGCGCCCTCGCTGGTGCTTGCGCTGGCGGCTCACCCAGGGTGGCATAGGCTTCAGCAAGATCGAGCGTTTCCGCCGAAGCGGCGGGTGCGGGCTGTGTCAGCGGTTCGAGCGCGAGGTCGGAGGGTACTACCGCTGGTTCCGCGGTTGCTTGCGCTGCTGCGGCATCCGCAGGCGTTGGTGCGGACGCGTCCTGCGCCGGGACGGCGTCGGGAGCCGGTGCAGCCGCTTGCTCCGCGCCGCGCAAGCGGCGCAGCACCATCTCGGCGAGCTCCGAGCCTGCTTGGCGCAGATCGGCGGTCTCGAGTTCCAGCGCGCGAATGCGCTTGCGCTGCGCTAGGTTGTCGCCGAGCAAATAACCCAGTACCGCGCCCAGGGCAGAACCGGCGAACTCAAACGCGATTGCGCCAACGATTGCACCGAGGACGGCGAACAGCAAACCCATAGGCATCTTGTTCTTACTATCGAGTAAGGAAACGCTGGGAGCGGGGCCGTCTTGATTGGCGTTGTTTGGATGCAAGATCGAGGCGAACGGCGCGAGCCATTATAATCCGCTACGCTAAGCAATTTTCATCGGGGGAGCCATGGCCGCACGCCTTAGCGGCAAGACTGCTTTTTGCACTGCATCCGGCGCGGGCATCGGCCGTGCTACCGCGTTAGCTTTTGCGGCGGAAGGCGCCAAAGTAATCGCCACCGATATCAATGAAAACTTGCTCGCGGATTTGGCGGGCAAGCCCAACATCACCACGCGCAAGCTCGATGTGCTGAACGATGCCGAAGTCGCCAAGGCAGCGGCGGAAGTTGGCGCGGTCGATGTATTGTTCAACTGCGCGGGCTTTGTCGCCAACGGCAA
>CAZAWU010000217.1:0-6475 GCA_964488915.1 uncultured Burkholderiales bacterium
AGTTCTCCCGAGCAATCGAGCGCGGGAGAAAAGTAATGAAAAGAATGTTGTTCAATGCGACCCAGCCGGAAGAGCTGCGCGTCGCGATCGTCGATGGGCAGCGCCTCATCGATTTGGATATCGAATCCACCCGTAAAGAACAGCGCAAGAGCAATATCTACAAAGGCGTCGTCACCCGCGTCGAACCCAGCCTAGAAGCCGCTTTCATCGACTACGGCGTCGATCGCCACGGTTTTCTGCCGTTCAAGGAGATTTCGCGCCAATATCTACGCGGCGAGTCGGGCGAAGCCCTGCGCGGGCGCGTCGGCGATCTGCTACGTGAGGGCCATGAACTGGTCGTGCAAGTCGACAAGGACGAGCGCGGCAACAAGGGCGCGGCGCTCACCACCTACATCAGCCTGGCCGGGCGCTACTTAGTATTGATGCCGAACAATCCGCGCGGCGGCGGAGTCTCGCGCCGTGTCGAAGGCGAAGACCGGGCCGAGTTACGCGAGGTCATGAATAATCTGGAAGTGCCCGATGGCATGAGCATGATCGCCCGTACCGCGGGCATCGGCCGCTCAGCCGAAGAGCTGCAGTGGGACCTAAACTACTTGCTGCGCCTATGGGAGGCGATCGACAGCGCCGCGCAAGGACTCAAGGCGCCGCAATTGCTGTACCGTGAATCCAATCTGGTGATCCGCGCCATTCGCGATTTGTATCATCCGGAAATCAACGAGATCCTGATCGATTCGCCGGCGATCCACAAAGACGCGATGGATTTCGTGCGCCTGGTCATTCCCGGCTCTGCCCCGAAGGTCAAGCTCTATCAGGACGAAGTGCCGCTGTTTTCGCGCTTCCAGATAGAGCACCAAATCGAAACCGCGTACCGCCGCGAAGTGCCGCTGCCCTCCGGCGGTGCGGTGGTGATCGACAAAACCGAAGCGCTCGCCGCGATCGACGTCAACTCGGCGCGCGCCACCAAAGGCGCCGACATCGAGCAGACGGCGTTCAACACCAATTTGGAAGCTGCGGACGAAATTGCCCGCCAGTTGCGCCTGCGTGACTTGGGCGGCTTGATCGTCGTCGACTTCATCGACATGGAGAACCCGCGCAACCAGCGCGAGGTGGAAAACCGCTTCCGCGAAGCGCTCAAGTACGACCGCGCGCGCGTGCAGACCGGCAAGATTTCACGCTTCGGCATGATGGAGCTTTCGCGCCAGCGCCTGCAAGGTTCGATCGCCGAAACCAGCCACACCGCCTGTCCGCGCTGCAGCGGCACTGGCCAGATCCGCGATGTGCCGTCGTCCTCGCTGCACATCCTGCGCCTGCTCGGCGAAGAAGCGATGAAAGACAACACCGCGATGGTGCGTGCGCATGTGCCAGTAGCAGTCGCCACGTACCTGCTAAACGAGAAGCGCGCGGATCTTACAGCTATGGAGCAGCGCCTGCGCGTGCGCATCATCCTGCTGCCGACCACCGCGCTGGAGACCCCGCACTTTCAAGTCGAGCGCGTGCGCCCGGACGAGATGGGGCGCGAAGACCTGGCGCTACCGAGCTACGAGATGGCGGAAGTGCTGCCGGAGGAAGAAGAGGAGCAGTCGCCGCGCGGCGCTGCTGCCGAATCGCGTCCCGCACCCCGGCAGCAACCGGTGGTCAAGGGTATTACGCCGGATCAGCCGGCCCCAATCGCCTCGGCAGCCCCAATGGTGGAGGCCACAGCTGGCGAAGCGTCCAAGCCCTCCTTGTTCTCGCGCCTGTTCGGCTGGCTTAAACCGGCGGCGCACGAGGTGGCGGCCGCGCCCGGCGGGGATGCGGCGGCGGCGCCGCAACGCCATGAGCAGCGCCGCGACGAGCAAGGTCGCCGCGGGGGCCGTCCCGAGCGCGAGCGCGGTGATCAGCGTGGCCAACGTGAGCAGCCGCGCGGCGAACAACGGCGTGAGCGGGGTGATCGCGGCGGGCGCGATCAACAACGCCAACGCGGCGAACGTCCACAGCAGCAGCGCCCGCAGGAAGGCCGGGGCGAGCAGCGCGGGCAGCGGCCGCCACAGCAGCAACCGCAACAACAACCACGCAGCGAAGCCCTCTTGGACGCCACTGGCGCGCCGAGCACCGAAGTCGCGCAACAGGACGGCGGTGATTCGCGCCGGGGCCGCAATCGCCGCGGCGGACGCAGAGGCGACAACGCCCAGCGCGGTGAACAGCAAGGTGCAGCCCGCAACGAGCAACGCCCAGAGGCGCAGCGCCAAGGCCAGCAAAACCAACCGCGCCGCGACACTCGCCCACCCCGCGCCGATAGCGATCAGCGCGAGCGCGACAGTTCGGGTGAGCCCGTCGCCCAGCCGTTCGTGCCCTCCGGCGAGCGCATGGTAAGCGACGCCGTCTCGCTGCCGAGCTTGCTGGACGCTCCTGCGGCCACCACTACTGCGCCCGCATTAATGCCCGCCGCGCGTACGCCCGAGCCGGCAGCAGCCGAGCCGCGCGACATAGCGACGCCCCCCGCGCCAACCCAACGTCCGGTCGAAATCCTGCCGGCGCCGCAGCTAGGTGAGTTGGAAATGGTCACCACACGCTCCGAGTTGGCCGGTGCAGAACCAGCGGCCGAAGCTGCAGGCGAAGGGGAGCGGCAGCGCCGCCGCCCGCATCGCCGCCACCGCCATTCACGATCCGAAGCTCCGGCGGAGTTGGTCATGGTGGAAACGCATGGTGTACCCTCGGCGCAGAGTACTGCCAGCGAGGCAAGCGAGGCGGGCCATCATCCGCGCCGGGCGAGGCATTCACGCGGCGCGCCTACCCAGAGCGAGCCTCTGGTGCAAGTCGAAACCGGCCAGCCCCAGTAAGGGAGCGCGGATCTCGTGGCGATCGAGTTTTACTTCGATTTCTCGTCGCCTTACGGCTACTTCGCCAGCGAAAAGATTGAGAGTATATCTGCTAGATTCAATCGGGATGTCATTTGGCGGCCTGTACTTCTAGGGGTAATCTTCAAGACCAGCGGTGCACAACCGCTGGTCGGTAGCGCACCGCTGCGGGGCGGCTACTTCCTGCGTGATTTCGCACGCTCCGCCAGACTGATGCAGATACCCTACCGGCAGCCGGACAACTTCCCGGTGCCGACCCAACACGCTGCGCGCGCATTCTATTGGTTGCATGATCGAGACCCGGGGCGCGCCGTCTCGCTGGCACACGCGCTGTATCGCGCCTACTTCGTCGAAGGCCGCGATATTTCATCGGCCGAAGTTTGCCTCGATATCGCCGCCACGCTGGGGACCGATCGCGCCGAACTCAGCGCCGCGCTCCAGGACAATGCAATTAAGGAACGCCTGAAGGCCGAGATCGAAAGCGCGATCGCCAGAGGCGTGTTCGGTTCGCCGTTCATCATCGCCGACGGTGAGCCCTTCCATGGCGCCGATCGGCTCGAGCAAGTCGAGCGTTGGCTGCGCAGCGGCGGTTGGTAGGCTGAGCTCTTGGGTTTTCAGCCCTGCGCAAGGGGAGACGCAACTGTTGCCATGTTGACCGTTGACGGCCGCGGCGCGGGCCCTGCGCGCAAATTCTTTCGCTGGCCGGCCCCCAGGCTCTACCCTTTCGGGCGAGACTAGCGTACATTTCCACCACCGTTGGCCTAGCATCAGCCCCATTCCTTCGTTGGGGGTACTGCGCCGGAATTCGGCTGTGCGGGCACCGCGCATGCGGGGCGGTTCATGCAGCAAGAAAATCGCGAACCTTAGGAGGATGTTCAATGCAAGTCAAAATCAATCAGCAAGCGAAGGACTACTCGGGTGATCCCGATATGCCACTCATGTGGTATCTGCGGGATAGCCTGGGTCTGACGGGCACCAAATTCGGCTGCGGCACGGGATTGTGCGGCGCCTGTACGGTACACGTAGATGGCAAGGCAGTGCGCTCTTGCGTCACGCCGATGAGCGAGTTGAGCGGCAAGTCGGTTACCACGATCGAGGGCCTGCACCCCACCGGCGATCATCCGGTGCAGAAGGCCTGGCGCGCAGCCAACGTGCCTCAGTGTGGCTACTGCCAGCCTGGCCAGATCATGAACGCGGCCGGTTTGCTCAACGAAAAGAAGAACCCCAGTGACGACGATATTCTGCAGGCGATGCAAGGCAATATCTGCCGTTGCGGTTGCTATCAGCGGATCTTCGCCGCAGTCAAGTCTGCCGCGCAAGGAGCCTAAGATGACATCATTCGCCAAGTATCACGATCAGCCCGTACTGAAGAACGTCAGCCGCCGCGATGTCCTCAAGGGCATGTTCACCGGCGGTGGGCTCGTTATTGCCGCGCAGTTCGTTCCGAGCGCCATCGCGGCGTATGACCCGTACCCCACCGGCGCCACCGGCATGCCGGGCGGCATGGTGTGGGATCCGCATGTCTACGTCTCGATCGCCAAGGACGGCACCGTCACGATCGTCAGCCACCGTTCGGAAATGGGCACCGGCTCGCGCACCAGCTTGCCGATGGTCGTTGCCGACGAGATGGAAGCCGATTGGTCGAAGGTGAAGATCGTTCAAGCCGAAGGTGACGAAACCAAGTACGGCAACCAAGATACCGACGGTTCGCGCAGCGTGCGTCACTTTATTCAACCGATGCGTGCCTGCGGCGCCGCAATGCGCCAGATGTTGGAACGCGCTGCTGCGTTGACCTGGGCTTGCTCCGACGTAGATGTTCGCGCGGAAAACCACAAAGTGGTGCACATTCCGAGCGGTCAGAGCTTGTCCTACGGCGAATTGGCCGAAGCCGCTTCCAAGCTGCCGACGCCGTCTGCAAAGCAGATCAATCTTAAAGATCCGTCGCAGTTCCGCTACATCGGCAAGGGCAAAGTGCAGATCATCGATTTGCACGACATCACCACCGGCAAGGCAAACTACGCACAAGACATCATCGTGCCAGGCATGAAGTTCGCCGTGGTTGCGCGTGCGCCGGTTGTGGGCGGCAAAGCCAAGTCGTTCGACGAGGCGGCGGCGATGAAAGTGCCTGGCGTAGTCAAAGTCGTGCAAATCGCACCGACACCCGCGCCCGGAAAATTCGCGCCGTTGGGTGGTGTTGCGGTGGTCGCGGACAGCACTTACGCTGCGCTCAAGGGCCGCGCTGCGCTGAAAGTCACCTGGGAAGATGGTCCTAACGCCGCATACGATTCCGAGAAATTTAAGGAACAGATGGCGGCTTCGGCCCGCAACCCGGGCAAGATCGAGCGTAATGAAGGCGATATCGACGCCGCTATCAAAGGCGCCGATAAAGTCATCGAGCACGAGTACTACATCCCGCACGGCCACCATGCAACCATGGAGCCCCCGGCAGCCGTGGCAAAGGTTACCGGCGACAAAGCGGAAGTCTGGGCTTGCGTGCAGAGCCCGGGCGGTACGCGTGGCGACGTCGCCAAGCTGTTGGGCGTCGACGAGAAGAACGTAAAAGTTAACGTTACCTTGCTCGGCGGCGGCTTCGGCCGTAAGTCGAAGTGCGACTTCGCGCTGGAAGCGACCACGCTGTCGAAGGCTACCGGCATGCCGGTCAAAGTGGTGTGGACTCGCGAGGACGATATCCAACACGGCTTCTATCACTCGGTGTCGTACCAGCACGTCACCGCCGCGATCAAAGGCGGCAAGGTGGTCGGCTGGCGTCAACGCAGCGTATCGCCGTCGCTCATGTCCAACTTCATGCCGGATCCAAAACGCGAAAGCGCGCTGGAACTCGGTTTGGGCTTGACCGACACCCCGTTCGGCGTGCCGAACTTGCGCTTGGAAACAGGCGAAGCGCCGGCCATGGCGCGTATCGGCTGGTTCCGCGCGGTCAACAACATTCCGCACGCATTCGCCATGCAATCGATGATCGCGGAAGTGGCGCATGAGTTGGGCAAGGATCCCAAGGACTTCTTGCTCGAAATCATCGGGCCGGCGCGCATCGCCGATATGCGCAAGACTGTCTCCAGCGAGTTGTGGCACTACGGCGATCCGTACGAGACCTACCCGATCGACACCGGCCGTCTGGCGAACGTTGTCCGCCTGGCTGCGGAAAAAGCCGGTTGGGGCCGTAAGATGGAAAAAGGTAGCGGCTTAGGTATCGCTGCGCACCGCTGCTTCCAATCCTACGTCTGCTCGGTCGTCGAAGTGAATGTCGACAGCAAAGGCAATGTCAATGTGCCACGCGTAGACACCGCGATCGACTGCGGCTTCCACGTCAACCCAGAACGTGTTGCGTCGCAGATCGAAGGGGCGGCGGTCATGGGTCTGAGCATCGCGAAGCTGGTTGAGATCACCTTCAAGAACGGCCGTGTGCAGCAAAGCAACTTCCACGACTATCAAGTGTTGCGCATCGGCCAAGGCGCCATGGATGTGCGCACCCACATCGTTCCGCACGGCCCGAATGTGCCGTCGACCGGTGTTGGTGAGCCCGGCGTGCCGCCCTTCGCACCAGCGTTCTACAACGCCATCTTCGCGGCAACGGGCAAGCGCATCCGCAACTTGCCGTTGAAGGATCAGTTGACGGCGTA
>CAZAWU010000218.1:0-1238 GCA_964488915.1 uncultured Burkholderiales bacterium
TTCGCGATCGCACCGCGCTGGCCGAGCACGATGTGCGCCATCATCGCCTGCTCGCCACGCGCGAAACCCGGCATGTCAGCGTTCTCGATGATGTAGGCAGAATGCCGGTGATAGCCGCTGTAGGCGATCGACAATCCGATCTCGTGCAGGCGCGCCGACCAAGCGAGCTGCGTCGCGATCGACTCGTCATGCTCTTTGCCAGCCAGTTGGCGATAGAGTTGCAGCGCAAAGCGCTCTACTCGAGCGGCTTGCGCTTCATCGACGTGGTAGCGGCGCATGAACTCAGCCACGGTAGCCTCGCGCACGTCATGATGCTGCATGCGTCCGAGCATGTCCCACAGCACGCCCTCGCGCATGCCCGAATCCGTAATGCTCATGTGCTCGATATCAAGCGCCTCGAACACCGCGATCATGATAGCCACGCCACCGGCGATCACCGGGCGCCGGTCCGCGCTCAGGCCCGGCAAATCGAGCTTGCGTGCGTCGCCCGCCTTGATCATCGCCTTGCGCAGCTTGGCGAGCGCCGCGGCGGTGATCCCGCTTTGCGCCCAGCCGTTTTGCAGCAGCATCTCGGCAATGGCACGCGCGGTTCCGGAAGAACCGACCGCTTGCTGCCAACGCTCCTTGGCAAACGGCCCTCTAATGGTTTGCAGCTCGGTGGCGGCCGCTAGTTCCGCTTCTTCGAAGCGTTTCGCTGAGAGCTTACCGTCGCCGAAGAACTGTTTGCTGTGGCTGACGCAGCCCATGTACAAACTTTCCAGCCGCACCGGTTCAAAGCCGGTACCGATGATGATCTCCGTCGATCCGCCACCGATATCCACGACCAGAGTGCGCCCTTTCATCGCCGGCAGCGCGTGTGCGACGCCGAGATAAATCAGGCGCGCTTCCTCATGGCCGGCCACGATCTCGATCGGAAAGCCAAGCAGACGCTGCGCTTTCTTGAGGAATTCCGGAGCGTTCTTCGCCACGCGTAGAGAATTGGTGCCCACCGCGCGCACCGCATCCTTCGGCAGACCGCGCAAGCGCTCGCCGAAGCGGCTAAGACACGCCAAAGCGCGCTCCTGCGATTCCTCGTCCAAGCGCTTGTCGATGGACAGCCCAGCGCCCAGGCGCACCGAATCCTTGAGCGAGTCGAGCGGATAGATTTGCCCGCCCGAGACGCGCGCGAGCTGCAGCCGAAAACTATTCGAACCGAGGTCGACGGCAGCGATGGTGCTATGATTGTTCACCGATGTGCG
>CAZAWU010000218.1:1338-6449 GCA_964488915.1 uncultured Burkholderiales bacterium
GAAGAGGGCATCGCATTCTTGCGCCGCAGCCAATGGAGCGAAGCCCAACGCGCTTGGGTGCGCGAGTACTTTATGCGCGAGGTCTATCCGGTGCTCACTCCGATCGGGCTCGATCCAGCGCACCCGTTCCCGCGCATTCTCAACAAAAGTCTCAACTTCGCCGTAGAACTGGAGGGCAAAGACGCTTTCGGCCGCAGCTCCGGTATCGCGGTCGTGCAAGCCCCGCGCGCACTGCCGCGCGTCATACGGCTGCCTGCCGACATCGCCGGATGCGACTACGGCTTTGTGTTCCTGTCCTCGATTGTGCACGCACACGTGGAAACGCTGTTCGCCGGCATGCAAGTGCGCGGCTGGTATCAATTCCGCGTTACGCGCAACAGCGATGTGGAGGTTGAGGACGAGGAGGTCAAAGATCTGCGCGAAGCGCTGAAGGGCGAGTTGCGCCAGCGCCACTTCGGCGATGAAGTGCGTCTAGAAGTCGCGGAGACCTGCTCGGAAAAGATCGCACAATTTTTGCAACAGCAGTTCGAGCTTAGTGAAGAGGATGTCTACCGGGTAGCCGGGCCGGTCAATCTCGTACGCTTGATGCAAGTGCCCGATTGGGTCGATCGTCCGGAGTTAAAGTACCGCCCCTTCGTGCAAGGCGCTCCACCCCAGCTCAGTAAGCAGAAGGACATGTTCAAAGCCATTCGCCAGGGCGACGTACTGCTGCATCATCCGTTTCAATCCTTCAAGCCGGTCATCGACTTCATACGGCAAGCCTCCGAAGACGCGGACGTGCTGGCGATCAAGCAGACCGTCTACCGCGCCGGGCACGACTCGGAGTTGATCGAAGCGTTGATCGCCGCCGCGCGGCGTGGCAAGGAAATTACCGTCGTGGTCGAACTGCTGGCGCGTTTCGACGAAGAGGCCAATATTAACTGGGCGGCGCGCCTCGAAGATGCCGGCGCACACGTAGTCTACGGCGTGGTCGGCTATAAAACGCACGCCAAGATGGCAATGGTGGTGCGGCGCGAAGAAAAACAATTGCGGCGCTACGTGCATCTCGGCACGGGTAACTACCACACGCGCACCACCAAGCTATACACCGACTTTGGTCTGTTCACTTGCCACGAAGATCTTTGCGCGGACGTGAACGAAGTGTTCCTGCAATTGACCGGTTTGGGTAAAGCCGGCGAACTGATCCATCTGTGGCAGTCGCCCTTCTCGCTGCATGGGGCGCTCATCAAAGCCATCGAGCGCGAATCCGCGCACGCGCGCGCGGGCAAACAAGCCTCCATCATCGCCAAGATGAACGCGCTCACCGAACCGCAAGTCATCGCCGCCCTATACGGCGCCTCGCAAGCCGGTGTGCGCATCGATCTCATCGTGCGCGGCGTGTGCCTGTTGCGGCCCGGCGTTACCGGTCTGTCGGAGAATATCAGCGTTCGTTCCGTAGTCGGGCGTTTTCTCGAACACTCGCGGATCTTCTGTTTCCGCAACGACCGTGAGTACGATGTCTATCTTTCCAGCGCTGATTGGATGGAGCGCAACCTGTTCCACCGCATCGAAGTTGCTTTTCCGTTGCTCGATGCCCGTCTCAAGCACCGTGTTATTCGCGAAGGATTGCGTCCTTATTTGAAGGACAACGCGCAAGCGTGGGAGATGGACGCGGATGGCGAGTACCGCCGGCGCCGGCCACGGCGCGCCTTGCTGTTCCGTGCCCAAGAAAGCTTGCTGAACTTGCTGGCGGCACGCTGAGCGTGCGCCCGAGCGCCGCCCGCACTCGGTTGCCACTCTATCATTGGGATCGCAGCTGACGTGACCGCGGACACGACCGAAATCGAACTGAAGCTGGCGTTGGACGAAGCGGCGCTGCGGCGCCTGCCCAAGCTACCGATCGTCGCTGCTCATAGCTTGTACAAGCCGGTCGCGCGCCGGCTGCGCAGCACTTACTTCGATACTCCCGATCTCGCGCTGCAACGCCACGGCATCGGCATTCGGCTGCGTCGGGAGGGCCGGCGCAGCTTGCAGACGGTGAAGTACGAAGACGCCAGCAGCGCCGGATTGCACCAACGCCGCGAGTGGGAATGCTCGATACCGCCCGACACGCTCGATTTCACCGCCATCGACGAACCCGAGGTTCGAGAGCTGCTGCAGCGCGCGGACTTACAGCGCGACTTGCGAGCAGTATTCACCACCGACTTCCGCCGCACGCAGCGCATCTTGCGTTTCGATAGCGACGAAATCGAACTCAGCATCGACCGCGGCATGGTACGCGCTGAGTCGAGCAGCGATCCGATCTCGGAAGTGGAACTGGAACTTAAGTCTGGCAATGTCGGGCGCTTGTTCGAGGTCGCTGGCGCACTCAATGCTGCGCTGAAGCTGCGCCTAGAGCCGCGCAGCAAAGCCGAACGCGGCTACCGCCTGTTTACCGGCGCGCAGCGAGCCCCGAGCAAGGCGATCAGTCCGGCGCTGGAGAGCCAGATGCCGGTGAGCAAGGCGTTCGCGATTATCGTCCGCAGCTGCCTAACGCATTTGCAAGCAAACGAAATGGGCCTCCTAGACGGCGACGACGTCGAGTACCTGCATCAGGCTCGCGTTGCGTTGCGGCGGCTACGCTCGGCGATCACTGTATTCGGCGCGCTCATTCCAAAAGCGGTAAGCGCGGACGTGGTGCAACAGCTACGCTGGCTGACGAAAGAGTTGAATGACGCCCGCAATTGCGACGTGTTCGTGACGGAAACGCTGCCGCCGATTTTGCAAGCGCATAGCGAATCCGGCGGATTGATCTGGCTGCGCGACGCTTGTGTCGCGCTGCAGCGCAAGCAGCGTGAGCACGCGCGCGCAGCCGTGTCTTCGCCTCGCTATCAAAGCATGCTGCTCGGACTCGGTGCCTGGCTGGCCACGCACGCGTGGAGCGCGCAGGCGCCGCCGCAAGCACTTGCTGCGCCGATTCAAGAATACGCTAAGGCCGTGCTGGAAAAACGGCACCGAAGCCTGCGCAAACGCGGCAAGCACCTTGATCGACTAACGGTCGAAGAGCGCCATGCACTGCGTATCGCCGCCAAGAAACTGCGCTATGCCGCTGACTTTTTCTCCCATCTGTTCGCTAAACGCGACGTGCAGCGATACGTTCGCGCACTCGCTAATTTGCAGGACGTACTCGGCAGCTTGAACGACGCTGCCACGACCACCGGCTTGCTCGAGGCAGTTGCCTCGATGAGCATGGAAGGAAGCGTGGCGCAGCCAGAGTTTGCCCAGCGCCAACAAGCGCTGGGCATCGTAGAGGGGTGGGTAAGTTCCAATTCATACAAATCGTTGGGACTGTTGAGTCAAACCTGGCAGGCGTTCAAGCAGACACACTGTTTTTGGTAGCGTTTGCGAGCGTTGCTCGCGTGAAAGGAGAGCGAGTGGAACTCATTCTGTGGCGCCACGCGGAGGCGGAAGAAGCACAAGGCGATACACCTGACTCAGAGCGCGCTCTGACCGCGAAAGGCAAGAAACACGCGCGCAAGATCGCCCGATGGCTAGAGAAACGCATCGAAGGCAAAGCACGCGTGTTCACCAGCCCAGCCCAGCGCGCGCAGCAGACCGCAGAGGCTTTCGCCAAACACTTCGAAGTAGCGCCCGCCCTCGATGTCGGCGCCAAGGCACGCAGTGTATTGACCGCCATCGGTTGGCCAGACGAGCAAGGCACTGTGATCATCGTGGGCCATCAACCTTGGCTCGGTCGCATGGCTGCATTGCTGCTCACTGGCCGGGAGGGTGACTGGGATATCAAAAAAGGCAGCGTGTGGTGGCTCACATCACGCCAAGCACCCGACGGGGCGATCGAAGTGACGCTGCGAGCAGTCATGGCGCCAAACCAGGTCTAGCGTGTGTAGCGTTTCGCTCTCAACAACGTAGACCGAATCCGATCGAGCCGACAACCATCGAACAAAGCCGGCCATACGAGTGGGCCGGCCCAGTTGAAACGTCGTTACGGCGTTTAAGAAAACCGCGCAAGCAGTTCGCCGATTTGGCTCAAGCGGTCCTTGGAGCCTTGCTCCTTCACCGACCCCAGCTCCTGCTTGACGAGCATATCTATCATCTGGTGAAACACACGGTCCAACGCTTTACGCGCAGCGGTGAGCTGCTGGGAAATGTCTTCGCACTGCGCGCCGGCGTCGATCATCTTTTTTACGCCGCGAATTTGCCCTTCAGCGCGATTCAAGCGAAGTGTGAGCGATTGGCGGTCTGCGGGGTTGTTTATGGTGGCCATTGACGGTCCTCCTGAGTCTATACTCAAACAAGTATAAACACGTCAATTGGCCTTGACAACACATTTATATCAATACAAGGGCTAGTATCTATAAAGCCCCGCAAGCAGTAGATGTAGTGTACCTGAGTCGGGACTGGGCTGTGTCTAGGGTACCCCAAGGCCGTCAAGGCATACCTTGTAGAGGTTTTCTCCCCCTGCCAGGCTCGCACCAAGCATAGTGGAGCACAGTAAGCGTACGTGCAGCGCGACCGCCAAGTAACTCAGGTGCTGCCGCCAGCGGCCGACCGCACCGCCGCAGCGATGCGTTCAGCACAGGCGCGCACTTGCGCCTCGGCTTGTCCCTCCACCATCACCCGCAGTACCGGTTCTGTGCCGGAAGGGCGCAGCAGCACGCGCCCGGTCGCGCGTAATTCTTGCTCGGCCGCTTGCACCGCGGCGGCGACTTGTGCGTGCTCGGTGTGTTTGAAACCGCGCGCGGTCGGCACGTTGATCAGCACTTGTGGATACAGTGTCAACTCTTGCGTGTAGCGCGCCATGCTGGTCTTGTTCATGCGCAGTGCGGTGAGCACTTGCAACGCGGAGATGATGCCGTCGCCGGTGGTGTGCTTGTCCTTGCAGATGATATGGCCGGAGTTCTCACCACCCCATTGCCAGCCTTTCTCCGACAGCATTTCCAGTACATAGCGATCGCCCACTTTGGCGCGTGCGAACGGGATGTCTAGTTCGGCTAGGGCATGCTCTAGCGCCAAATTGGTCATCAATGTACCGACCACACCGCCTTTGCACAAACCGGTCTCGCGACGATGCTTGGCAATGATGTAGAGCAATTGATCGCCGTCGAATACGGTGCCGTCGGCGTCGCACATCA
>CAZAWU010000219.1:0-6431 GCA_964488915.1 uncultured Burkholderiales bacterium
TAACCGCTGAAAGCATCTAAGCGGGAAACATGCCTCAAGATGAGACTTCCCGGAGAGTAATCTTCCTGAAGGGTCGTTCTAGACCAGGACGTTGATAGGCGCGATGTGGAAGCGTGGCAACACGTTAAGCTAACGCGTACTAATTGCCCGTGCGGCTTGATCCTATAATCATGAGTATGTATTCATGAGTATGCCGCAATAGATCAGATCCAATCTGATTCGCGAACCTAACCTGTAACGAGTATCAATAGGTGAGGACGCCATACCCGATTTGCTTCTTCCGAATTGTGCTAGAGCTTGCGCTGTGAGGTCATAGTTCAGCGAGCAGCACATGCCGTCTTGCCTGGCGGCCAAAGCGCTTTGGAACCACCCCTTCCCATTCCGAACAGGGCCGTGAAACAGAGCTGCGCCGATGATAGTGTGGATTCCCCATGCGAAAGTAGGTCACCGCCAGGCTCCCCCTTCCTTGGCCAAGAACTGCGTTATTCGCAGTTCTGATTCAACCAGGTGAGTAGTTGGTCGGCCGGCATCGGCTTTGCCAGCACATAGCCCTGGATCTTGTCGCAGCCGAGCACTTTCAGCGCGGCTAGCGTGTCGTGGTCTTCCACTCCTTCCGCGATCACGGTAAGATCGAAGTTGTGCGCTAGATCGATGACGGTGCGCACGATTTGCTCGTCGCGTTTGATCTTCAACATGTTTCGCACGAACATCTGATCGATCTTCAGTTCATTGACCGGCAAGCGCTTCAGATAACTCAAGGACGAGTAGCCAGTGCCGAAGTCGTCGATGGAAAGCTCCACGCCAATTTCGTTTAGTCGCTGCAAAATCTGTATCGTTTGCTCCGCGTCGTTGAGCATCGATCCTTCGGTGATCTCGATCGTTAGATGCCGCGGCGTGAGTCCCCAAGTGCGCAACGCTTGATCAACGAAGTCGGGCAACTCGCGCTCCGCCAGGTTCATCGCGGTCAAGTTCACGCCTACGTTGAGGTCGAAGCCGGTTCGTTGGAATTCCGCGCAGTGGCGCAGCGACGTGTTGGTCAGCCAGTTGCTGAGGCGGCCGATTTGGCCGGTACGCTCGGCGATGCCCACAATGACGTTCGGAGGGATGAACTCGCCGCTGCGGGTGCGCCAACGCAACAATGCTTCCAAACTTTGTATCTGCCCCGAGCGCAGGTCTAGCTGGGGCTGAAAGTAGACATTGAACTCGTTCTCATGCAACGCGATTCGGAACTGCTCTTCCAGCAGACGCTGGTTCAGTTCTTCCTCGCCGAACACATCCTCATAGACCAACACCTGCTCGCCGCGTTGGTGTGCTTCACGCTTGGCCAGATCGGCGCGCTGCAGCAGCAGTTCCGGGTCACGGCCGTGATTGGGCGATACGGCGATGCCAATGGAAATCCGCGCCGGCACTTCGATGCCTTGTTGCGCGACCGGAATTTCCAAAAGCCGGGCCACTTTGCTCGCTGCGAGGAGCGCTTGTCCTTCGATCTTGAGATTGGGCAAGATCAGACAGAACTGGTTGCGGCCGGACTGTCCGAGCACGTCATCGTCGCGCAGGATGCTGCGCAGCCTATCCGCGCACTCAAGCATGAGGTCGTCGTGCGTCATCGCCGTCACGCTGTTGAGCACGACCGAGGAGAACTCAATGTCGATCAGCAGCGCGCCAACTTTGTTGCTGGTCTTCGCGTTTTGTCCCAGACGATCATGCAGTAGATCAAGCAGCAAGATCCGGTTCGGTAATTTGGTCAGGGCATGATGCAACGCGAAGCTGCCGTGCATCTGGCGCCGCGCATCGTGCATCAACTCGAAGATCGCTCCGAGTTGAAAGAACGCTAGTTTTCCTAGGGCGCGCTGCGCCGCTTCATAGCACGGCAGATCGTCGGCGAATAATGACTTGGCTTGCTCTCCCAAGCGCTGGTTGACGTACTCGAACGGGCGCATGATCCAGCGCGGTTCGATGTCTTTGCGCGTCAGTTCACGCCACGCCGCACGATGCGGCACCACGTCACGCGGCTCCAGCGTTAGCGTAGCCAGGCGCATAAAGTAGTCGGCGATATTGGTCGTCGCTATCTCCGACAGCATGCTGCGTTCGCTCTGCAGCAGCTCCCCGATATGTGTCTCAAGAGCATCAAGCTGATTGGCGTCGCAAGTCGTGGCGAGGCGCGTGCGCAATTCGTCGAGCGCCGCGGCCTCGGCAGCTTCGAACTCGAGGCGTAGCGTCGGTGCGAAAGTTCGCGCGCCGACCTCGCCTTGCGCGGGAGCGGTAGCGATGCCGTTGGGCGTGCTCACAGGTAATACTCGCGTGCGTCGACGCCGTACATGCCGACCGGCAGATCCTTCTTGATGGCGTAGACCGAGCCGTCAGGTGCCAACGGATCATTCATTAGGTCGAGCATGACTGGGAATTGCTGCGGCCGTTTGTTGGCATCGAGTACCAGCATGATTTTGGGACGCAAACGGCGGATCTTGTTCTGCGCGGTGACAATGCCGACGTCGCCAGTGGTCAGTTCCACCAAGCTGCCGACTGGGAACACGCCGACGCACTGCATGAACTGCTCTACCAAACCTTCGTGAAACAGTTTCGTCTTCCAGCCGTTGAGATTCTGCAGCGCCTGGTGCGTGGACACTGCCGTCGCATAGGGACGATCGCTAGTGATGGCTTCGAAGCAATCGACGATCGCCGACATCGCGCCGAACAGTGAGATTTCATGGCCCGAGAGTTTGTCCGGATAGCCGCTTCCGTCCATACGTTCGTGGTGCTGCGCGACAACGTTTGTCACCTGCGGCGGCACGTTCGCTGTGTCCTTAATAATCGCTAGACTTTCCGCGACGTGACTCTTCATAAACTCGAATTCGGCGGGACTAAGGCGCGAGCGCTTCTCGAGCAGTTCCATCGGCATGCGCAGCTTGCCGACGTCGAGCAGCAGGCCTGCCATGCCGAGCACGTGCATGTCCGTGCGCGAATAGCCTAAGTGACGCCCAAACGAAAGCATGTAGATCGACACATCGATACCGTGATCGTAGGCGTAGGAATCGCGGTTCTTGAGGCGCGTAAGCCATATCAGCGCGTCCGGGCTCTTGGTCACGCTTTCCACCATCGAATCCACAGCTTCGTTGATTTTCTCCAGATCGACCTTGCGCTCTCTGCGGATGTCCTCGATCACGGTCTTGACCGCTTCGCGCACCGTTTCCCGCGTCTTGCGCGCTTCCTGCAGTTCAGGACTCGGCATGATCTTGCCGCCTTGTACCACGAGCAGCGGTGGCGCATCGTTAACTTGCCTCGCGACGGCCACTGGTTCGGGATGCGCCGGCGGTTCCTCTTCCTTGCGCCCGAACAGGCTGCCGAACTGCTTGAGAAAGCCCGTCTTCTTGCCTGCCGGCTGATCCTTGTGAATGATCGCTTGCTCGCGACTGACGCCGTCGGAGGCTGGGGCTTCAGCGGCTTCCTCGCTGCGTGCCGGTGCGGCGCGGCGCACTTTAAGGCCGCGCTCACGCATGGTCACTAGCGCATCGCGATCGGCACCTGGTTCTGCGTTTTCGACTTCACCGCTACCGTTCAGCGTCTCCTTGACGATGGTCTTGAGATCCCCGAGCAAGGAGCCGCCCTGTTTTTTAGATTCAGTGCCGTGGATGATGACTTGGCTTTGACGCGGCGCCGCAGTGCGCACTGGCGCGGGGGCCGGAGCCGCTTTGGGGACGGAGAAACCTTGTATTGATTCGGGTACCGAGCGAGCTGCATCGACGATGACGTACTTGCAATGTACGCGCAGCATTGCAAGGTCCTCGTCGCTTTCGACTAGGAAGCCCTGCAGCAGAAACGGTGTATCGGTCCAGGGGCGGTCAAGATCCTGGACAAACATTCCTTTCGCGAGCCGCTCGGCTGGAACGAGCATTGTGACGTGGAGTCTGTAATTTGAGGACGTTGCATAATACCACGGTCAACATATGAAAATGTCAACATTCGCAACGACCTACGTGCATCAAAGAGCTCTTGCCGGCCTTGCGGGCAGCGCAGTACCGATTGTTGTCTCTAGCCTCGCTCCGCCCCGATACCCACCTGGGCGTCGACCACCGCCAAAGCGCTCATGTTGACGATGCGGCGCACGGTAGCGGTCGGTGTCATGATGTGCACCGCTTTGGCGACACCCAGGAGAATGGGGCCGACCGTGATGTTATCGCCCAAGACTTTCAATAGGTTAAAGGAGATGTTGGCGGCATCCAGGCTTGGCGCCACCAGCAAATTCGCTCGGCCTTTTAGGCGCGAGTCTGGGAAGACTTCCTGACGTAGTTCTTCCGACAAGGCCGCGTCGCCGTGCATCTCGCCTTCAACTTCGAGGTGTGGCGCCATGGCGCTGACCAGTTCCAAGGCATCGCGCATCTTTTGCGCCGAGGGCGCTTGCGAGCTGCCGAAGCTTGAGTGAGACAACAATGCGACTTTCGGCGTGATGCCGAAGCGCTGCACTTCCTCCGCCGCGAGTAGCGTCATCTCCGCGATTTCTTGCGCGCTCGGGTCCACGTTTACGTAGGTATCGCATATGAAGAACAGGCCGTCCGGATGCAACAGCATGTTCATCGATGCAGCGATCCTGACGCCCGGGCGCAAACCGAGCACATCGCGCACGTACTTCAAGTGCTCGGAGTAGTTGCCGAAGGTGCCGCAGATCATGGCGTCGGCTTCGTTGCGGCAGATCATCAGTGCGCCGATCAACGTCGTGCGCCGGCGTACCTCGCGCCGCGCTAGTTCGGGCGAGACGCCGCGGCGGCGCATGATCGAGTGATAGAGTGTCCAATACTCGCGATAGCGCGGATCGGACTCTGGATTAACCAACTCGAAATGCTGACCCACCCGCAGCCGCAGTCCCAGATCGCGGATACGCTTTTCCACCACTGAAGGCCGGCCAACCAAGATCGGATAGGCGAGCTGTTCGTCGACCACCACTTGCACCGCGCGTAGTACTTTCGGCTCCTCCCCCTCGGCATACACGAGCCGCTTGGGCGCTTGCTTGGCGCGCGTGAAAATCGGCTTCATCACCAGTCCGGAGTGATAGACGAACTGATTGAGCCGCTCGCGGTAAGCGTCTAAATCGGCGATCGGCCGTGCTGCCACGCCGCTCTGCATCGCGGCTTGCGCCACCGCCGGGGCGATGCGCGTGATCAAACGCGGATCGAACGGCTTCGGAATCAAGTACTCCGCACCGAACCCCGTCTCCTGCTCGGCGTAGCCCATCGCCATCATGTCGGGGCGCTCCTCGTGCGCCAGATCGGCGATGGCGTGCACGCAGGCGAGCTTCATCGGTTCGTTGATGGTGGTGGCACCGACATCGAGCGCGCCGCGGAAAATGAACGGGAAGCATAAAACGTTATTGACTTGATTCGGATAGTCCGAGCGGCCCGTGGCGATTACGGCATCGTCGCGCACCGTGCGCACTTCCTCCGGCATGATTTCCGGCACCGGGTTGGCAAGTGCCATGATGATCGGCCGCGCTGCCATACGCTTTACCATGTCCTGCTTCAACACGCCCGCGGCGGACAGGCCCAGGAACACATCCGCGCCGTCGATCACTTGCGCCAGCGTGCGCGCGCTCGTGGCCTGCGCGTAGCGCGCTTTATTGTCGTCCATCTCCTCGAGTCTGCCTTGGTAAACCACCCCTGCGATGTCGGTAACGATGATATTCGCCATCGGCAAACCCATCGCCACCAGCATGTCGAGGCAGGCCAGCGCGGCCGCGCCCGCGCCCGAGCACACCAGCTTCACATTGCGAATGTCCTTGTTGACCACGCGCAAGCCGTTGAGCAGCGCCGCGCCGACGATGATGGATGTGCCGTGCTGATCGTCGTGGAAAACGGGAATCTTCAAGCGCTCGCGCAACCGCCGCTCGACTTCAAAACACTCCGGCGCTTTGATGTCTTCCAGGTTGATGCCGCCGAACGTCGGCTCGAGCGCGGCGATGATGTCGACCAGTTTTGCCGGGTCGCGCTCGTTGATTTCGATGTCGAACACATCGATGCCGGCGAACTGTTTGAACAGCACGCCTTTGCCCTCCATCACCGGCTTCGCCGCGAGCGGGCCGATCGCGCCCAAGCCGAGCACCGCGGTGCCGTTGGTGATGACCGCGACCAAGTTACCGCGCGCGGTGAGCTGCGAGGCTTGCGCAGGATCGGCGCCAATGGCCTCGCACGCGGCCGCGACGCCGGGCGAATACGCAAGCGATAGATCGCGCTGATTCGCCAGCGGCTTGGTGGCGGTAACCTCGATCTTGCCCGGCTTCGGCAAGCGATGATATTCAAGCGCGGCTTGGTTGAGTTCTTCGCGAAGGTCCATAAGCGTGGCTATCTGGGAACAAATCGGGCTTACACAAGTATGTATAAGCCCATGAATCAAACTCCAAGCTATTCAGGAGGGTGTACTTTTGATAGTATAAGCTCAAACGA
>CAZAWU010000220.1:0-6429 GCA_964488915.1 uncultured Burkholderiales bacterium
ACATGCCGCCGAGCCGTGGCGTCCGTCCATCCGCAGACCGGCCGCACGCAGGCCGCCGGTTTCCGGTTCGCTGCACTGAAACGATCGGGCGGCTGAGCCGGGGGCTCGTTTGAAGCTGGCACATTCACAGCACCTGAATAGAACAGTCACCGCCGCACTTCTGCTGGTGCTGGCAACAGCGGCTTTCGCGCAATTGGGCGCGCCCCAACGAGTGGAAATCCGCGCCGCGCCGATCGCGGCCTTCGACAACCGCGACAAGGATCTGCGCCGCTTCGGCTTGCTTGAATTCCGCGGCGGGCTGGAACTGACATCATCTTACAAGGAGTTCGGCGGCATCTCGTCGATCCGTGTCGCGCTTGATGGCGCGCAGTTCATTGCCGCAACCGACAAGGGCCGCTGGCTGCGTGGGCGCATCATCTATGATGGCGCAAAGCCCACCGGCATTGTCGGTGCTGAAATGGCGCCGATGCTGGATTACGACGGCAACCGACTCTCCGCGCGTGGTTGGTACGACACTGAATCGATCGCCGAGGATGGCGGCACGCTCTATGTCAGCATCGAACGCGTGCAACGCATCGTGAAATTCGATTTTGTCAAAGACGGACTGCGCGCCCGCGCTGTGCCGATTCCGGTCCCGGCGAAGTTCGCAACCTTACCCTGGAACAAAGGGATCGAGGCGCTCATCGTGGTGCCGAAGGATCTGCCTCTCGCCGGAACAGTGATCGCGATTTCGGAAACTGGCGATGCTTCCGGTAATCTCAGTGGCTTCCTCATCGGCGGGCCGAGCCCAGGCGAATTCTCCGTCAAGCGCACGGACGATTTCGACGCCAGCGATAGCGCTATCTTGCCCAGTGGCGATTTGTTGTTGTTAGAGAGACGTGCGTCGTGGCTGCGCGGCATCGCCGTCCGCATCCGCCGCATCGCGCTCAGCGATGTGCGGCCCGGCGCGATCGTGGATGGGCCGGTGATCTTCTCCGCCGACCTCGGTCAGCAGATCGACAATTTCGAAGGGATCAGCGTACACCGTGCGGCCACGGGAGAAATCGTGCTCACGCTCATCTCTGACGACAATTTCTCCCCCGTGCAGCGGACGCTGCTGCTGCAATTCGCACTGATAGGAGAGTGAGAGGAAGTCAGCTCGCGGCAGCGACGGCAGCGCGCTTCTTCTGGATCTGACGCTTCAACTCCAAAGCGCGGGGCGAGAGCTGATCGGCCTTGGCCTTGAGCAGGAATGCATCCAGCCCGCCGCGATGATCAATGGTCTTTACGGCGTTGGCCGATACCCGCAATCGTACCGAGCGGCCAAGGGCATCGGACATCACGGTGACGTTGCACAGGTTGGGCAGAAAGCGCCGCTTCGTCTTGCGGTTGGAATGGCTCACCTTGTGACCAACGAGGGCGGTCTTGCCGGTTAATTCGCATCGCCGCGACATCGCAGAAACCTCAGGTTTACGAGGGCAGCGCCTGGCGCGCCCGGGGCAAAGGACAAGCTGTTCGAGAGGGGGGACGTATAGTAGCGAGGCTTCCGTGCGTCAAGCCAAAGGCCCGCGGCGCCCAAGCCATCATATAAAGGACGTAATCGCGCCAGAGATAGTAAGAGTTCCGGCATCTCCGCGAAGGGGTGCCTAGTCTACGCTTTCAGCTTATGGTACCCGCCGTCATGTATCGCGTACCGGTGATCGCGGCCCAGGGGGATCGAACTTTCGTGCTGACATTCCAGCTTAACCTTCGACGCCTTGCTGCCGCCACCGCCGTTCTTGCTTTTGCGGTCGCCTGTCCCGCAGGCGGCCATGCTCAGCAGGCGAAGCTCGAAGCTCGTTATGTCGCTTCGCTCGCCGGCATCCCTGTTGGCCGGGGCGCCTGGGTGCTCGACATCCAGAACGATCAATATTCCGCTGATGCAAGCGGGGCCACGACTGGCCTCTTGCGCGTCTTTGCCAGCGGCAAGGGCCGCAGCACGACTCAGGGTGATGTCGCCAATGGGCAATTGCTCCCGCGCCGATATGGCACCACCATCGTCGCCGACAAGAAAACCGAAGAAGTAGCGATGGCGATCGACGGCGGGACCGTGACGGAATTCACGGTGAATCCGCCCCCAAATCCCGATCCTAATCGCGTCCCCATCACTGAAGCGCATCGTCACGCGATTACCGATCCGATGACGGCTTCGCTTATTCGCGTCTCGGGTAACGGCGATCCGCTGAGCGCCGACGCCTGCACGCGTTCGGCGCCCATTTTCGATGGCCGCCTGCGTTACGACCTGAAAATGGCTTTCAAGCGCATGGAAACGGTGAAGGCCGAGAAGGGCTATCAGGGGCCTGTGGTCGTCTGCGCGATCTATTTCTCACCCGTCGCGGGCTATATCCCCGGCCGCAAGGTGATTGAATACCTGACCGGTCTGCGCGACATGGAGGTGTGGCTCGCACCGGTGACCGGCACCCGCGTTCTGGTCCCCTACAAGGTTTCCATTCCGACGCCCTTGGGGCTGGCTACTCTGGAAGCCACTCAGTTTGTCTCAAGCGCGGCACCAGGGCCGACCTCGGCGAGCGCGAAAATCCCGTAGCGCCGAAGGCCGAGAGGGCCTTGACTCGGCTGCGAGATGCGGGACTTACGGCGTTAAGATTTTTGGCACTTTGAAAAGTAGGCACTAGCCTTCAATTTACTCCATCTTGTAGGCTGGCGAGCTGCGTATGCCACATATCGCAGTGAACGAAATCTGACTCACACTTAAGTACCGATTCGGCCGCGATTCGTTCCAGACTCGTTCCATAGCTTAAGGCGACGCATCGCTGCCGTCGCATTGTGGTACAGATCAGCGCCCGGAAGGGCCCAAGGCCCTCTTCGCAGACCGGATTCCGATGCCAATTTCCTTCTCCTCACCCGCGAGCCGGGACCAGCGCGCGCGGGGCGCCGGCGTCACCGCCGTTCTCGGCCCGACCAATACCGGCAAGACCCATCTCGCGATCGAGCGGATGCTGGCGCACTCATCCGGCATTATCGGTCTGCCGCTGCGGTTGTTGGCGCGCGAGGTCTACAACAAGATCGTCGATCGGGTGGGCGCCGAAGCGGTGGCGCTGATCACCGGCGAAGAGAAGATCAAGCCGGCAAACCCGCGTTACTGGGTCTCGACCGTCGAGGCGATGCCGCGCGACCTCGACGTGGCATTTCTCGCTATCGACGAAGTGCAGCTTGGCGCCGATCTCGAGCGCGGCCACGTCTTCACAGACCGCATGCTCAATCGCCGCGCGCGCGAGGAAACGCTGGTGCTGGGCGCGGCTACCATACGCCCGATGATCGAGAAGCTCCTGCCCGGCGCGCATATCCTCAGCCGGCCGCGGCTCTCGCAGCTTACTTTTGCGGGCGAGAAAAAGATCACGCGGCTGCCGCGCCGCTCCGCCGTCGTCGCTTTCTCGGCGGAAGAGGTTTACGCTATTGCCGAACTGATCCGCCGCCAGCGCGGCGGCGTGGCCGTTGTGCTTGGTGCACTATCTCCGCGCACGCGCAACGCCCAGGTGGCGCTCTATCAATCCGGCGACGTCGATTACCTTGTCGCCACCGACGCCATCGGCATGGGACTTAATCTCGACGTCGATCACGTTGCCTTCGCTTCCGACCGCAAATTCGACGGCTATCAATTCCGCCGCCTCAACCCGGCCGAGCTTGCGCAGATTGCGGGCCGCGCGGGCCGCGCCACGCGCGACGGAACCTTTGGCACGACCGGCCGCTGCCCCGCCTTTGAGCCGGAACTTGTGCAGGCGTTGGAGAGTCATAGCTTCGAGCCTGTGAGAATCCTGCAATGGCGGAATACCGACCTGGATTTTTCCTCGCTTGGAGCATTGCAGGCATCGCTGGCGGTGACGCCGAAGGAAGCGGGCCTCACGCGCGCCCCGATCGCCGAGGATATTCTGGTGCTCGAACATGCCGCACGCGACGAGCAAGTGCGCGGTTGGGCAAAAACGCGGCAAGCCATCGAGCGGTTATGGGAAGTGTGCCAGATTCCCGACTACCGGAAGATCGCACCGGCGACCCACGCGGAACTTGCAGTGACCCTCTATGGATTTCTCATGCAAGAGGGTACGATCCCAACTGATTGGTTCGCCCGCCAGGTGGCGCTGGCGGATCATACCGAGGGCGGGATCGACACGCTCTCCAACCGGATCGCGCATGTCAGGACCTGGACTTTCGTTGCAAACCGTCCCGATTGGCTCGCAGACCCCGAGCATTGGCAGGGTGTCGCCCGCGCGGTGGAAGATAAACTTTCCGATGCGCTGCACGAACGCTTGGTGGAGCGCTTCGTCGACCGCCGCACCAGCGTGTTGATGCGGCGGCTGAAAGAAAGCACGATGCTGGAGACTGAAATCGGAAAAACCGGCGAGGTGGTGGTGGAGGGTCATGTCATTGGCCGGCTCGATGGCTTTGTTTTCGCCGCTGCGCCGTCCGCCGGCGGATCGGAGGCCAAGGCGCTGCATGCCACCGCGCAGAAAGCGCTGGCCGGCGAAATCGATGCCCGCGCCAATCGGTTGGCCCAGGCGACGGACGGGCAATTCGTGCTGGCTTCCGATGGCGCCATCCGCTGGCAAGGCGATGCGGTGGGCAAGCTTATTTCCGCCGAGGAAGTGCTGCGTCCGCGCGTGCGCGTCCTTGCCGACGAGCAACTCACTGGAGCGTCGCGCGATGCGGTGCAGGCGCGGCTTGATCTCTGGCTGAAAACTTATATCGAAAAGCTGCTCGCGCCTTTATTCGCGCTATCGACGGCCGGAGACATCACCGGCATTGCCCGCGGCGTCGCGTTTCAACTGGTCGAGGCGCTGGGTGTGCTGGAACGCCAGCGGGTCGCGGAGGACGTGAAGGGTCTCGATCAGCCGGCACGTGCGACTTTGCGCAAACATGGGGTTCGTTTCGGCGCCTATCACATTTACCTCCCAAGCCTGCTCAAGCCGGCGCCGCGCATTCTCGCCGCGCAGCTTTGGTCACTGAAGAATAGCCCCGAAGGCAAGGGGTTGGACGAGCTGCGCCAGCTCGCTGCGGGCGGCCGCACGTCAATCCCGATCGACAAGGACATCCCGAAGCCGCTTTACCGCACGGTGGGATATCGCGTGTGCGGCGAACGCGCCGTGCGCGTCGATATTCTGGAACGGCTGGCTGATCTCATTCGTCCCGCGCTGACATGGCGCGAAGGCGCACTAGGTTCGAAACCTGCGGGCACGGTCGAGGGCGGTGGATTCACGGCAACACCGGCGATGACGTCGCTTACCGGCGCGTCCGGCGAAGATTTCGCGTCGATCCTGCGGTCGCTCGGCTATCGCTTGGAGCGGCGGCCAAAGCCTGCTGAACCAGCGCCGGTAGTTGCCGAAAGCGCGACGCCGGTGGAGGCGGTTGCCGCGTCTCCGGATTCGTCTGCTCTTCTGCTCGATGTGGATTTTCCGGCCGCCGAGGTGGTGAAGGATCAAACTTCCGCGGAAGCGGCGCCCCCAGCGGCAGCATCCGCTGCGGAAGAGCCGGCCTATATCGAGGTTTGGCGGCCGGGTGGCCGTCAGGAACGGCCCGCGCGGCAGGGCAAGCCGCGCCGCCCTCGGCGGAGCGAGGCTCCCGCGCCGCCGGCCGATTCCGTTTCAGCGCCGCCGCCGTCAGCGTCCGCTGAAGCCAATTCTTCGCAACCAACCGAAGCGCGGCCCCCACACAGGCGCAAACCGCGCCCGCCAAAGCATGCATCGCAGGAGCGCCCGGAAGGTGCCAAGCGGCCGCATCGGCGGGACCGCGACAGCCGCCCGGCTTTCGCCAATGCTCGCCCGGCGCAGGAGCGACGTGAAAAGCAAGCCGACCCCAATTCCCCTTTCGCCAAGCTTGCGGCCCTTAAGGAGCAGCTTGAGGCGAATGCAAAGGAGCGGCGTTAAGCCGCCTCGATGATTGGACCGTCAGCGTATCGATAAATGGCTGTGGCATGCGCGCGTGGTGCGCACGCGCGGCGCGGCCTCAGCTCTCGCGGCTGCCGGCCATGTGCGCGTGAACGGCAAACGCATCACTGCGTCCAGCTATTCGCTGCGCATGGAAGATGTCGTGACGGTTGCACTTGATCGCCGCGTGCGCGTGCTCAGGGTCGCAGGCTTTGCCGAGCGGCGCGGCGGATCGGAAGACGGCCGTGCCCTATACGCCGATCTTACTCCCGCACCCGCGATGGCTCCTCCGCCCGTTGCCGCGCGGGAACCCGGCGCAGGGCGGCCGACCAAGCAGGAGCGCCGCGCCATCGACCGGCTGCAGGGCGGCGAGGACTGATAGGCCGCATCCTTGCGCCTGGTTGGTCCCTGCGGTAGGCACCCCCATATGTGGCCTGGGCGCTGTGCGGAGTTGAGATGACCTACGTCGTCAATGAAAGTTGCATTAAGTGCAAATACATGGACTGCGTCGAAGTCTGTCCGGTGGACTGCTTCT
>CAZAWU010000221.1:0-6414 GCA_964488915.1 uncultured Burkholderiales bacterium
CTTGCGAGCGGGCTTGACTCACGAAGCCGTTGCCGGCTTCGTTCTTCGCGGAAATCAATCGTTCTCAAATTCCACTTCGCGCGCGTCGATGATGTTGCCACTCGGGCGCGAGCCTTTGGCTTTCACAACGTCGTTGGCTTGCAGCGCCGAAAAGAACGCCGATTGAGTCGTTGCGCCGCCGCCGATACTTTCAAAATCGGTCGATTGGTTGGTGCGTACCTGCACGCCGAGGATAGTGAAGTTCGGCAAGGCCGGTGCCGGATTTGCATCGACCGGCCCGCGCAACTCGGTGTCGGTGTTGCCTCCGCTTTGCCGGATGCGCGTGGCGTGCACCTGGGTCGGACCGCTCTTGCGGCCGCGGATCTCGAATCGCTGGCCTGCTGCGGGTGTGTTATCGACGCGAGTGGCGCTATCCCAGGTGATGGTGATGCCCATGGTGCTGGCGGTGCTGTTGACGGTGTCCGCCGAATCCAGCGTGGCCTGAATGCGCACGCTGCGTTTGAAGGTGATCTTGCTCGCCGTTAGCAACCCGCCGCTCACGCTGCCCTCGACTTCCACCTTGGCGCCGTCGACTAGATCTTCCGCCACCGTGCCGTCGCGCTCGACTAGCGATGAACCAAGGATCACGCGTTGCTCGCCCACTTTGAACTCGGCCGTCGAGGACGTGAAACTATTGACGATGCCTTCGACTTCGGCAAATGCAAGATTGTTGCCCAGACCGTCGCAGTCGTCGTCGGCTTTTGGCGCGCGAACCAGATTGAGCTGTGAGCCGTTCAAAGAGCCTTTGAGTTCCACACAAAGCCCGTCTACGAGCGCTGGTGAAGTGAAAGTACCGGCGTTGATGGTCAAGTTGCCTAGGGTGACCACACCATTGGTTACATCTACCACGCCCTTGACTTCGAACTCGCCACTAACCGGCGGCGTCTTGGTTTGAATGAACGTGGCCAGGATGGCGCCATTGTTAGCGGGGAAACCGTTTACTTGCACGATCATCTGCAGCGTAAGTGCGTTCAAGCCAGCGCTGCCTGTCGAGCGGCTGCCGTTAAGCTTGAACTTGGTGTCGGCATCGACGATAACGGTCTGGCCCATGACCACGAAACTGCTGTTGGGCACGTCGATGCTTGCGATTGGTCCGCGTGCGCGCGGGCGGATGCGCACCGTCGTTGCGCGCGGAGGATTTGCAGTGCCGTCAATGGTCACAACCATGCCGGGTTCGAGCCCACCGCTGGCGTTGGCGCTCACGCAGGTATCGCCGCTGCCTTGATCCACTGTACCGTCATCATCGCGTATCACCGCGCCGTCGCAGCTATAGGTCACACCATTGACGGTGACGCTGCCGATGGCGGTGACTTCACCGCTGGATATGCCGGTGCCGCCCGTGCCTCCGGCCACCGCGCCACCGCCGCCGCCCCCACCGCACGCAGCGACAAACATCGTCAACAGGGCTGCGCCCGTCAATCTAAGAATTGAAGCTTTCATTGTCATCTCCTTTACTACTATCCCGTCAAGTTAGAAAAGTGTTGTTGTGTTCTAGCGTTAGTCAGGCAGCTCGATCTCTGCCTCGTCCGCGATGATCGTGTTCGAACCGCTGAGAATGCCTTGAGCTTTGACCACGCTTTGGTTCGGCGTGATCGCGGCAAAGAACTCGCTTTGCGTGTCCACGCTGGGGTCGATATCGCTCTCGTATTGGGTGCTGCCCGAGGTCTGCACGGTCACGCCGAGTAACGTGAAATTCGGGCTGCTCTTGGTCGACACCGGTGCGCGCAGAGAGGTCTTGTTCAAGCTGCTCACTCGCTCGACCCGAGTCGCGAGGATGTCGTTGCCACTCTGCTGAGCGCTGAGCTTCAGGTTGTCGCCGGCGGCAATCGGCGTGCTGACGTTCTTGAACGTCGTCAGCGCCGTTGTCTTGATACGCACACCGGGCGTGCCGAATAGCGTGAAACTATCCGCTGTGTTCACGGCCGTCACGGTGGCTTCAACTTCAATGGTTGGCCGCAGCGACACGAGGTCGGCCACTAGCACGTTACTCGCGTTGAGCTTGCCTCTGACTTTGACTTTGATGTTGGCAGCGAGGTCGGCGGCGGCGCCGTTCTCGAACACGGTCGCCCCGGTTGTTTGCACTTTTTGCGTACCGACGTCGAAGTCTTGCGCCGATGCAAAGCGCGTAATGAGATTCTCGACTTCGATACTGGCGGTCGATCCAGGCGCGCCGCCGCTTTCGACTTTGACCCGCGTCGCGGTGAGTACGTTGCCCACCGGTCCCTGAGTTGATTTGACTTCGACCGTCGCGCCGTTGGCCAGCGTGCCAATGACTTGAGCACCGCCGAAATGAACGGTAAGCCCGTTCAGCGTGAAGGTCGCCGCCGCCGTGTTGAGTGCGCTCAGTTGCCCGCTGACTTCCACGGCGCTGCTGTTAGTCTTGCGTATCCGCGTTGCGCGCAGCTGTCCGCTGGCGTCGCGATTGCCGCAGATATCGGCCGAGCCGATCGTTTGCAGCAGTTGCAACGCGGCCGCGCCGGTCACGCACTCGGTTTGATCCGACGTGGTCTGCACGCAAGTTTGATCGGTGACAATGACGCTTTGCCCCGCTACGCTCAGCGTTTGGCCGCTCAGGGTGGCTGGACCGCGCACGTCGCTCTGATAGTCGATCTTGTCAGCGCGGATGCGTCCGTCGGTAAAATTGGTGTGCTCGATGGTGACGATCATGCCCACCTGCAAGTTGGTCTGCGGCTGACCGACGTCGTCGTCGATGGTGATCTGCGTGCCCCCCTCGACCTCGAACTTCTGACCGTTGACGATAACGCTGCCGAAGCCCGTTATTTGGCCGTTCGTGATCCCGGTGCCGCCGATGCCGCCTCCGGCCACACTGCCGCCACCACCGCCGCCGCACGCCACAATCAAAAGGCAGAGCGCGAGGGCCCAGGCGAATGCGCCGAGCCGGTGCTTCATTGCAGAGACGAAACTCATGCTGATTTGTCCTTGTCCGGTTCGGCCGGCGCCGGGTGGTTGCGAAGGGCGTGGAAGAAGTAAATGCCGAAGTTCATGCGCTGATCCGCCGTGCGCTGTTCTTTGGCGTCGCGCGCTTCGAGTTCGATAGCGCGGCGGTTGATTCTTTGCAACGCCGCCATGCCGAGTTCCGCCGACAATTGGTTGAGTTCGATGATCGATTCTCGGCTCAACTCGTCGTAATAGACGCTGCGCTCTAGAAACGGCTTGCTGCCGCCGACGACGTTGCTTACCGCGGCCGAAAGGTGATCGCCGACGTTCTGGCCGAGGTAGAACGCCTTCTCATCGAAGCCGCGCTCGGGCACGAACGCTTCCACCATCAAGCACACGCAGTCGTTTGCGTCGATGCGCGCAACGCCGAGGCGCAGCCATTCGTCCAGCAGTGCGCGCGAGCGAATGTCTTTGCTGATGCTCGCCACCAAGCCCTCGAAGGATTTGCCGCTCTTGTCGTTCGACAGGCGCTTGAGCGGGATCGGGTGGCCGTTGGCGTCCAAGTAGTCAGGGTCGCTCACCCATTTCGCCACGAGCTGCGCACCCAGCGAGACATTGGGCGGGGGCAGCATCAAGGTGCGCTTCTCGATGCCGAGGCGTTTCACGTCTTTGCGGTGCACGCCGGTGAGTAGGCTGATGCGGCTGTCCGTCTGGCGCTTGTTCTGGAGCCGGAAGTCGTTGTGCGCCACATCCACGTAGACAGATTTCAAGAGTTCAGCCAAATACGGATACGTGATACCTTGCGTCATCAGAAAGCGCACGAGCGGGCGCAAGATCCGGCGCAAGGCCGTGATCACGGGTACTGACGGTGTACCTAGACCCAACTTGTTGTCTGCCACTGTTGCCTTTCTGGAGGTCTGTTTGTGTGCGACCTCGTATTTTTTGTTTATCGTAGCATAGAATCTCTTGACGTGGGAAATAATCCCACACATAATCTGCCCCTGTCAAGCATCGCCATAGAAAAAGATGCGGACGCGGATCAATCGCAGCGGTTAACCGGGACGGCTGTTTAAGAGAGAGGTAGACATGATCGGAACGATGAGCGACGTGCAACGGCAGTCCGCCGCGGACCAACCATCGGCGCGGCCGCAAGCAACCCGGAGCAAGCCCATGAAGTTCAGTCTGACGCGCCGTTTCGCGGTTTTGGCGTTGCTTTCCATCGTCGCGGTGAGCTTGATCTCGGCTGCGCTTCTGTCGCGTGCTGTGGTCGAGCGCATCATCCACCATGACGCGCGGGTGTTCCAATCCTTTGTGGAT
The DNA here is from genome assembly GCA_964488915.1 of uncultured Burkholderiales bacterium. Taxonomy (GTDB): domain Bacteria; phylum Pseudomonadota; class Gammaproteobacteria; order Burkholderiales; family JALYOK01; genus CADEHE01. Next base: position 4,255 of record CAZAWU010000221.1, read on the forward strand.
GTGACTATCCCCGGCGAAGTCGCAGGCGCCTACTTCTCCGACACGGAAAGCAGCGAGCAGACGCAGCAGCGCATGTTCGCGTATCTGAACGAAGTGATCGCACTGCCTGACGTGGTGCATGCCAACGTCTATGACCGGCAGCGTAAAGTGCGCTGGTCGACCAAACAAGACATGATCGGCAAGGTGCTGCCGATCAACCCGGAGCTAGATGAGGCGCTGGAAGGCGAGCTCGAGGTCGAAAGCAACATTCTGGAAGAAAGGCATTATCTCAAGCCCGAACACATCTACTTGGTCGATCTCAGCCACGACTTCGTCGAGACCTACGTGCCGATCTGGGACGCCGCCAAGAAAAACGTGCTCGGCGTGATCGAGGTGTACCGCACGCCTCGCGCGCTGTTTCAAATGACTTGGGATCTAGTGCGCGGCGTTTGGTTGAGCGCTCTGCTCGGCGGGCTGTTCTTGTTCGCGGTGCTCTACTGGGTCGTGCGGCGCGGCGATGCGGTGATCCGCGCGCAGCAAAAGCAGCTCGTGGAAACCGAGACGATGGCGGCCATCGGCGAAATGTCGGCCGCAGTTGCGCATAGCATTCGCAATCCGCTCGCTTCCATCCGTTCGTCGGCGGAATTGATGCAGGAGTTGAACGGCTCCGGCGGTGCAGCGAAATCGGCTACCAACGACATCATCGCCGAAGTCGATCGCATCGCCGTGTGGATCAAGGATTTACTGGTGTATGGACAGTCCAAGCCGGCTGCGCCCAGCGGCGTGGATTTACGCGAAACCGTCCAAAGCAGCCTAGCCAACTACGAGCGCGAGTTCGACAAGCGCTCCATTCGCGTGCAAGCCTCGAGTTTGGAGACAGCGCCCGCGGTGTTGGGCGATGCGTCGATGTTGGGGCAGGTGTTCAACAGCATTTTCTCCAACGCAGTGGAGGCAATGCCCAAAGGCGGCGAGCTCGGCATCGAAGCCGCTCTTACTCGTGACCGCAAGCGTGTGGAAATCGTGGTGCGCGATAGCGGTGTCGGGATGACGGCGGAAGAAGTGGAGCGAGCGTTCGTACCCTTTCACACCACCAAGAAAGCGGGTTTGGGCATTGGCCTACCTCTGGTGCGGCGCGTGATCGAACGGCTCGGTGGCACGGTGTTGATCGAGAGCGCGCCGGGCGCTGGCACGGCCGTGCGGCTGAATTTACCCGCGAGGCCGTAAGCGATGCCGTACGCCGTGTTGGTGGTAGAGGACGAAGCGACGTTGGCGAAGAATGTCGCTTTGTTCTTGCAGCGCCACGGCCATGATGTCAAGACTACTGCCAGCGCCGAACAAGCGCTGAGCGAGCTGGAAACGTTCAAACCGGACGCGGTCGTACTCGATTTCAATTTACCGGGCATGAACGGCGTGGAACTGCTCGGCAAGATCCGGGCGATCGATCCGCGCATCATCATCATCATGGCCACCGGCCATGGCAGCGAGCAAGTCGCGGTGGACGCGATGAAAGCCGGTGCGCATGACTATTTGATGAAACCGGTTTCTCTAGGCAAGCTCAAACTCATACTCGACAAAGCGATCGGCGAAGAGCGCAAGGAAGGAGAACTGCGCTACTACCGCCAGCGCGAAGCGAGCGACAGCGGGTTGGCGAAATTGGTGGGCGGCTCCTCCGCCGTCCGCGCCCTAAAAGACACGATCCGCCAGCTCATAGCTGCGGAGGCCGGGCTTGCGGACAGCGCGCTACCGGCGGTGCTGATCGTCGGTGAAACCGGCACCGGCAAGGAACTCGTCGCGCGCGCGTTGCATTTCGAGGGAGCGCGCAAGCGCGCGCCGTTCGTCGAAGTTAATTGCTCCTCCATTCCCGGTCAGTTGCTGGAAGCCGAGTTGTTCGGCTACGAGCGCGGCGCGTTCACCGATGCCAAGGAGCGCAAACTCGGTTTGATCGAGGCGGCCGAGGGCGGCACGCTGTTTCTCGACGAGATTGGCGAGATGGATTTGACGTTGCAGGCGAAGCTGCTGCGTTTTTTAGAGAACAAGATCGTGCGCCGGCTAGGCAGCGTGCGCGATCAGCAGGCCGATGTGCGCATTGTCGCCGCGACTAATCGCAACTTGGAGCAGCTCGTGCGCGAGGGGAAATTCCGCTCCGATTTGTTTTTCCGTCTGCGCATCATCCAGATCGAG
>CAZAWU010000222.1:0-6408 GCA_964488915.1 uncultured Burkholderiales bacterium
CGCTTCATGTAGTTAAGGCCGGGTTCGATCACGGTTTGCCAGGCGCGCACGATATTGTCGTCGCCGCCTGTCGCATGGCGCAACGCGTCCAACAGCGCGGCGCCAAACTCATCAAAATAGCGCTCGCTGAGCCCCAAGGCTTTGTGGCTTTGGGCGGTGGGCGTGAGCGCGGTCGGTTCTACTGCGTACTTTGGCTCGTAGTTGAGCAGAAACACCAGCGCTTTGTCGAGCTTGGCGTATTGGCCCGGTAGATCGCTGAACAGTTTGCTCGCTTCCGGGCAGCGCTCGAAATAGCGCTGGTAGAAGTCGGCATAGAAAGCACTGCGCCCCTGGCAGTATTGACGATAGCTTTGTTTGGCCACGGCGACGGGCTCGGTCTCGATGTCGCGCAATGCGCGCGCTAGCTCCGCGAGCGAGGCATAGCGCTCATCCGGGTTCTCGGCGAGCATGCGAAACACGATGCAGGCCAGCAACGGATGCCGCTCGCGCCATGGCCCGGCGAACGCGCCAGGTTCGCGGAAGAACTCGCGCTTGATTTCGAAATCTGCCAAGCGGCGTACTGTCACGGGAGGTGTGCCGTGCAACATCTCAAAGGCGAGCAAACCCAGCGCATATTGATCGGACTTCGTGCTCAAACGATCGCCGCGGTAGTGTTCGGGTGTCGCGTAGGTTGCCGCCTCCCTACTGCGCGGGAAGCAACCGCTCAACCCTTCGTGCCGCGACAGAAAGCTCGCCACGCCCGCGGGGGACAAGCGCAAGCGCTGACCGTTTTCGAAGAAGACATCGCTTGAGTAGATGCAACCATAGACTAAGCCCTGGGCGTGGTACTCGCTGATGGCCTCGGCGAGCTCGGCGATCAGGCTGGCGACGACATCCGTCGGCAGCGGCCCGTTCTCGCGCAGCGCGTCCTGCAATGTGGGGGCGTCCACGCGCTCCATGACCAAACAGCTGGGCTTGCGCTCCAGCACCGCATGGCGCAGCTTAACGAAGCACGGATGCTGTAAGCCGAGCGCGATCTGCGCCGCACGCCGGAAGCTTTCCACCCGCTCGCCGAACGGAAAGTCTGTCAGCACTTTTATCACTACTTGGCGTTTGCCTTGTTTGCCTTCGTAAACGACTGAATAGTCGCCGCCGGCAATAGGCTCGCCAACGCTGATGCCGAGTCGCTCGGGGATGGCATCGCGCAAGGCCTGCCGCAGTAAGTCGCGCTCATGTTGTGATGGTCTGCAGTGGCGCAGGATGTCGTCGCAAATATCGCGGATGGCGCGGTCTTGTTCGACCGGCTTCAGTGTGGCGAGTGGCTTATCCGAAGGCCAACAAGCCTGGTACTTGCGAAGTTCGTTCCACTTGACAGTGGTGAAGTTGAGCGGAACCCAGAAAATTGTGAGGCCTCGATCGACGGCTGCCTCAAGGATCGCGGGCAACTCCACGTTCTGAATGAACTTGGACGCCAGAAACGCGTCGGAGACGAGTAGCAACGCGACGCTGGCTGAGGCGAGTTTGCTCTCGATCACCGCGCGCCAATTCTCGCCTGCCTCGAGATCTTTGTCCGACCAGATCGAGAACGCTTCGTCGCGGATTTTGCCGTGCCGGAGTTTGATTTCAAAGCGGTCGAGCCATTCCCTATCGCGACGAGAATAGCTGATGAAGATCTGAGTCCGAGCCGATTCGCTCATGCTGCCCTCCCTTTGAGCAAAGACGCTCGTGTGCAACCACAACCGTCCCTTCAAGCTTCAAGCGTAAGCATGTGCAAGCAAGCGCACAATTACACAAACGGCATAGGCCAAAGGGATAACCTGGCGTCTAGGCAGGAGTAACACTCCGAGAATGAGCGTTCTAGACATTTCTATAGGCTAAGTACCGAGAGTATATTCTCGCTAAGCGCAGCGCTGCTCGCTTGATGGCGCAAAATGGAGACAAAAACAAAACGCCCTCGCAAGAGGGCGTTTTGAGTTGCGGTGCTGCCGATGCTTACTTCGGTTTCGCGCCACCCTCGCTCGCGAGTTTGCGCTCGACGCGCGCGAGCATGATCAGTTCGTCCGCCGCTGCGAGCATCTTGTCGTAGCCACCAACTTGGCTCGCCGAAGTTTGATATTTGCCTTCGATGACGAGTGTCGGCACGCCGCTGACTTGGTAGCTGCGCGTGAGCTGGTTGCCGCGATTGATCTTCGAGGTCACGCCGAACGATTTGAACGTATCGATGAACTTCTTCTGATCGATGCCTTGCTTGGCGATCCAAGCAAACAGTGCGCCTTCATTGGAGAGATCGGCGTTCTGCTTATGGATCGCTTCAAAAATCTTGTCGTGCAGCTTATCCAGGTTGCCCATGACTTCCAGGGCGTAATAGGCGCGCGCAACGGGCGCCCAGCTGTCGCGGAACACCACCGGCAGGCGGCGGTAGACCGCATCGGCCGGCAGCTTCTTGACCCAGGCCTTGATCAAGGGCTCCAAATCATTGCAGTGCGGGCACATGTATGAGAACGCCTCGATCACCTCGATCTTCGGCCCGCTTTGCGAAGGCGCCGCGTTCTTGATGACCAAATAATCCTTTCCAGGTTGCAGCGCACGCGCGATGCCTGCGCCGAACAAACCGAGACCCAGCAAAGCTGCCAATGTTGCCCGACGTTGATTCATTTCTTAACTCCGTAGTTGACTTCAGTTTGCTGCTACTGGCCCTTGTTTTCGGCCATCGCCTGTTTTGAGACCAGGCTCGAAGCATAGTTGTTCGCCGCCAGTTCGGCCTTCGCCTCGTCCAGCTCCGCCGCGGTGGCGAACGGCCCAACGATCACGCGATGCACCGTGCCCTTGTCCGGCACTTGCACCGCGCGCACCATCGCTTCGAAACCCAATAACGCAAGCTTGGCCTTGCGGTTGTCAGCGTCAGAGGCCGACACAAATGATCCGACTTGTAAAAAATGGCGTCCGGCGGGTGCTGCCGTGTTCGCTTCGCCGACCGATCCATTCCCATTGACCGAGGCCGGTTTGGCGCTTTTTGCCGCGGGTGCTGCCATAGGGGGTGGTCCGGCGACGGCGGCCATTTGTTCCTGGGGCACGGGCGCTGGCGCCTTTTCCTTTTCAGCGCCGTTCTTCTCCGCGGCCGCTTGCGTGTTCGCGGGTCGCTGACTGCTCAGGAACGGACTGGCCATGCGATTGACGAACATCGCGACCGCGAGCGAAACGCCGACACCAAATACCGAGCCCGCCAGAAAGCCGATCAGCATCGGATGGCGCGTACGGGAAACGCGTGGCGGAGCTTCGTCGTCGCTCATCTTTACATTCTCTCAGGAGCCGATACGCCCAGCAACGCCAGGCCGTTGCGCAGCACTTGTTGCACCGCCGCCACCAGCGCCAGGCGCGCGAGTTTCAGTTTTTCGTCTTCGACCAAGAATTGCTCGGCGTTGTAGTAGCTGTGCAAGTGGCTGGCGAGGTCCTTCAAGTAGTACGCCACTGCGTGAGGTGCATAGTCTTGCGCGGCGTCGGCGACGACCTCGGGGTAGTCGAGCAGCAGTTGCAGGATCTGCGCTTCGCGGTCGTGCGTGAGCGTGTCGAGCTGGGCATTCTTCAGCGTAGCGTGATCACCGCCCCACTTTTCGAACACGCTGGAAATGCGCGCGTGAGCGTATTGGATGTAGTAGACCGGGTTGTCGTTGGTCTGCGACTTCGCTAAATCGAGATCGAAGTCGAGCTGCTGATCGCTCTTGCGCAAAATGTAGAAGAAACGCGCTGCGTCGCGGCCGACTTCGGCGCGCAGATCGCGCAGCGTGACATAGTTGCCGGCGCGCGTGGAGAGTTTGACGGCCTCGCCGTTGCGGTAGAGCTTCACCAACTGCGAAATGATGACGATGAATTTGCTCGGGTCGCGCCCAAGCGCGGCCACGGAGGCGCGCACGCGCGGGATGTAGCCGTGGTGATCCGGGCCCCAGATGTCGATTGCCACATCCGCACCGCGCGTGAACTTGCTGTAGTGATAGGCGATATCCGGCGCGAAGTAAGTGTACTGACCGTTCGAGCGGCGTAGCACACGATCCTTTTCATCGCCGAACTGCGCAGCGCGAAACCACAGCGCGCCGTCTTTCTCGTAAGTATGACCAGCGCCGGTGAGCTTACCGAGCGCTTGTTCGAGCAGGCCTTCGTCGTAGAGCGACTGTTCCGAATACCAGCAGTCGTATTCCACACCGAACTCGGCTAAGTCCGCGCGCATGTCATCGACTTGCACTTTGAGTGCGTGCGCGTGGATCGTGCGGAAGTCTGGGCCGAGTAGTTGCTTTGCGTTGGCGATTAACGCGTCGATGTGCGCCTCACGCGCGTCCTCGCGCACCTTCTCGCTGGCATCCCCGTCGCGCAGCGGCAGTACGTTTTGCATCACTTCCGCCGCACTGCACACGAAACGCTCGCCGTGCAGCGCGAAGATCTCCTGCGCCATCGCCTGCACGTAGTCGCCTTGGTACGCGTTCGGCGGATACGGCGCGTCGACGCCGGCAAGGCGCAAATAGCGCAGCCAGGTAGACACCGTCAGAATATCCATCTGTCGCCCGGCGTCGTTGACGTAGTACTCGCGGTGCACCTCGTACCCTGCCGCGTCCATCATGTTCGCCAGACTCGCGCCGTACGCTGCTGCGCGCCCGTGCGCGACGTGCAGTGGACCAGTCGGATTGCTCGAGACAAACTCGAGCGAAACCTTCTGCCCGCCGCCCGCATTGGTTGCGCCGTAGCGCGCCCCCGCAGCGAGAACCTCGCGCACTACAACTTGCTTCGCGCCGATGCCGACAAAAAAATTGATGAACCCCGCGCCCGCAATTTCCGCCTTGCCGATGACCTCCACGCGAGGCAAAGCCGCAACAATGGCTTGCGCCAACTCACGCGGATTGCGCTTGAGCTGTTTGGCCGCTTGCATGGCGACGTTGCAGGCATAGTCGCCGTGCTGCGCCTGTTTCGGGCGATCCAATGTGACTTGCAAGCTCCCGAGCTCGGGCGACACCGCGTTGCACGCGGCACGGATGAGCGCGGTGAGTTGGGACTTGATGTCCAAAGGAAAATCCTTGGGAAACGGGCAATTATACGCAAGCGACCTGCGAGAGTTTCGGTGCAGGTAACCTGCACGCCTCGCGCCTAGTCACGCGCATATGGCAAAGCCAGGCTGCGCCTTCTTTGCGTGAGCCACGCAGCCTGGTCGCGAATGCGTGGGACTGGTTTAGAGTTCAGTAGCCGCCTACAGCTCAAAGGGATCGACGTCGATTGCCCAGCGCACGCGCCGCTCTTTGGCCCCTTCCAGCAGGTCGTTCCAGCGCCGAAGAAACGCCTGCAGCTGCTGCCGCGAGCGGCTTTGCAGCAGTAGTTGTAGGCGCGATTTGCCGGCCACACGCTCGATCGCGGGCGCGAGCGGGTCGTACACAGTGACTTTGGGTTTGATGGTGCGCGCCTGTGCGGCGGCGCGCTGCATGAAATCGTGCAGCGCCTTCGGTTGTAGGGCCTCGGCGCGCAGCAGCGCTTGATGCACGAACGGCGGAAAGCCGGCCGCCTCGCGCGCGGCGAGTTCGGTACGTGCGAAGGCGGCGTAGTCGTGCGCCAGCGCCGCGCTGAACAGCGGATGATCGGGCACCATGGTTTGAACAAGTACTTCACCCGGCAGCTGCGCGCGCCCCGCCCGGCCCGCGACTTGCACGATGAGCGCGAACAAGCGCTCGGCGGCGCGAAAATCGGGACTGAACAGCGCCTGATCGACATCGAGCATGGCCACCAGTGTGAGGCGCTCAAAGTCGTGACCCTTGGCGAGCATCTGCGTGCCGACCAGGATGTCTACTTCATGGCGTTCGATCTTGGCGAGCGCTTGCGCCCAAGCGTCCTTGCGCGCCATGCTGTCACGGTCGACGCGCAGCAGGCGCGCATCGGGCAGCGCTTCGCGCAGCAGCGCTTCGATGCGCTGGGTGCCGCGGCCGACCGGCAGCAGATCGACCTCGCCGCATTGCGGACAGTCGTCCGGCGCGGGCGCGATGCGCCCGCAATAGTGGCAGTGCAGTTGATGATCGCGCGTGTGCAGCACCATGCGCGCGCTGCAGCGCGTGCATGGTGCCGTCCAGCCACAGCTAGGGCAAAACAACACCGGCGCGTAGCCGCGGCGGTTGATGAAAACCAACGACTGCTCGCCGCGCCGCAGGCGTGCGCGCAGCTCATCGAGCACCTCCGCACTCAATGCGGCGCTACTGCGGCGCCCGCGCATGTTGATCAGCCGTGTTGCCGGCAAGCGCGCGGTGGGTTGCGCGCGTTCGTTCAACGTCAGCAAGCGGTAGCGTCCGGCGCGGGCGTTCGCGTAGCTCTCCAGGGACGGGGTGGCCGAGCCAAGGATGACCGGCACGTCGCGCTGCTTGGCGCGATAAATCGCGAGATCGCGTGCGTTGTAGCGCAGTCCAT
>CAZAWU010000223.1:0-4579 GCA_964488915.1 uncultured Burkholderiales bacterium
CTTAGGAGGGGGTTGCTCTATCCACTGAGCTACCGGGGCTTTGCCTTTTAATCAACTAGTTATGAATTGACTGTGAGCTCATTGCATCAAATGGTACGATTTTGGTACAGCTCAATCAAGAAAAGATAGATGACGAAACAAACCGAGAACTGAACGCGGAATCTACCATGGAGCAGATCCGTGGCAACGAATCCAGAAACGGGAGAAGCAGTAGTATCGCGTGCTTATTAGGCGCGCCAACCTGCCGCGCCTACTTACTAAGACTTTCGACAGCGCCGAGCAGCGCTACCCGCTAACCTATCCAACCCCGTTCGATAGCAAACGGTTACTCGTCGGGGTCAGAATTCAACGCGCATCGGGGTCAAAATTCAATGAGCAGCGACAACCCCGATTGCTCCCATACGGTGCGCAACGTTGTCCACACTTGTAGCCGTTCTTGCCCGACGCAACAAAACCGCAGTCACTCGGATGATCGGTCGTCGTCTTCGTTCTGCGGAATAACCTTTTCCCGCGCAGCACCGCTACGACGCGGATTCGCTGAGGGTTTCGGTTTCGCCCATTCTATCTTCCGCCAAATGCCGCCGCTTGAATAAGCCTCCCAGCTCCAACGCAGCCACTTAAGCAATGAATACGCGAGCCATAGCGCCCACAGCAGCATGAGGATGCGATAGGCGCCGACAGGTACGGAAATCGCCCACGCGCTTGGCAGCCCCGCGCCGGAGCGGTCTTGGTACCAGCGCAGATGGTAGGCATCCGAGCCGTTGCCTGCGATCTGCATCTCTGGCAGTCCGAGCAGGCCGCGGCGGATCACTTCGAACAACATGATGAGGAACAGCAGCGTCCAGATGATCAGCGCGACTTGGCGCAGATTGAACAGCCATTTCTTTTCCCACACCTCCGCCGGACGCCTGCGCAGGCCGACTGCGAAGAACCAGCCGACGACGACGATGGCTACCGGCACCGTCGTTTGCGTCAGTCCAATGCCGAGCAGCAACCACTGATACCACTTTATTGGGGCTAAGGCGCTGCGGCTCAGGGCGTAGGCGATTGGAATGAGCGCGATCAGCACGCCCCAGAACAGGATTGCGGGTCCGACGCGCGGACCGCCGGCGAACAGCGTCCAGCGGTCTTCCGGCATGTTCAGTTCGATGCTGCTATTGACATTGGCGACGCCGACATCAACCTTCGATGTCTTGAAGCTTCGCTCGATCCCGAGATTTTCGCGCCATGCGATCTGCACGTCTTGTTTGCCCGGTGTGACCGGGATGCGCACGATGTTGTTTTCCAGGCGGATCGGCTGCGTTTGGCCGTTGATCGCGACGCTGAGTAAGGTTGACGCCGGCGGCAAGGTGATGTTGTGGTTTGCCCCGCGGCTGGAGCGCAGACTCAAGCTCAACGTTGAGTCGGTTGCGCGGATGCCGGGCACGACTTGTAAGTGACTACGGTCGATGGTCAGCGTTTGCCCGTCGATGCCGAGTGGCCGGGTAACTGCGATCTTTATCTCTTCGCCCGGCCACGGGCGCCATTGCGGCAGCCAATTCGATTCGCGGTCCTGGTGATGCACCACTGGAATGCCGCTCAGCTGCACATGCCATTGCGGCGTGAGGTTCAGACGCCAGATATGGATTTGGTTGTTTGCTTGCGGCGCTTTCAAGGCGATGGCGTCGCCGATCTTGAGCGCGCTTTGGAATTCGAACTCGGTCGTCTGCGGCCCGAGGTTCACCGCCGCCGCGCCATTTTCGATGCGGATGTCGCTTTGCGTGACCGATTCGCCGGCCAGCAGGGGGATTTCCACCAGCACCGGGGCGCGGCTCGCGTTGGTGCGCGTCACACGCGTGGCGACAGTCCAAGTCAAACCCAAGTTGAGTGTGCGCTCGACGCTGACGAACGGCGGCAAATTGTCGCTGCTCGCGCCCGCACCGCTCGCGGCCGAGGGCGATATGCGCGTCAATAGCAGGCTTTCGCCCGCGGCACCGGTTTCGTTCAAGCCGTCAAGCTTCCAGCCCTCCAGCGCCGCTTCCACGTGCAGCGGGCGCAGCGGCAACCCAAGCTGTACTGCATCGCGTCCCGCCAGACTGGATTCCAACGCGAGTTGATGCACGCCTTCCGGCACCACGACCCAGAGCACGCCGCTCGCGTCGCGCGCCAACGCACCCGCGGGTTTGCCGTCGAGCAACACACGCTGCGGCGACCATTGGTTTTGACCACCCGGCAAAGGCAATGCGACAGTGTTCTGCGCGTGCGCTTCGAGGCGCAATTGCAGTGCGTCGCCGCGCGCCTCGATGCGCACGCGCGGCATGACGGCGCAAGACGGCAAACAGTCCGGCGCCACCAGGAGTTTCTGTTTCAGCTGCTCCAACAATGCATCGTCCGGCAAGCCCATACGCAGTGGCGCTGCGTTGAGTGGTGCGATGGCCTGTTGCGTGGCGTTGTCATCGGCTGCGGGCGTTTGCGGCTGCGCAGCGTACGCGCGCCGATCCATTTCTGCGCTAAGCAGCAATAGGGCGCAGCCGATGCCGGTTGCTGCGGTAGCGGAACCGCGCAACTTCCCGAATGCGCGCTTGACCTCCGCCAGCCGCAAGAACAACAGCATCAGCAGCAACAATTGCGCGATGGTTAGCGCGCCGTTCACACTGGGCGACAACAGCCAGAGTTTGATTTGCTGGGTGTGCTGCACCGGACCGTTCCAAACCAGCGGGTAGTCGCGCCAACGCCAGCTTGGCAGGCCCGGCCCGGTTTGGATACGCGCGTTGGGGTCGATGGCGTCGAGTTTCTGCGCCGCTTTGCGCCGGCTGTAGATCTCGCCACCGCTGGAATAGTCACCCATGCGCGGCTTCGCCAACTGCGGTACAGGTGGCGGCGGGGTTTGTGGTACACCGGCGCGCTGCTCAGCCATCTCAGGCATTGGTTCCGGCGCGGCCGCAACAGGCGCTTCGGCAGGCGCGCCCGCCATTGTTGCTTGCGCATACGGTTGCTCTGTTTGGCCTTGCCCCACTTGCTGCCACGGCTGCTCCAGCACCGGGTAGAGCACGATGCGTATCTGATCGACCGCGAACGGCACCAGCAGCACGATCAACACCAGCAACGCGATCCACCGGTATACGCCGATAAGCCACTTGGTGCGCCCCTCCGGCAGCACGCGCAACAGCGCTACGGCTGCGAGCAAGTTGAGCCATGCCCAGCGCGGTGCACCGGCGTCGTGGTAGGAAAGCATCAACCCGAGCAAAGCGACTAAGCCCCAGCGCCAACCAAATAATTTCGCGACCGCGAGGGTGAGAATCAACACCAAGAAAAGATCGAGCAGCGTCCAGCGCTCGATCCAGGAGGAGGGCGCGCGGTCGGCCCCAGAAACGTGCAACAGCTGCCACCCTGGCGGTAGATGCAAGGTCGCGGCGAGTTGATTGAAGTCGTGCAGCCAGCCGGTGGCGGAGAACGTCGTGATTGCTGCCGCCAAGCGGCTATCTGCCGTGATGTTGGCGGCCCCGCGCCGGATCTCGATTCCCGCAGGCGTGTCCTGCGCGGTGCGGGTGATGTACTGATCGACATCGTCGATCGCGGCGCGCCCGAGTTGCTGCGGTTGCGCCAACTCCAAGCGCCACGCGCGGGTGATGTTGCCGGTGATGTTATCTTGGATGGTGTAGCCGCCGCCGTCGAAGTCGAGCCAGAGGTTGCGCTTGAGCGAAAGTTTATCGGGCTGCGGTTCGGGATCGCCGCGCTTGCTCTCGTTGAACTTCATGCTCTCGCCGGGCTGTAGGCGATAAGCGGGAAAGCGCTTCCAGTCCGGCGGCAGCGTGGTTTGTTGCGGATCGACCGCGGGCACGCCTTCGACCGTCACCAGGCGCAGTTCATTGCGCGCGTCGAACGCCCAGATCTCTTCTGCAGCGAATTCCTTCGGCAGCGTCAGCGCCGTCAACGGCGCCATGTGCCGAGCGGCGAGGGTGATCTGCCATTGCCCGGGACGCACTTGAATCCGCAGCTTGCCGTCGGCGTCGATGCGCGCCGGCAGAGGGCTCGCCAACATCAGCGGAACAAAATCGGGAAGGAGCGCCTGCGAAAGCGCGACTTCTTGGCTGCGGCCGGCCGCCGTGAGCTCAAGATGGGTCGTCACCACGAGCGGAATATCGTCGCTCACCAAACGATGCACGCGCACATCGATTTGCTGTGCCTCGCCCTCGCCGCCCGCGCGCGCTTTTAGCCACAGGCGCGAATCTTGGTCCAGTTGCGGCAGCGCGACTGCCACGCCATTGAGTTTGAGGGCGACCAAACCGGTTTCCGGCGGCACAGGCAGAGATTCCGGCATTTGCTGCCAAAAGAACTCGCCGCTAACCGTGTGCACCCCGGCGCTAAGCCGGATGGCGGGACGCTCGTCGCGCGCAACGGCCGCGACGGGTTTGCCGTCGACCTTGACGGCTTGCGGCCAGGTGTCGCGGTTGCCGGGTAGGGCGACCCAGACCGTGGCGAACGCCTCGATCGTCTGCGTGAAACTCGCGCCGCGCTCGCCGACGTCGAGGTTTAGCTGCGCGGGCCACGCGCAGCGGTGCTGCTCGTTAGTGTTGTAAGGATAGGGGCAGTGCGCGTC
>CAZAWU010000223.1:4679-6331 GCA_964488915.1 uncultured Burkholderiales bacterium
AACTGCGGAAACAAAATGACATCCCGAATACTCGGGCTGTCCGTTAGCAACATGACCAAACGATCGATGCCGATGCCTTCGCCCGCTGTCGGCGGCAAGCCGTATTCCAGTGCCCGCACGTAGTCGGCGTCGAAGTGCATCGCTTCGTGATCGCCTGCGTCCTTTTGTTTCACCTGTTCCATGAAACGCGCGGCTTGATCCTCGGGGTCATTTAACTCGGAAAAACCATTGGCGATTTCGCGGCCGGCGATATAAAGCTCGAAGCGCTCGGTGATTTCCGGCCGCGCGTCGCTGCGGCGGGCAAGGGGAGATGCCTCCGCGGGATAGTCGACGATGAAGGTCGGCTGGATCAAAGCGCTTTCGGTGGTGGCTTCGAACAGCGATAGCTGCAAGCCGCCCAGCGAATCCTTCGGTTTGTAGCTCGCCTCGAGTTTCTTGAGAGTATCAATCAGAAAATCCCGACTGCTGAGATTTTCCAGGCTATACTCATGATTGTACTGCCGGATTGCCTGTACCGCGGTCAAGCGCGCGAACGGTTTGTCGAGGTTAATCTCGTGGCCTTGATAGGACACGCGCGCGCTGCCGAGCACCTTTTGCGCGACTTCGCGCAGCATCGTTTCGGTGAGCGTCATCAAGTATTGGTAGTCCTGATACGCCTCGTAGAACTCGAGCATGGTGAACTCGGGGTTGTGCCGCGTGGAGATGCCCTCGTTGCGAAAGTTGCGGTTGATCTCGAACACTTTCTCCAACCCGCCGACCACCAGGCGCTTCAAGTAGAGCTCCGGCGCGATGCGCAGGAAAAGCTGCATATCGAGCGCGTTGTGATGCGTAACGAACGGCCGCGCCGCCGCGCCGCCGGGAATGGGCTGCATCATCGGCGTCTCGACTTCGAGGTAGCCGCGCGCCACCAAGAATTCGCGAATCGCTTGAATCGTCTTTGAGCGGGTCTCGAACACGCGGCGCGTGTCCTCGTTGACGATGAGATCGACGTAGCGCTGGCGGTAGCGCTGCTCTTGATCGGTCAAGCCGTGAAACTTCTCCGGCAGCGGTCGCAGGGCCTTGGTAAGCAAACGCAGCTCTGAGACGCGTACCGAAAGTTCTCCCTTTTGGGTTTTGAACAGAGTGCCCTTCGCGCCTAGGATGTCGCCGATATCGTAGTGCTTGAATGCATCGTGCGCAGCCTCGCCGCTGTCCGCGTTGCTGATGTAGAGTTGGATGCGTCCGCTTGAGTCCTGCATCGTCGCAAAGCTGACTTTTCCCATCAGCCTCTTGAGCATCATGCGACCGGCGACGCAGACTTTCACGCCAGCGGCTTCGAGTTCTTCTTTGGATTTGTCGTTGAAGCGCGCATGTAGATCGCCGGCCAAATGCTCGCGCCGGAAATTGTTCGGAAACGCGACACCGCGCTTGCGCAGATCGCCGAGTTTTGCGCGGCGCTCTTCGATAATCTGGTTGGTGTCTTGTGCAGTATTGCTGTCGGTTGTCATGGTGCCTTAGGCGAGACGCCAAAAGTAAAGTATGCAATGTAAAGGAGTGCGAGGTGTCTTTTCGTATTCACGTTTCACCTTTACATTCCGTGTTTCAGGCTCGCTTCGATGAAATCATCCAAACCGCCGTCGAGCACGGCTTGCGTATTGCCTGTCTCTACATTT
>CAZAWU010000224.1:0-3438 GCA_964488915.1 uncultured Burkholderiales bacterium
CCGTGGGTTGTAGGGCGGCGCGGGTGTCGAGATTTCTTACAACGGGTCCTGTGGCACGAGCGCCACATTAGATGCTAGATGCGCGTTCCCTTGCCGGTGCCCAGCCGGTACAGACCCCGCATTGCGCAATCCTCGTCTAGGACGCGCGCGCGATAGCCAAGATCGGCCAGGGCGCGGCTGTAGCGGGTGGTCAAAGCCGGGGCGCCCAGCAGGGAGATGGTGCGCTGCGCCGGTTGCGCGTTGACGATCTCGTGGCCGATCAGCAGCCCTGACAAATATTGGCTCGCCGCTTCGTTCGGCAGGCGCCCCAGTAAGCCTTCCGCGCGCACGCCAAACAGATGATGGGCCAACCCTCCCGGCTCGCGCGCGCGGGTTACACCCTCATCGAAGTGAGCGTTTAAGCGTTCATCTTCTGTCGGCGAATCCGCCATCATGCGCCCGAGAATGCTGTGCTGTTTGAGAAGTGCATAAAGTTCGCCCGTCATGTGCGTGGTGAACGACACGAAGCGCCGATTGCGCACCAGCACCCACTTGCTGTGTGTGCCCGGCAGGCAAATCATGTGCTCGCCGTCGCCCAGATGGGGCATCGCCCCCAACATCTGGGTTTCCTCGCCACGCATAACATCGCCGACGCCGCTCGGGCCGCGGCACGTCAGTCCCGGCACGATGCTCGCCTGGCGCTCGCCCCAGGCGACCCGCTTCATACCGCGTGCAATGTCGTATTCGGATACGGGGCATTCCACGTAAGGTACTTCCAACCAGCCTTGGCGGCTGCCGATCATCCCGCACATGGCGATTTGATCTTCTCCGGCAGTGAACCAGTCGCCAACTACGCTATCCAGCGCTTGCGGGAAACTCATTTGCTCGCTTATTTGCATGATGCCCAGCGGCGCCTGGCGCTTTTCCACGCAACCGCCGCTCGCGTCCAGACGATAAGCGCGGAGTGATGATGTACCCCAGTCAATCGCTATCATTGTCGGGTTTTTTTACAGTCAAGATTTTGGCAACGGGTCAGTATACAGCCAAATCAAATAGTTATGAGCATTGGCGCAAAATTTGCATTATTTCCCGCAACGCTGTCGGAAATCATGTGTTACGTGGCAAAATAACCTGTAAGCAAAAACTAGGAGGAAGAGGGGATGGCCAGGCTAAAACGGATCGGGGTGCACGCAGCGCTACTCGGGGTTGCAGGCTTGTTTGCAACCGGGGCGCAAGCATTGCTTATTGACGACTTTAACACCGACGCTTCGGTGGTAGTCACTGGCGCAGCACCCGCGAACGGTAACGTCGCGACGCCAGATAGCGGAGCCGGCATGATCGGTGACCGCGCGCTCATCGTAAGCAAGACGTTAGGTCCTGGCGGCGGCGTTGTTAACGCAGCCATTGCCGAGGTGAGCGGTGGTGTGTTGGGGATGGCTAACGGGCCGGTGACCAACAGCGTCATCACGAGTTCATGGATATTTGGCGCGACCGACCTGACTGAAGGCGGGTTGTCGACCGGCTTGTTCTTGTCATTGCCTAGCGCCATCGACAACGATCTGAATATCGCGTTTTCGATCAATGGTGGTCCAGTCCTAAATCGACTATTCCCGAACGGATCATCCGGCAACGACTTCTTTATCCCGTTTGCAGACTTTGCCAATGCCGGTGCGGCGGCCTCTGCTACCTCACTGTCGCTGGTGTTTAGCGATGGGCCCGCCTGGGACGCGCAGATTGATTTCATCGAGACTCGCCCCGAAAACCCACCGCCCCCGCCAGTACCTGCGCCGGGGACGTTGCTGCTTTTGGGCTTGGGGTTGATCAGCTTGGCTGCGCGCTACAAGCGCTCCTAGCTGTTAACTTGTCATTTGATAACCCCTCGGCGGATTGCCGAGGGGTTTTCTTTTTTCGCTAGCCACTGATCTTTGCAGTAGCGGCCTGAAGTGGCTAAATCCTGCCAAACTCCTCCAACAGCTGCTCGAAGGTTCGTCCTTCCGCAATGCGTTTGCGCGTCTTTTCTTCGCGCTCGGCCTGCTCCGCCGCAAGTTGCACGATGCGCTCAGCATCCGCACTTGGCACCACGGCCACGCCGATTTCGTCGGCGACAATGAAGTCACCTGGATGGACCGTGACGCCGCCGCACACTACCGGCACATTGAGCTCGACATCGTCTTTGCGATTAGAAAACATCGTATGCGTGCCGCGCGCGGTCACTGAGCGCGAGAACAGCAAGAACGGCAGATCGCGCAGCTCGTCGATATCGCGGCAGGCGCCTTCGACGATAGCACCGCGCACCCCGCGTTGTTTGAACAAGCTGCCCATCAAGCCGCCGAACACCGAAACTTCCGTTTCGCCGCCGGCATCGATCACCACGACGTCGCCCGGTCGAGCGGCGTGCAGCGCGATCAGCGGATCTTGTAGATCACCTTTAGCAAGCTTCACCGTGAGCGCGGGCCCGGTGATCTTGCCGCGAAAGATCGGTTTCATGCCGCTGTGCATGACGTTATCGCGACGCATCACGTCGGCGAAAATGCACGACGCGCTGTAAGCTTTCGCCACTTCGTCAAAGCGCGCCGCAACTGCCGCACTCGGGCGGGTGAAATCCTTGAATGTCATGCGCAGGTCCTCGAGCTTGTGTGCAGGGGCCACAGGTTACTATACTCGCGCGCTCCGTACTTTGAATGCCCGCATGCCCAGCATCATCGTTCAGGACCACGAGCTCGAGTACGTTTCGATGCCGCCGCGCAACCCCGAGCGGCCCACGCTCGTCTTTCTTCATGAAGGCCTGGGTTCGATCGGCCAGTGGCGCGACTTTCCGCAGCGCCTTGCCCACACTAGCGACTGCGGCGCGCTCGCCTATGCGCGCTATGGCTACGGCAACTCCAGTGTGCTCGCCGAAGCGCGCGGCGTCGACTATATGCATCGCGAGGCGCAAAGCGTGCTGCCGCAGTTGCTCGGCAAGCTCGGCATCCGCAACCCAATCTTGGTCGGCCATAGCGACGGTGGCTCCATTGCGTTGATCTACGCAGGCTCCGGGCACCAGGCGCGCGCGCTGATCATCCTGGCGCCGCACGTGTTTGTCGAGGGCATTTCTATCCGCGCCATCGAGGAAGCGAAACAAGCGTTCTTGACCAGCGATCTGCCGCAGCGTCTCGCGCGCTATCATCGCGATGCGCAGAAAACGTTCTGGGGTTGGAACGACATCTGGCTGGCACCGGAGTTTCGCTCGTGGAACATCGAAGCGCTGCTACCGAACATCACTTGTCCGGTGCTGGCGATCCAGGGCGAGCAAGACGAGTACGGTACGATGGCGCAGCTCGACGCAATCGCGCGTGCGGTTTCGGGTCCGTGCGATCAATTGAAGCTGCCGCAATGTGGGCATCGTGTGCATCGCGATCAAGAGGAGACGGCTCTCGCCGCTATGGTCAAGTTCATCGATCGCGTCGTCGCGCGCGGCTT
>CAZAWU010000224.1:3538-6306 GCA_964488915.1 uncultured Burkholderiales bacterium
AGTGTGCGCACGCGTGTGGTCATCGGTTTTCTCGCCGCCGCGTTTCCGGACTCCGACGTGGTGCTCACGTGGATTTCGCCGGTAACTTACATAACACAGCACCGCGGCTTGACGCACTCGTGGCTGATGCTGCCGCTGTGGGCGCTGTTGCTGGCATGGATCTTCGCGCGCATCGCGCGCGATGCGCGCGGCGTTCGACCATATTTCGCCGTGTGCGCGCTGGCCATCGGCATCCACATCCTCGGCGATTGGATCACCTCATTCGGCACCATGATGCTCGCGCCGTTTTCTGACCAGCGCTTCGCGCTCGGCACGACATTTATCATCGATCTGGCGTTCACCGGCATCATTCTGGCCGGCTTGCTTAGCTCGGCGCTCTGGCGCAACTCGCGCGTGCCGGCGTTGCTGGGATTAACGGCTCTGTGCAGCTACGTCGGATTTCAGTGGTTGCAGCTACAAGACGCTGTTGCGGTCGGCGATCGCTACGCGCAATCCTTGGGACTCTCGAACTATCGCGTCGCCGCGCTGCCGCGCCCGGTATCCCCTTATAACTGGACGGTCTTTGTCACAGCGGGCGAGCAGTACCACGTCGCGCATATCAATCTTAAGCGCGCCGAGACTCCCGCTGCGCCGGCAGCGCAGGACAGCTTGTTCCGCCGCCTGTCCGCCGGCTACCGCGCGCTCAACGACGCACAGTGGCAAGTGATTGAGCGCTTCGGCGCGGATGTGGCGCAGCAGGCCCTGGCGCGCGAAGCGTGGCGACAACCTGCATTCGCTTTCTATCGCTGGTTCGCCGCGTTCGGTATGCTGGACCACGTCGAGCGCAACAACAACGACACGTGCGTGTGGTTTCGCGACGCGCGCTTCGATATACCCGGGCGCGACATGCGGTTGTTTCACTATGGTCTGTGCCGCGCGTCGCAATGGCGCGTTTACAAACTCAACGAGGACGGCAGCAAGACTGCGATCTGATGTAGCGCAAATACAGGGTATAGGATATGAAGAAAGGTAACGACCTGATTGACTGAAGGAGCGATGCTCTAGATAGCATATCGTCAACGTAACCAATCCTCGGCTACTTCCGGCAGTGGAATGGCATCCAGCAACGCACGCGTATATTCATGCTGTGGACGCTCGAACACTTCCGCGCACGTGCCTTGCTCGACAACGCGCCCCTCACGCATCACCAGCACGCGGTCGCATAGCACGCGCACGACCGATAAATCGTGGCTAATGAAAATCAACGAATCCTGCTGCTTGAGTTCTTTGAGCAGTAGAAGAATCTGCGCCTGCGTCGACACATCCAATCCCGAGACGATCTCATCCGCAACGATCAATGTGGGCCGCACCGCGATGGCGCGCGCGATGCCGATTCTCTGGCGCTGTCCGCCGGAGAGCTCGTGCGGATAGCGGCTCGCAAATTCGCGCGGCAAGCCGACCCGCTGTAGCAGATTGCCGGCCTCCACCCGCGCACCGGCGCGGTCCGCGGCATAGCCGTAGGCAAGCAGCGGCTGCGCCAAGATCTGTTCGATGCGATGGCGTGGATTGAGCGCCGACTGCGGATCCTGAAAGATCATCTGCGCGCGGCCGCGGTAAGAGCCGAGCTGCGACTCGGCGAGGTGTGAGATGTCTTTGCCGTCGAACACAATCTTGCCAGCGGTCGGTTCGAGCAAGCGCACGATCGCGCGCCCGAGCGAAGTCTTGCCCGAGCCGGACTCGCCGACGATGGCGAGCGATTCGCCGCGCTCGAGCGAGAAGCTCACGCCTTTCAAGATCTCGACAAGCGGGGCGCGACCGAAGGCGGGGGTAGCGCCACGGTCGGGTAGCGCCAGATTTACATCCTCGACTTCAAGGAGCGGCATGGCTATGCGCTCCCGAGCGGTAGCCCGGAAGGAGCGCAGCGCATTCCGGGAGGAGTTGGATGCCCGGATTTCATTTCATTGCATCCGGGCTACGCGCGCTAAGCGAAGAATTGCGGGCCACCTGGTCGTAACGCAGCGCTTCGCGCCATAAGCGCTCGTTTAGCTCCACTGGCAACGGCTGCAACGCTTCGCCGGGCCGATCATAGCGCGGTGTGGCGGCGAGCAACGCACGCATGTATTCGTGCTGCGGCTGGGCGAATAGCGCTTCGGTGGAGTTGTGTTCGAGCACGCGCCCGGCGTGCAACACGCTGACTTCGCCGCACACCTTGGCGACCACACCGAGATCGTGACTGATGAACAGCACCGCGGTGTTGTGCACAGTTTGCATTTCGCGAATCAGTCGCAGGATCTGTTTCTGCACTGTCACATCGAGCGCGGTCGTCGGCTCGTCCGCGATAACGAGTTTCGGGTTGCACGCGAACGCGATCGCGATGCACACGCGCTGGCGCATGCCGCCGGAGAGTTGATGCGGGTACTGGCGTAGCACGCGTTCCGGCTCGCGCAGGTGCACTTCGTTGAGCAGCTGCAAAGCGCGGGCGCGCGCGGCTTTGGCATCGATGCCCAAATGCATACGCACGACGTCCGTCAATTGCGGCTCGATGCGTGCCACGGGGTTGAGCGCGGTCATTGGGTTTTGCGGGATAAGCGAGATGTCGCGTCCGCGCAGCTGTTGCAACTCGCGCTCCGGCAAATTGAGCAGATCGCGACCGGCGAAACGCACGGTGCCTGCGCTGACACGCGCGCCTGGCGGCAGCAAACCCAGCACGGCGCGCCCGATCATGCTTTTGCCCGCGCCGGATTCACCGACCAAGCCGTGCACTGCGCCCGCTTCAAGTTGAAGGCTGA
>CAZAWU010000225.1:0-6210 GCA_964488915.1 uncultured Burkholderiales bacterium
ACCGGCCGCGCTTCCAGCACGCTCAGCTGTGACTGCGTGGAGTAAACGCGCTGCAAGCCGAAACCGGCTTGAGCGAGCAAACGCGCGTACTCGACTTGCGTACGCTCGCGCCCGCCAGCGCTCACCAGCATGTTGATGTCGAACAGCTTGGCCTCGGAGGCGCCGCTGCCGGAAGGAATGACGCGCTCCATCAGCAACAGCTTGCCGGCGGGCAGCATCGCGGCGCGGCAGTTGCGCAGGATGGCGCTGGCGCGTGCGTCGTCCCAGTCGTGGATGACGCGCTTCAAGATGTACAGATCGCCGCCCGGCGCGACATCGTGAAAGAAATCGCCGGCGACGAAGCGGCAGCGCTGCGCCACGCCCTCGTCGCGCCAGCGCCGTTCAGCGGCCTGCTGCAGCGGTGCGCGGTCGTAGACCGTGCCGCGCATGTTGGCGTGCGCTTTGCCGAGTGCCGCGAGCAGCGCGCCATGCCCGCCGCCGACATCGACCGCGTGCGCGCAGCCGGAGAAATCGTAAGCATCGAGGATCGCGGCGATTTCCCTCTCCGTGAAGGCGGTCATGGCGCGGTCGAACACCGAGGTGGCGTGCGCATCGCGCTCCAAGTACTCGAAGATTCCCATGCCGTGCACGTGGTTGAAAGCCGGTGCGCCGCTGCGCACGCTGTGCGCCAAAGCCCCGTATGCACGCCATAGCCAGTCTTCGCCGTACAGCAGCGCGATGTCACGCAGCGAACCGTGCGCGCTGTCTAGCAGTGGCTCGCCCAACGCGCTTAGAGTAAAGCGTCCGTCCTCGGCTTCGGTGAACAGACCCAAACTTGCCGCCGCACGCAGGAGGCGGTACAGCGTCGCGGCATCGGCGCCGCAGGTGCGTGCGAGTTCGCTGGCTTCGCACGGACCGTCGCGCAGGAGATCGGCGATGCCGAGTTTGGCGACGACGTGAATGATCTGCGTGGTGCGAAAGCCCATGATCATTCGACGCAGCGCCTCCGCCGGCGCTTCTGGCGAGTGTTCGGGTGGGCGAGTAGTTGCCGGTGTGCCGGTATGCATCGTCGTGTCCTCTGCTTACTCGATGCGCGTGCCGGTGGTTTCAACCACCGCGCGCCACTTGTCGATTTCGTTGCGGATGTGCTGGGCGGTTTTCTCCGGAGGGGCGGTCCGAATCGTCATACCGAGCGTTTCGAAGCGTGCTTTGACGGCGGCGTCCTGCGTGCTTTGCGCGAGCGCTTGCGCCAGCCGCGCAATGACCGCGTGCGGGGTACCCGCGGGTGCGAGCACGCCGCCCCAACCGGAAACCTCGTAGCCGGGCAAGATCTCGGCCAACGCCGGCACGTTGGGCAATAAGCGGTGGCGCGTGGCGGCCGTGACGGCGAGCGCTTTCAATCTACCGCTGCGGACATGCGGCAGCGCTGAAGCCACGCCGTCGAACATGATCGGCACGCGCCCGGCGAGCACATCGGGCAGCGCCGATGCGCTGCCTTTGTAGGGGACATGGTTCCAGCGCACGCCGGCGGCTTTGGCGAACAGTTCGCCCGCCATGTGCGGCGGCGTGCCGGTGCCACCCGAGGCGAAATGCAGCGCGCCGGGTTTGCTCTTGGCGAGCGCGATCAGTTCGCGCGCGTTGCGCAGCTTCAACGACGGGTGCGCGAGCAATACGATGGTGCTGTCGCTGACCAGCCCGACGGGCGCAAAGTCTTTGACCGGATCGTAGCCGAGGTTTTGGTACAACGATGGATTGATGCCGTGGGTGGCGCCCTGCGCCCAGAACAGCGTGTAGCCGTCCGGCGCGGCGTGCGCGGCAAGCGCCGCAGCGATGTTGCCGCTGGCGCCGGGGCGGTTGTCGGCGATGACCGCTTGTCCCAATTGCCTTGACATCGCATCGATGACCGCGCGTGCGGCGATATCGGTCGGGCCGCCGATGGGAAAGGGGATGATGAGGCGAATCGGCTTGCTAGGGTAGGCGTTGCTCGCGGCCTGTGCGTAGCCGCCGAGCAGAAGGGCGGCGCTCGCGCACGCGAGCGCGGCACGGAGGGTGTTCATGAGTGCTCCTTTGCTGCGTTGCTCGGATAGAGCAGGGAATGGGCGCAGACCTAGGCTGCCTTGGCCACCGCTACTTGCGCGCGGCGCCAGAGCGTGCGCGCGCTCGGGCTGGTCGGCTTGTTATCGCTGCGCTCGCTGGTGAGTGCGCGCGCGAGCGCCTGTTGACCGTCGCGCAGCGCTGCTTCGATGAGCGTGAGATCGATCAAGTCGCGCTGCGCGTGGCTGCCCCCGAAACGTTGCGCGTCGTTGCGGATCGGACGCAACAGTTCGACGGTTTCGGCGTAGCGCGCCGCGCCAAAGGCTTGGATGGCGCGCGTCAGCGGTGCGCCGACTGTGGCAGTGAACATGGCGTTGTCGTCCGTGCCATCAACGGCGTGCCGCTGCGCTTCCAGTACCGCTTGCGCGGCGTGCGTGCGCTGCGCGCCGGCAAAGGCCATCATCGCGTGTGCGTCGTTGAATGCGTAGTTGCCGGCCGCGGCGATCGGCTCCCATGCGTCGGCCACCCTTTGCCAGCGCGCGCCGACATCGATGCCGCGAAGGTGCAAGCGCCAGAGCAGCGCCGACGCGTCGATCATGTCGAGCACCACTTGCGAGCCCTTGCCGTAGATCGGTCCGTCGAAGAGCTTGAGCACCTCGGCGATATCGTCGAGATCGAGATGAAACAGCGCCAGGTGCCACCAGTTGTGCACGCTGAAGAAGCTCTGTTCGGACCATGCGCTCGTGTCCGTACGCAGCCAAGCGAGGCCGGCGCGCGGACGTGCCTGCATTTCCATGACGTGCGCGACCGCGTGCCACGCCCAGCCGTCGCGCGCTTCCAGCTCCACCGCGCGCCGGCCTGCGGCTTCGGCGCGGGCGTAGTGGCCGGTTTCTTCCAACCCGAAAGCGTGCATGCCGAGCAGCGCGTGATAACCCGGCATGTCGGGCGACCACTCCGGCAGCGCGCGAGCGATGCGGTCGCGCAGCATGCGCGAGGAGCCGGTCAAAAAATCGACCAAGTGTCCCGCCTGCAGCGCAAGCGCGTCGTGCGGGTAGTCGATGCTCAGGTCTTCGAGCACGCGGCTCGCAGCATGCCATTGTCCGCAGAGGATATTCGCGATGGCGCGCAGATGCGCCCGCTCGCGTGCGTTCGCAGGCAAGCCGCCGGCCGCTTCGAGCGCGGCGCGTGCGATCGGCAAACCCGCGGGCTCGGTGCCAAGCAAGTGCAGATAGGCGCGCAGCACGTGCCCCATGACGAACTCGGGCCGAGCCGACAGAGCGGTGTCGATCGTAGCCACCGGATCGCCGATGTAGCATTGAAACTCGTGCAGCGCACGGCCATAGATATCGATAGCCGCAGCGTCGGCGCCGCTGACGGTATTGCCAAGAGCATCTCGTTGCATAGTTGCCATTCCTGTGACGATGTAGAGCCGTGCTTTCCGTCGGCGCGCGTTTTGGTTCAGCCTTGCCGACGCCAGTGCGCGTGATGGGCGCGCTCGCTGCCGCGGCGCTCGCGCAGGCGGGCGCTCATGCGGCGATCGTGCTGGTTGCGCCGCTCCTTGGGCCTACGCGGCGCTGGGTGATCGTAGACGATGCCGTCGTGGCGATTGATCAGGGCGTTCAGCGCGCGCAGGCAATGCGGCAGCCACTCGGCCAGCACTTGCAGCAGTACGTAAGGCGCCAGCAGGAGCGCAGGGGCCAAGCGCGCGAAAGCGCCGCACCCGCGGCGGTCCCAACAGAAGAGTCGCAGACAACGTTGCATTGGCGTTGCGCGCACGTCGCGCGCGAGTTCAAACACGATGCAACGATAGTTGCCTCGGTGCCAACGGGAAATCAGCGAATCCCGGTGTTTGCGTAGGCGCGCGCCTACAGAGGCAACCAGGCGCTGGGTGAAGCAGGGCAAGAACTCTATACTGCTGAAGTTATAACATCAAGAGTCTTGTTGATATTGACTTATGAAAAGGTACCTTAGCAAGTATAGTTGTCAAACAGTCAAGACGAGCTTGCCGATATGCGTGCTCGACTCCATCAGCGCATGCGCTTTGCCGGCGTCGCCCAACGCGAAAGTGGTGTGGATTACGGGCTTGATTTTGCCCGCTTCGATCAGCGGCCACACTCGCTGGCGCAGCGCTTGCGCGATCTGCGTTTTGAATTCCACACTGCGCGGGCGTAGGGTCGAGCCGGAGATGCTCAGGCGTCGGCGCAGTACTTCGTTGAGGTCGAGGGTCGTCTTCGACCCGCCGAGGAAGGCGATCAAGGCGAGGCGTCCGTCGTCAGCGAGCGCTTTTAACTCGCGCGGCACATAGTCGCCGCCGACCATGTCGAGGATGACGTCCACGCCGCGCCCGCCGGTGGCTTCCTTCACTATGGCGACGAAATCCTCCGTCTTGTAGTTGATCGCGCGTTCGGCGCCGAGCGCCACGCACGCAGCGCATTTTTCCGCGCTGCCGGCGGTGGCGAACACGCGGTGGCCGAGCGCTTTGGCGATCTGAATCGCGCTGACACCGATGCCACTGGAGCCGCCTTGCACCAGCAGGCTCTCGCCGGAGGCGAGCTTGCTGCGCTCGAATACGTTGACCCACACGGTAAAGAACGTTTCCGGCAACGAGGCTGCTTCGATCATGCTCAAGCCGCGCGGCACGGGCAAGCACTGCCCTTCCGGCGCCACACAGTACTGCGCGTAGCCGCCACCGGCGACGAGCGCGCAGACCTGTGTGCCGATCGCCCAGGTACTCACGGCGGGGCCGAGGGCGACGACTTCGCCGGCTACCTCCAACCCGGGAATATCGGATGCGCCCGGCGGCGGCGCGTACATCCCCTGGCGCTGCATCACGTCGGGGCGATTGACGCCTGCGGCGGCAACTTTGATTAGCACCTCGCCCGGGCCGGGCTGCGGCGTCGAACGGGTGACGGCGCGCAATACCTCGGGTGCGCCGGGTTGCGTGATTTCGATGACTTGGCATTGAGTGGGTGTCGGCATCATTGCGGGCAATAGACGATTGGGGCCGGGTGAGGATAGCATCTGGGCGCACAACCATGCGCGGAAACCGTTTTGCAGGCCCTGGCGCTTGTGGTAGATTGCCCCTGAGCCTTGCAGCCGCGTCACTTTGGGGAGAGAGCGATGAACAAGTTTGCGTTGGCTATAACTGCCGGTTTGGCCTTGAGCGCGCACGCGCTCGCGGCGGATCTGGAACCGGAGATCTCGAAGACGATTCCGGCGATCACCGCCAAGAATCGGATCTACGCTGCGGACATCGCGATCAATCATATCTCCGACGGCAAGCTGCACATCGTCGACGCGGACAACGGCAACTACCTAGGCGTCATCGGCATCGGCTTCACCGGCCAAATCGCGCTGTCGAACGACAAGCGTGAGATCCTCGTTGCTACCGGCTATCTGTCGCGCGGGCAGCGCGGCGATCGCGTCGACATCGTCGAAGTGTGGGACGCCGATACACTCACCTTCAAGTACGAAATCCCTATTTCCGATAAGCGCGCCATGGCGCTGCAGTACGAGGGCTTGATGCGGCTATCCGCCGACGGGCGCTGGCTGTTCGTGCAGAACGCCACGCCGGCCACGTCGGTCAGCGTGATCGACATGAAAGCGAAGAAGATGGTCGGCGAAATCCCCATGCCGGGCTGCTGGGCGATTTACCCCGTGCATTCCGATTCGAAGCGCTTTGCTTCTCTGTGCGGCGACGGCACCGTTCAAACCGTGACGATCGATGACAGCGGCGCCGAGGCCGGACGCAAGGCTAGCGCCAAATTGTTCGATGCCGATGCCGACGCCTGGTTCATGCAGGGCGAGCAAGTTGGCGATGACTACTATTTCGTCAGCTTCAAGGGCAACGTGGCGAAGGTCAGTGTCGGCGGCGAGACCGCTGCGGTGAGCGAAACCTGGCCGTTGGCCAACAAAGCGGAGATGACCAAGGGCTGGCGCCCGGGCGGCTATCAGCCGCTGGCGGTGCACGGCGGCACCAATCGCTTGTACGTGGCGATGCACGATGGCGGCGTGGAAGGCAGCCACAAGAATCCGGCCAAGCAGATATGGGCGTTCGATACGCAAACGAAAAAGCGCGTGGCGCGCATGCCGGGACACGCGGCGATTTCGCTCGAACCCGCGACCGACGGCAAGCGCTTGTACGCGATCGACATCGAGAAAGCTTCGATCGTGATTTTCGATACCATCGGCGCGAAG
>CAZAWU010000226.1:0-1660 GCA_964488915.1 uncultured Burkholderiales bacterium
ACGTCATCGAGAACGGTGGTGATGTCGTCGAGCAGAGCGAGCAGGCTAGAGGCCATGGGCGGTGCGGCGGGAAATTGAAATCGCGCAACTATACGATGCTTTGCGGCGGCACGCTGCATTTGCAGCGCCGCGCGGCAGCTCACGCGGTAAACTGCCGGCGTTTCCCTGGCGCCGACGCTCGTTCACGTGACCTCCATTTCACCGCTAAGTTTGTCCCGGCGCTTCTCGCTTTATGCGAGATTGGTGCGCATCGACAAACCGATCGGCACGCTGCTGCTGCTCTGGCCGACGCTGTGGGGGCTGTGGATCGCCGCGCGCGGCGCGCCAGATGCGAAGACGCTGGCGATCTTCGTGCTCGGCACATTTCTCATGCGCTCGGCCGGCTGCGCCATCAACGACTACGCCGACCGCGAATTCGACAGCCACGTGGAACGCACCAAGGATCGCCCGCTCGCCGCGCGCTTGATCGCGCCGTGGGAAGCGCTGGCGGTAGCGGCGGTGCTCGCGCTCGCCGCGTTCGCGCTGGTGTTGCAACTCAACTCGCGCACGCTTGCGCTGGCGTTTGTCGCGGCGTTCGTGGCGGCGAGTTACCCGTTCACCAAGCGCTTCTTTGCGATTCCGCAGGCGTATCTCGGTATTGCTTTCGGCTTCGGCATTCCCATGGCGTTCGCGGCGGTGGCGAACGCGCTACCGTTGAGCGCATGGCTGCTGCTCGCAGCGAATATTTTCTGGGCCATCGCCTACGACACCGAGTATGCGATGGTCGACCGCGACGACGATCGCAAGCTCGGGCTACACACCTCCGCGCTGACGTTCGGGCGCTTCGATGTGGCGGCGGTGATGCTGTGCTACGCGGTGGCACTGGCGCTGCTCACGTGGGTGGGCGTGCGCGAGGGCTTGAGTTGGCCTTACTTCGTTGGACTTGCGGTGGCGGGCGGCATTGCGCTGTATCACTACACGCTGATCCGGTCGCGCGAGCGGGGGGGATGCTTTCGCGCGTTTCGGCACAACAATTGGTTCGGCGCGATGGTGTTTGCAGGTTGTGTGGCGGCTTATCTGGACTAGATACTCATACCAATTTATCCTGTTAAATCACACGGAATCTGACTTTCAATTTTATCCTGGTAACAGTAATACATGGATGTCGCAAAACTAAAGCGCGTTCTGGACGCCGACACCAGCGCAGCCGCCTCGGCCGAAACGCGCCGCGCGCTGTGGAGAGACTGGCGCGTGATCGTGCCGGCGTTGCTGGCGATCGCCGCGCTGATCTGGCTTGGCTTTAACTACAACGTCGACAAGCGCGCGGTGGCGGGCGGCGTGGTGCTGGTCGGGCTGGTTTCGAACGCGTTCGCGTGGTTGCTGGCACTGCTCGGCGCCATTCCACTGATCGGGCCCCTGCTGGTGAAGATTCTCGCGATCCCGGTGATCTGGCTCATCAACGCGGTGGGCTACTTGATTTCTTACATCGCGATTCGGCGCGGTTACTCGAAGGACGTGCTGACGTACCGCGGGCTGACGTTCGCGTTGATCATCGGGATCATCATCGGGTACATCTTGGGGAAGTTGGTTTAATAGGAGTCGCGGTGTTAGGGGATTCCCCGCGCCACCTAACAGGTGCGGCCGGGGTTGCTTTTGCCTCAAGGCGCGCTTCTCGCGCCCT
>CAZAWU010000226.1:1760-6177 GCA_964488915.1 uncultured Burkholderiales bacterium
CGGCCGGGGTTGCTTTTGCCTCAAGGCGCGCTTCTCGCGCCCTCTTCCAGCGACTCCGCTTCATTGAACGAGCGCGGGGTCCGGGGTCCCCGCGCCTCCTTTAAAACCTGTACTTCAAACCGATCGAAAGCAAGTCAATGTCGCTATCGGGGCGCACGCCGTTGGCCGGGCCGAGTCGATAGCGGTCCCATTCGCCGGACACGCTCAAATTGTCGCTGAAGTGGTACTTGAGTCCGAGGCCATAGGTGGGCCGCGGGTCTGAGTTGCTGATGCTGCCAAAGTTCGAGGTGGCGTCCGTGCCCCAACGGTGCGCGCCGAGTTTGCCGAACACGCCCCAGTTCTTGGTGATCGGCATGTTGCCCACGCCCACGACCTGCCAGCCGAGCTTATCCACGCCCGGCAAGCGCAAACCCGTTCCGCCTTGCAGCGATTCGGTGGCATCACGATCAACGAGACCTACTTCCATGCCGAGCTTTAGGCGGATGGGCACGTTCCATACGCGCCAGTTGACATCCAAGTCGTCGGCTTGCGACGAGGCCGGTGCATCGACGCTAGGCGAACTCATGCGAATACCGCCAAACCAGCCCGGCTCGGCGCCAAGAACGGTGCCCGCCACCACGCTGAAAGAAAGTGCAACTGCTTGAACCCAGTATTTATTCTTCATACTTCTGACCACTCTTTTCTGACCACTCTTGCAGCACCATTTTGTACTCTAGCCGCAAACGCCAAATGCATCAATCAGCGCTTGCCCGACACTTTCAGAGTCTACCGTAAACCCAGTCCAGCAGCGCATCTTGGGCCAACTGCGCCCCCGCCGCCTTCGGGTGATTCACCAAAAAAACGACAACAACTTTGCGGCCTTTAGCGTCGAGCAGGTAACCCGCAATCGCGCGCACACCCTCCAGCGAGCCGGTTTTGAGGTGGCCGCGTCCCGCAACGCGCTGGGCGTTGTGCTTTCGCTTAAGGGTCCCGTCTACCCCTGGAACGGGTAATGAGGCTTCAAATTCAGCGGCATAGGGACTGACTGACGCCGCCAGCAGCAACTTGCCAAGACTTCGCGCGGACAAACGTTCGATTCTGGACAATCCAGACCCGTTCTCAATGATGAGTTCCGGGAAATCGAGCCCCTTCTCCTGCAGCCAGCGGCGTAGCGCGGCTTCACCTTTGGCGACGTTGCCGGGTGCGCCGCCGGACTCTGCGCCGAGGGTCAGCAGTAGTTGGCGTGCCATGACGTTGTTGCTCCATTTGTTGATGTCGCGCATCAGCTCCGACAGCGGCGGCGACTGGCGGCTCACGAGAAAGCGCGCGTCAGGTGGCACCGGGCGATGCGTGGCTTTACCGTTGAAAGCGCCGCCGAGTTCGCTCCAATACTGCCGGAAGAGTGCGCCCGCGAATTCACCGTTGGCCAGCACCGACAAACCGAGTTCACGTTCGCCGCACTCGCTGTAGAACACGCCACGAAAAGTGACCGTTGCGCGCTGAGCCCCGTTGTCGAGATCGCGCTCGACCGCCTCGCGCCAATCGGTGGGACACGCGCCCGTTTTCAGAACTATTTTGTTGACGATGCGCAGCGGCAGCAAATCCGGCTCCGCGTAAATACGCACCGTGCGCTCCGCGAGATCCGGTACGAAGCGAAAGCTCACCGCCTTGAAGCTCGGCAGCACCGCCTGCGGCAGCACGTTGTAGGCGCGGTGTCCTTGTGCGTCAAAGGCCGCGGGGTCCGCCGCCTGTAATTCGAAGTGACTGTTGTCGATCGCGAGATCGCCGGCGATTTCACGGATGCCGCGCTGGCGCAAGCTGCGCAGCAACAGCCAAAACTGTTCCATAGTGAATTTGGGGTCGCCGTAGCCCTTGAGGTAGAGATCGCCGCGCACGGTGTCACCCTCCACACGCGTGGCGTACAGCTCTGTGCGCCAGGTGTAAGCGGGTCCGAGCAACTCCAGCGCGCCGTAAGTCGTTAGCAGCTTCATCACCGATGCGGGGTTCATCGGCCATGCCGCGCGATGATTGAGCAACGGCTCGACGGCGTCCAGTTCGTGGACGTAGATTGCAACGCCACTCGCGGGAATATTCGCTTCGCGCAACGCTTGCATCACGGGCTCCGGAATGCCATCGCCTTGTGCGCGAGTTCGCAGCGGCGTGCACAGAACAAGCGCGATAAACAAGCCGATGATGCATCGCACAAATCGTGAGCGGGCCAGTGTCATGCTGGGTCAGTGGATGAACGCAGAGCGGCAAGTTTACTGTAGCCGCGCTGCCCTCATTGGCAGCATAGTCGCGCGAGTGCTAACCCATTGGACTGTGAAAATCCGCACCAGTCAACGATTTGCGCGCTTGCTACATTAAAAAATGAAAGATTGCTGCAGCACCGCTCGGAGCGAGCGCGGTTACCTAAGAGAAATGCTAGTTTTGGCATTGGCGTTGCTAGTAACGGGCTGAACGCAATTGCGAGTGACACAGCCTAGGAGGTTCGCTTGGATCTGATAGAGCACATCGAACAGCAAATGCGGGCAACGCGCCTGCCGCTGGTAGCCATCACGGTAGCGGCGATTCCCTGTCCCGAAACACCGATTATCCTTACCCTGCATTGGCACGGCTTCATGCGCGAGAAGCTCGCGGAAATCGATTCGGCGCAAGCGGTACGCTTTACTTCCGTGCCGAGTTCGGCGGTGCAGATCAACAAGTGTTGGGACGACGTGCTTGATCTCGATCGGGCGGCCCTGGACGCAGGTTGGTCGTTAGGCGCTTGGAACGTAGCGCGCGGCGAGCACGCCGCGTGCATGCGCCCCGGGGCGCCAGCGCGGGAAGCGCTCGAATGTCTGCAAGCGTTCGGCGCACCGCCGCACAAACCGAACGGTCATTGCACCGTGCTCGCGGAAACGCCCGATGCTGATGAACTGCTAAGCGTCGCCGCACGCCGCGGCTACCTAACGTGGGCTTTCCGGCCGGTGCATGGCGGAATTTGGATTCAAGACGACGACGAAACGCTTGATGCGCACGGCAAGCGCGCACTGCCCTGCCCAGCGCTGCCGATCCCACCACTGCTTGAGGAATGGCGCTCGCGCCGCACCGTGTACCAATTCGGCCGCAGCAGCAAATTGCTGTCGTAGAAGGCGCGCGCCGTTGCGCCGCGGCTCGACGATACTAAATCAGGTATCACCACAGAGCTGAGACGGCACCCCGCTTCCCGATCACTACTCCATCGACACCGGAAACACCGCGACGCAAAAACGGCGCTGCCATTTGGCGCTGGAAAAAGCCTCTCGAACGTGATACTTTTTACCTCACGTTACGGGCGAAGAACAGAATAATCCGAATTGCCCGGGATGGAGGAGAAGAGGTTATTTCGACGCGCCGGCGTGTCCGGGGTTCGCGTTTCCCACTTCGATTCCGTCTGCACTGCGCGCGCACTCAGGGATGTGTACGCGTTGTAGCACTCAGATTGGGCGGCTTTGCACTAAGAGCGTGGCACCAGCGCCCGCTGCGCCGAAGGAATAAGTAGCCGGTGTTCTTAGGGGTCGCAGTACTTGCATCAGATCGGGGCGTTCATAGCGCGATGCCGGTTTGGATCGCGTGTCAGTCACCGCAAACTAGGAGGTAGCGTTTATGGCAATGTCGTTAACAGTCAACGGCAAATCGCTCCAGGTCGATGTACCTGGCGAAATGCCTTTGCTATGGGTGCTCCGAGATGTCCTCGGCATGACGGGCACCAAGTACGGGTGCGGTATGGCCCAGTGTGGCGCCTGTACCGTTCACATCAACGGTGTGGCCACGCGTTCGTGCGTAACGCCGGTTTCGGCGGTCAGCGGCTCGGTTGTAACCATCGAAGGTTTGAGCGCTAGCGGCGATCACCCAGTGCAAAAGGCATGGGTGAAGAACAACGTTCCGCAGTGCGGCTACTGCCAAAGTGGCCAGATGATGTCGGCTGCGGCGCTGCTTAGCCAGAAGAAGAATCCGACCGATGCCGATATCGACGAAGCAATGGCGGGCAACATTTGCCGCTGCGGCACGTACACGCGGATTCGCCAAGCCATCAAAGACGCAGCGGGGATGATGTCATGAGCCTAATCGAAAATGTAAGCCGTCGCGAATTCATCAAGACCGCCGGTGTCAGCGCCGGCTTCGCCGTTGGCGTCACGCTCGACCCGACCGGCAAACTCAACCCCTTCGTCAAGGAAGCGCAGGCAGCCGAAGGCGTGGCACTTCCCACCGGAGGTTTGAACCCCAACCTGTTTGTCAGCATCGACAAGGACGGTACCGTGTACATCGTCTGCCACCGCTCGGAAATGGGCCAAGGCATCCGCACCGGCACCCCGGTCGTATTGGCTGACGAATTGGAAGCAGACTGGGGCCGTTGCCGCGTCGTGCAGGCGGTCGGCGACAAGATGTATGGCAACCAGTACACCGACGGTTCGCG
>CAZAWU010000227.1:0-4193 GCA_964488915.1 uncultured Burkholderiales bacterium
AACTTGTTGATCAACGGCAACCTAGTCCCCGGCGAAGGCGCCGAAGAAATCATCGTCAACCCCGCCACCGGTGCAACGCTTGTCAAAGTCAAAGAAGCCTCGGTCGCCCAAATCAACGCCGCCGTCGAAGCCGCGAACAAAGCTTTCGACGCTTGGGGCCGCACCACGCCGCAAGAGCGCAGCTTGCTGATGCTGAAGCTCGCCGACCGCATCGAGCAAGACGCCGCCGCGATCGCCAAGCTCGAATCGCAAAACTGCGGCAAGCCTTACGCGCGCGCGCTGAACGACGAAATCCCCGCCATCGTCGATTGCTTCCGCTACTTCGCCGGCGCGGCACGTTGCATGAATGGTAGCGCCACGGACGAATATATCGCCAACCACACCAGCATGATCCGGCGCGATCCGATTGGAGTGGTGGCATCCATCGCGCCGTGGAACTATCCGCTCATGATGGCGGCGTGGAAGCTAGGCCCGGCACTCGCGGCGGGCAATTGCGTCGTATTGAAACCGTCGGAACAAACGCCGCTGACCGCCCTCCATCTCGGCAAAATCCTCGCCGAGATTTACCCGGCAGGCGTGGTCAACATCGTCGCCGGGCGCGGCGATACGGTCGGCTCGCCGCTCATCAACCACGCCGGCGTGCGCATGATCGCGCTCACCGGCAGCATCGCCACCGGCCAGAAAGTGTTGCAAGCGGCGACAGCAACG
The DNA here is from genome assembly GCA_964488915.1 of uncultured Burkholderiales bacterium. Lineage (GTDB taxonomy): Bacteria > Pseudomonadota > Gammaproteobacteria > Burkholderiales > JALYOK01 > CADEHE01. Next base: position 709 of record CAZAWU010000227.1, read on the forward strand.
CTCAAACGTACGCATCTCGAACTCGGCGGCAAAGCGCCGGTGATCGTGTTCGACGATGCGGATTTGGACGCAGTCGTCGCTACAGTGCGCATGGGCGCGTTCTACAACGCCGGTCAAGACTGCACCGCCGCGTGCCGTGTGTACGGTTCCGCGAAGATTTACGACAAGCTGGTCGCCGATCTCGGCGGCGCGGTGAAGTCGCTCAAGTATGGCTCGCCCGAGGACGAAGCGACCGAACTCGGGCCGCTGGTGAGCGACAAGCATCGCGAGCGCGTCGCCGGTTTCGTGGAGCGAGCGGCGGCGGCCAAGCATGCGAAAGTCGTGACCGGCGGCAAGAAAGTCGCTGGCGGCGGCTTCTACTATGAACCGACTCTCGTCGCCGACGTCTTGCAGACCGACGAGATCGTGCGCAAGGAGGTGTTCGGGCCGGTGGTGTCGGCCACGCGTTTCAGCGATGTCGAACAGGCCGTGGCCTGGGCGAACGATTCCGACTATGGCCTGGCCGCCTCCGTGTGGACCAACGACATCAAGAAGGCGATGAGCGTAGCGAGCCGACTCCAGTACGGTTGCGTGTGGATCAACACGCACTTCACGCTGGTGAGCGAGATGCCGCACGGCGGCGTGAAGCAGTCCGGCTACGGCAAGGACTTGTCGATGTACGGACTGGAGGACTACACCGTGGCGCGGCACATCATGGTCAATCTCGGCTAACAGTTGCATCTCGCAGCAGCATCGCCGATGATTCGAGGGGCGTAAGACGAGGCCGGAGCGGTTCACAAGAAACCCCCGGAGATACCCAACAGGAGGAGCAGAGAATGACGATAGGTCGACGGTGGCGGCTGCTGTGCAGTGCCGCGCTGGTATCGCTCACAACAAGTTTTGTTTCTGCGCAGCAACCCGCCGGCGCACCCATCAAGGTTGGCGCGGTACTTTCGCTGACCGGCGCGGGCGCCGGTCTCGGCGGGCCCGAGCGCAGCGGCATGTTGCTGGCCGAGAAGCGCATCAACGAGCGCGGCGGCATCAAAGGCCGGCCGCTCAAGATAATGGTCGAGGACGACGGCTCGAAACCCGATATTGCGAAGAGCAAAGCGGAAGCGCTGATTCACGGCGAAAAAGTCGTCGCCATGCTCGGCCCGTCGCTCACGGCGAGCACCGGCGCCGTCGCGACAGTGACCAACAGCATAAAGATGCCGCAGCTATGCATGACGGGCTTAGGGCCGGCAATCGAGTCGAGCTACAAATCGTTGTTCCACATGCTGCCCCCGCAGCAGCTCAATGCGCGCGCGATGATGGAATACATCGCCAAGGAGCTGAAGGCGAAGAAGCTCGGTGTGCTGCACGATTCCGGCTATGGGCAACTGGTAATGACCAACATCCAGGGCGTCCACAAGGATTACGGTGTAGAAATCGTCGCCGCGGAGAAATTCGAAGTGGCCGCCACCGACGTCAGCGCGCAAGCGGCAAAAGTGCGCGCCGCCCAGCCGGATGCCGTGGGCGTGATCGCAACATCGCCCGTGCCGTTTCGCAACGCACGTCAAGTGCGCATTACACAGCCCATCGTGTCCGCGGTCGGCTCTTCGTCGTACGAATATGTGAAGGGCATGGGGGAATTCGCCGACGAGATCGTGTTTGCGGAATTCATCGTTTCCGAGGACCCGCTGCCGCACCAGAAAGAATTCGTCGAGTACTTCCGCAAAGAGAAAGGCACGCTGCCGAAGACCTACGATGCTGCCGGTTGGGATGCCGTGCACGTGCTGGCGCGAGCGCTGGAGCAGGCCGGACCCGACGCCGGCAGCGAAGCGATTGCCGCGGCCATTCGCGCGCCGTATCGCGGCGTCATCGCGCAGTACAACTTTGCCGCGCCGGACATGACCGGGATCGAACTGAGTAGCTACACTTACTCGAAGCTGGTGAAGGGGCGCTTTACGCGTCTGCCGTTCCAGGCGGGCAAGTAGGATGGCTAAGCTCGCGAGCCTCGCCGCATGACCGGCGGGCTGCTGCTGCAGTCGATATTGACGGGCCTGACCAACGGTTTCGTCTACGGTCTAGTTGGCCTTGGCCTTGCCGCGATTTTTCGCGGCACGCGCATCATCAACGCCATGCAGGGCGACTTCGCGCTCATCGGCGGTATCACGGCGGTCTTGCTGCTGGAAAAGGCGCAGTGGGCGCTCGCGCCTGCGATGCTCGTCGCGGTGCTGCTCGGCGCGTTGGCGGGGTGGCTGATCGAGTTGCTGCTGGTGCGGCCGCTGCGCCGTCGCGGCGGCACCGAAGATAGCTATTTGCTGCTCACACTCGGCATTGCGTTCGCCGCTTCCGCTCTGGTGCTGTACTTTGTCGGACGCGACTCGCACGCGCTGCCCGGTATCGGCGGCGAAGGCATCATCGTGGTTTGGGATGCGGCTATTCGCGTGCACTCGGTTTGGTTGATCGCGATTAGTTTGAGCGTCATGTTGTTGCTGCGTTTGTTTTTCATGCGCACGACCGTCGGCTTGTCGATGATGGCGGCAGCCATCGACGCCGAGGGTGCGGCGACCACAGGGATCAACGTCGGGCAGATGCGTACGCTCACTTTCGTACTCGGCGGTTTGGTCGGGGCGCTCGCGGGTGTGTTGGTGGGCCCGCTCGTTACCGTGCATTACGAGATGGGGCTGCTGCTTACCTTGAAGGGATTTGCCGCGGCGATATTGGGCGGGCTGACCAACCCCATGGGCGCGATCGTCGGCGGCATTACGCTCGGACTGATCGAATCGATCACCATCGTGACCGTGTCATCGGGCTACAAAGACGTGATCGCGATGAGCATCCTCATCATCATCATGATCGTCATGCCGCAGGGAATGCTCGGCCGCAAGCTGCGCAAGGGCGGATGAGATGAAGTTCCCGCTCCTCGTTTTGATTGCGCTGGCGCTTCTGTTGTGGGCGATGCTGCCTTGGGTGGCGCCGCGCTATCTAGTCGACCTTATGGTGTTTGCCGCGCTATACACCGTCGCGGGTTTGGGCGTGGCGTTCCTGCTTGGCCAGTGCGGCATTGTGAGTCTCGCGCAAAGTGTTTTCTACGGCATCGGCGCATACAGCGTCGCCTACTTCTGCACGCAGAAAGGCTTGCCCAGCCCGATCGCGGTGCTGGCCGGTATCGGTCTGAGCATGTTCATCGCGCTGGTGGTCGGCTGGCCGGTGTTGCGCTTGTCCGGCTATTTCCTTGCGCTGGCGACACTTGCCCTGGCCATTATTGGACATGTTCTGTTCTTGGAGTGGGATTGGCTGACCGGCGGCACGCTGGGTATCGGCGGCATTCCGCACATCAACCTATTCGGCTTCGCGCTCAATACACCGCAGCGCTTTTACTTCTTCGTGTGGCCCATCGCCGGAGCGCTGCTATGGCTGCACCACAACCTCGTACATTCTCGAAATGGCCTAGCGCTGCGCGCCATGCGCGATGCACCGGAGGCGGCACAAGTGCTGGCCGTCGACATTCACGCGCTCAA
>CAZAWU010000227.1:4293-6144 GCA_964488915.1 uncultured Burkholderiales bacterium
ATCGCCGCGGTAATCCTGCTGCCGGAAGGTTTCGGCGGCGCTATCGAGAAGTGGTGGCGAGCGCGTGCCGCCAGCCGCAGCCAATGACGCCTTCCGCCGCGCTGGCGACCGCCGCCGCTTCCCTCGATGTTACCGATGTCACGCACAACTTCGGCGGCTTGCAGGTGCTGCGCGGGGTCAACTTCAGCGTGCCGGCCGGATCGCTTACCGGCTTGATCGGTCCGAACGGCGCCGGCAAGAGCACGCTCTTCAACATCGTCTCCGGATTTTTGACGCCGCGCGCCGGCACGGTGCGCTACGACGGCCGCGATGTGACGCGCGACTCGGTGCAGGCGCGCAGCCGGGCGGGCATGCTGCGCACGTTCCAGACGCCGCGCGTATTCGGCAACTTGACGGTGTTGGAGAATCTCATGACGGGGTTGTATCGCCACACCGATAGCGGCCTGCTGAGCGATATGTGGCGCTCAGCGCGCTCGCGCGCGCAGTTGGCGCGCATGCGTGCGGAAGCTGAAACCGCCGCGGACAAATTCGGACTGCGCGAGGTGCGCGAGCGGCTGGCCGGCAAACTGCCCGCGGGCATGCAGCGCTTGATCGAGCTTGCGCGCGCTTACGTGAGCCAACCGCGTTTGTTAATGCTGGACGAACCGTCCTCCGGACTGAACAGCAGCGAGATCGAGCAGTTGCGCGCGGCGCTGCTGCGGCTCAACGCTGAAGGCATTTCGATTTTGCTCGTGTCGCATGATATGGATTTGGTCACCATTGCGAGCAAGGTGCATGTGCTGTGTTTCGGCTCGATCATCGCCTCCGGCCCCATGCAGGAGATCAAGCAGGATGAGCGTGTGCGGCAAGCTTACCTAGGCGTATAGACGATGCTGCGGGTGGAAAAGCTCGAAGCGGGTTACGGCGACGTGCCGGTGTTGCGCGATGTTTCCCTGCATGCCGCGCCCAACGAGACGGTCGCCATCATCGGCGCCAACGGCGCCGGCAAGAGCACACTCGTCGCTGCCATATGCGGGTTGGTCAAGTCGCGTGCAGGGCGGGTTCTCGTGCAAGATATGGACGTGACGGCTCTGCCTGCCCACGAGCGCGCGCGCCGCGGCTTAGGCGTGGTGCTCGAAGGGCGGCACCTTTTCGGCGAGTTGACGCTGCGGCAGAATCTCACGCTGGCTGCGGCGCAGACGCGGCAACTCGGAAGCGGAGAGGCGGCATCGCAACTTGAAGACGTGCTCAAACTGTTCCCCTTTATGCGCGAGCGCCTCGACGACCCGGTGGAGCTCTTGAGCGGCGGCGAGCAGCAAATGGTCGCCCTGGCACGCGCGTTGCTGCTGCGCCCGGAGGTGCTCATGCTCGATGAGCCTTCCACCGGCCTCGCTCCCCTGGTGGTCAAGCAGATCATGGCGACCGTGGATGCGCTGCGCAGCCGCGGCATGAGTATCGTGCTGGTGGAGCAGAACGTCGCGCTGGCGGCGCAGGTGGCTGACCGCGGGTATGTACTGTCGGTTGGGCGCGTGGTGCATGAAGTCGCTAAGGGCGAATGGACGCGTTTTCTGTCCGACGACAGTCTGGTGAAAGCGTACTTGGGCGGTTAAGGGTCGGCGAGGCGCTGCATGCTGGATACCCGCAAGATTCGCTATTTCGTCGCTGTTTACGAAGCGGGCAGCATCAGCAAGGCGGCGGAGCGCGAGCACGTGGCGCAGCCGGCGCTCACGGTGCACATTCAGCAGATCGAAGACGAATTCAAGCTCAAACTGTTCGAGCGTTCCGCGCACGGCGTAAGCCCAACACCGGCGGGCACACACTTCTACACGCTATGCCTCGATGTGCTCAAGCGCTTGGAGGATGTTAGCGCGC
>CAZAWU010000228.1:0-6109 GCA_964488915.1 uncultured Burkholderiales bacterium
CGCCCATATGGATCCATTTCATCGTCGGCATAATGGAGCCAGTAGATTGTCGGCATAAAGGATCCAGCCGATCGTCGGCATAAAGGCGCCAGAGGATCGTCGGCGTAATGGCGCCAGTTGGTAGCGTGTAGGATTCTCGGGTTTCGGACTTCCGGCGTTAGCCTGCGGACTTTTTGTTCGGAGGCGACGCGATGGGTAACAGGAGGTTCGAGATGTACGAGGTTCGTCAAATACTCGCCCGGCTGCGCTTGGGCGAATCGGATCGGGAAATTGCCGGGGCGCAGCAAGTCGGACGCAAGAGCGTGGCGCGCGTACGCAAACTGGCGCAGGCGCAGGGCTGGCTCGATGCGGCCAAGGCCTTGCCCCAGGATGCACAACTCGCGCTGGTATTCAAAAGCACACCGAAACGCGCACGCAATGTCTCCAGCGTAGCGCCCTACGCGCAACAAGTGTTGGCGTGGCACGCCCAAGGTATCCAAGCCACCACGATCCGGCAAGCGCTCAAGCGCAACCATGGTTTCAACGCCAGCCTGTCGGCCATCTACCGCTTTGTGCACACCCACGCACCGGCAGAGGCGGTGGCCAGCGTGATGCTGGAGTTTGCAGTGGGCGAGTGTGCGCAGGTCGATTTCGGCCAAGGCCCGCTGATCCCAGTGCCGGGGCAAAGCCAGGCGGTGAAGAGTTGGATCTTCGTCATGACGCTGGCCTGGAGCCGGCATCAGTACGCCGAGGTGGTACGCGATCAGAAGGTGGAGACGTGGCTGGGGTGTCATCGCCGCGCTTTCGAATGGTTCAACGGCGTGCCGCAGCGCTTGGTGATCGACAATCCCAAGTGTGCAATCACGCGCGCTTGCTACTACGAGCCCGAGGTGCAGCGCGCCTACGCGGAACTGGCGTTGGGCTACGGCTTCAAGATCTCGGCTTGCGCCCCGCGCGATCCGAAGAAGAAGGGCTCAGACTCATACTGCACCTCGTCAGTTGTGTGATGATGAAGTTGTGGAATTGACTTGATAGTCGTGCTTGTGAGCAAACTTCGTGGGGAGGTCTTCAGGTGGAATCTCGTAGAGGAAGTCGCCGCGATCATTGACCGGATGTGCACGCAGCAGGCCGCGACGACGCCAGAGGTGTACCGTGGAGACCACAACACCGTATCGAGTTGCCACGTCCTGCGGGCTCAGAAATCCCTGCGCGAGCAGGCGCGTGCGTCGATCCGTGAGGTGATACGTATGGCGAAGCCGCCCGATGCGTGCAGCGGTCCACGGCGTTGTGACTACGGTGCGCACACCGCGCTCGTTGAGCAGATCAGCGATCTCTTTGTCCGTGTAGGTATCGACCAGACGATCAATCTCCTCGACCACGGCGGCGTCGGTGGTTCGCAGCTCGACGCACGACTTTGGCAGCGGCAGATCGAGTGAACGTGTCGCGCCGCCGACGAAGCGGATATCCACGTGCACTGCATCTCCCTTGGTAAGCGTGACATCTTCGATCAGCAGGCGCAGCATACGCTTCTTGTCCTTCATCTGTGTGCGTAGATCGTGCCACAGGCGTGGGAAGTCGCTCGCCAGAGCCATCAGCTGCGCGCGCTCGGCGTCGCTCACAACGCTCGCATCGGCCGCCGCCGCCTTCTCATAGACCTCTTGCGCCCCCGCCAGTGCACGCAGCTTCATGTTCCAATCGGCCTCCAGTGCGTCGGCGACAAGGCGGTTGTCCGGATCAACCTTGAGGAAGCGACGCTGCGCGAGCTCCGCTTCATACTTTGCTCGCTCCACGTGCTGACGGCGTAGTCGATCCGCTTCCTCGTGACGGCTGGCTAGTTCTTGCTGGACACCCAGCGCCACTTCGATGGCAAGCGGCGTCATGGCCTCAATGATGATATCGCCGATGGCGATATCGAGTGCGCTGCCGTGTACGGTTTGACACAGCCCGATCTCACCTCGCTGCAGTGGGCGGCGGCCGCACCAGTACGTGGGGATCTGTGCATTGTGGTGAGAGTGATAACGCACCGACATGCGCTCGCCGCAGGCGCCGCAGATCACCAGCCCCTGCAACAGCGCTGTGCCCTCGCGGGCAGGACCGCGGTGGCGTTCCGTGCTCCACGCCAGTGCATTGCCCTTCACACGCTGCAGGTTCGACAGATACGCCTCCCAGGTAATGTAGCCCGGATGCACATCGCGCATCAGAATCCATTCCTCGCTTGGGACCTGGCGCGAGGAGTACTTTCCGCTGGGCAGACGACGATGCTTGGTGCGACCAAACACGAAAGCGCCGGCATAGCGCGGGTTGTGGATGATCTGTCGCGCACGACAGTGCAGCAGCTCCGCCCACACGAGCTCGCCCTTGTGCGCACCGCTTCGCAGCCGCCGTGGGAAGAGCAGCGCCTTGGCGTGGAACTCCTTGACCACCGCCAGACAGGAACCGGTGCGGGCAAAGGTATCGAAGAACAGCCGTACCGAGGCCTGCACCTGGGCATCCGGATCGAGGATGACAAGGTCGTTCGCGTCATGGACGAAGCCGGCCGGAACCATCTGCTTCAGTTCGCCGCGGCGGGCACGGCTGAGGATGCCGCCGCGAAGGCGTGCCTTGAGCACATGCAATTCCGCCTCGCTCATGGTGCCCTTTAACCCCAGGAGCAAGCGGTCGTTGAAGTGCGCCGGATCATACAGTCCGTCCTCGTCCAGAATGAGCGTGTCCGAGAGTGCGCACAGCTCGAGCAGGCGATGCCAGTCGGTGGAGTTGCGTGCCAAGCGCGATACTTCAAGACCGAGCACGATGCCCACGCGGCCAAGGCTCACTTCGGTCACCAGGCGCTGGAAGCCCTCGCGGTCGGCCGCGCTAGCGCCCGATAGTCCGAGATCGCTGTCGACCACCACGATCCGATCCAGCGGCCAACCCAGTGCAACGGCGCGCTCGCGTAACGCATACTGACGCTGCGTACTCTCGGTGTTCTCCAGGACTTGGCGCAGCGTCGACTGGCGCACGTACAAGTACGCCATGCGCGACAGATGTGTCGCCGTAATTTTTTGATGCGCCTCGGTGTTCATAAGCATCATCGGTATCCCTCCAGCGGTGAGCAACCGTCAACCCGACGTGTCGAGAGAATCAGACTCGTCAGAAGCGTAGTGACGCTGTGACGCTGCACCGTGGACAGCCACGGCGCTGTGATCTCGCCCGCGCCGAGACACGCCGGCGCCGGTGGCTGCACCCCATCGTTGGGCCGTTGGGTCAACGATGCGCGAAGCACGCCATCGATCGCGTTGAGCCATCCGGGCATCCCCTCATACAGCAGCAAGGCAAGGCCGATGCCGCGTGACTGAGCAGTGAGATCTGGGCGCGCCGCATCGCCTCGCATAACTTGAGCGCGAAGCAGTTCGTATTGCGCACTGTGCTGCATCACGTCGAGCGCAATCGCTTCGAGCGTCAGCGCAGTTTTTTTTCCTGCGGCTTCAGAAGCGGGTGCAGCCTGCGTAGAATACTGCGGGGATGGGCCCTGATGCCGAAGCGCTCGGCCAACAGTGCGGCCAACTCTGTACCGCTTGGCATGCGTTCGGCCTCCCGCACGCTCTGCGCGAGCACCGCAAGGGCCGCCTCGGTAAGCTTGTGTGGCCGCTTCGGTCCGCGCTTGTGCGGCAATAGGCCCGGCAGGCCGTCGCGGCTGAAGGTCTCGCGTGTCACGTAGTAGACCGGTCGGGACAGCCCGAAGGCCTCTGCCGCCTCTACCACCGCGCGTCCGTCCTTCTCGACGCTGCGCAGCATCTCGTACTTCACCTGAACCAGATCGTTCGGATCGAAGAACGCGCTGTCGCGAAACAGCGCATCGGTCACCGCCTCGGGGTGAGGATGGACGGCGCGTTGGTCCTGCAAGGCCTGCTGACGGCGCTTGCGCTGGGGGGAACGTGAGGGCATGCGATCTCCTCGGAGAGACGGTATCTGGAATGTCTCTATAATTATGTTCCACATGTAAAGAGAAATCAATACCAGAAAGCGGGGTTCGCAACGATTCTATAGAAGAATATGTAATAATTTGCCGCATGAAACTAGATGCTCGATTCGTCATTGGCGCATATTTTAAAAGACATAAAGCACGTAATTTGCTTAACACGATGCCACCTCCCCGTGCAGCGAAGACGCATCGACTAACTGGCGTAGCTCTCGCAGCCGATCGACCCGCAACATGGCGCGGCCAGCACCGACCGTGACGACGAGCTCGGGCTCAAGAACATCCGTCCATTCGACGGGCAGAGTGCGCAAGCGTCCGTCAGGGCCCGCATAAGAGACGCGATCTCCGCCCCAGTTGTTGCGCACCGCAAGCAGATCGAACGTCTGCCCACGCAGCGGATGGAACGGATGGGTAACCGTAAAAACTTGCGCGCCATGCTCGTCACCGTATGCAATGCGCGCTTGACTCCAAGGGGCGCGTGGAGGCTGGGGTCAAATATCTGAAGGCCAACTTCGTGCCGCTGCGCGAGTTTCGCGATCTGGCCGATGCCAACACGCAGTTGCAAGCCTGGATTCTGGGCGAAGCCGGCAACCGTATCCACGGCAGCACCCGGGCGCGGCCGTTGACGCTGTTCTGCGACACCGAGCGCGCCATGCTGCAGCCGCTACCGGCCATTGCCCCAGAGTGCGCCGTGTGGGCCAAAGCCAAAGTCCACGGTAATGGCCATGTGCAGTTCGAGCGCTCGCACTACTCGGTGCCGTTCGATTTGATCCGCCAGACGCTCTGGCTGCAAGCGAGCGTCAATATGGTACGTATCTATCACGGCCACTTGTTGGTGGCCTGCCACCCGCGTCAGCTGCGCCCCGGCGCGCATGCCACCGTGGCCGATCATTTACCTCCCGATGCGCAAGCCTATTTGATGCGCGATCCGCAGTGGTGTTTGGCGCAAGCGCGCACCGTCGGTGCGCAGTGTCTGGCGCTCGTCGAGCGGCTGTTCTCTCACCGGGTACTCGATCATCTGCGCGCCGCCCAAGGGCTGCTGCGCCTGGGCGAGAGCTTTGGCCCCGTGCGACTGGAGGCGGCCTGCGCCCGCGCGCTGCACTTCGACTGCCCCAGCTACCGCACGGTGAAGCAAATTCTCAAAGAAGGGCTGGATCAGCAACAACTCGATTTAGCCCTAAGCCCGGTGTTGGAAGCGCCTTACTTGGGCGCCAACCGCTTTAGCCGTACGCCGCCCGATACGCTGCACTAGTGGCTGCGTCAATTCGTCAACTGGTCCACCTCACCCAACCGAAGGAGCCTCGCCCACAATGAACCCCATGCCCGCCTTGCAACCGCTGCTCAAACAATTGCGCCTATCCGGTATTCTCGACTCCTTGGAGGCGAGAAATCGCCAAGCCGTGGAATCCAAACTCGCCTACACCGATTTCTTGGCGCTGCTGATCCAAGATGAGATCGCCCGGCGCGAACAACGTCAGTTTGCGCAACGCTCGCGCCGAGCCCAGGTGCTCTCGGATAAAACGTTGGATCGCTTCGACTTCAGCCTGCGCCCGACGCTGAATCAAAATCAGATCGCCGATCTGGCCACCTGCCGCTTCATCGAGGAGAAAGCCCCACTGTGTATTGTCGGACACACCGGCACCGGTAAAACCCATCTGGCGCAAGCCCTTGGGCATTGCGCGCTGCGCCAAGGCTACGAAATCCTGTTCACCAGTCAAACCAAGCTGCTCGCCAGTCTAAACGCCGCGCGGGCAACCAACAGCTACGAGCGCAAGCTGCAGCAGTTGGCTAAAGTCCCACTGCTGCTCATCGACGATTTCGCTCTGCGCCCGCTGCGCTCACCGCAGGACGAAGATTTCCACGAGTTGATCGCCGAGCGCTACGAGCGCGCCAGCACGCTGCTCACCAGCAATCTGGATTTCGACGAATGGAGCGCAGCCTTCCCGAACAAGTTACTCGGCGCCGCCACCATCGATCGCTTGCGTCACGGCGCCTATCACGTCGTACTCGAAGGCGAGAGTTGCCGCACCCCTAGAGCAGAGCACAGTGAACCAAAACACGCTGTTGCAAAAGGCCCCAAAACGAAGTAAAACTCACCCCGTCCGCAACCCAGAAAACTACACCTAAACTGGCGCCATTATGCCGACAATCCCCTGGCTCCATTGCGGCGGC
>CAZAWU010000229.1:0-3677 GCA_964488915.1 uncultured Burkholderiales bacterium
TTGACGAGGACGATTTGCTCGGTCTCTTGCGGGTACATAAGCGCATAGCGCACCGCGAGCATGCCGCCGGTCGAATGGCCCATGACGGTAACTTGCTTAACGCCCAGCGAGGCGAGTAGTGCGTGGGTGTTGCGGGCGAGTTGTTGAAACGTGAATTGGTAACGGCTGGGTTTGGTCGACTTGCAGAAACCAATCTGATCCGGCACGATGACACGGTAGCCTGCTTCGCTCAGCGCTGTGATGGTTTGCTCCCAGGTCGCGGCGCAGAAGTTCTTGCCGTGCAGCAGGACGAGCGTGCGGCTATTGGGCACAGCGGGCGTGCGATCTAGGTAGGCCATTTGCAACGGTTGCCCCTGCGATTCGAACTTGAAGCGCTGCACCGGCCATGGGTAATCGAAGCCTTCAAGTTCCGGGCCGTACGCCGGCCCTGGCTCCTCGGCAGCGAGTGGTGCGCCAGTAAGCGCGGCAAGCAGCAGTGCCGCGCACGCCAAGAAGCCTCGGGTGTTTTTGCTGGGGAAGTGCATTATCTGAGTCCTCGAATCTTCCGGGATGGATTCTATGGCGACCTTGCCACAGCACACGTGTCGCGGGCAACCGATTTTACGGCGGTGTGCGAACGGGTTGGCTTCACGCTATGCTATGCGCCAAATCAAGGCTTGCCTTGCATTGACCTTGCCGCATAAGAAGATGTTTGAGCCAATTTGAGTCACTTCCAATGAACCAAAGCAACGAGTACGACTATGTGATCGTGGGCGCCGGATCGGCCGGCGCTGTGCTGGCTGCGCGCTTAACCGAAGACGCGCGAACGCGGGTGTTGTTGTTAGAGGCCGGGCGCGCCGATCACTTCTACACGCGCTTTCCCATCAGCTTCGGCTTGCTGATCAGCCATCCTGACGCGAATTGGCTATATGAGTCGGAACCGGAAGCCGGTACCGCCAATCGCCGCATTCCGGTGCCGCGCGGCAAGCTGCTCGGCGGTTCGAGCTCGATCAACGGCTTGGTTTGGGTGCGTGGTCAGCCGCAGGACTACGACACTTGGGCCAACATGGGTGCGCGCGGGTGGGCTTGGCGCGACGTGGCACCGCTGTTCGACCGCATCGAAGACTTCGAAGTGGCCCAAGCAAAAGGGCGCGGGCATGGCGGCCCGTTGCACGTATCCATCGTGCCGGATCAAAACATCTTGTACGACACGCTGTTCTCTGCGGCAGAGCAAGCTGGTTACCGCGTGAATCCGGACTACAACGGCCTCGACCAAGAAGGCATCGGCAAGACGCAGGCCAGCATCAAGCGCGGCCGCCGCATGAGCGTGGCATATTGTTATCTCGCACCGGCAATGCGGCGTCCGAACCTGCGCGTCGTGACGGAAGCGGCAGTGCGCCATGTGCTGCTCGAGGGCCGGCGTTGTACCGGCGTCGCCTATCAGCAGCGCGGGCAGCAAAGCGAAGTGCGCGCCGCGCGTGAAGTGATCTTGTGCGCAGGCGCCGTGGCGACGCCGCAGTTGCTCGAACTCTCCGGCATCGGCCGCCCGGATGTTCTCGAACGGCACGGCATCAAAGTGCAGCACTCGCTGCCCGCGGTCGGCGAGAATTTCCGCGATCACATCAATGCGCGCATTAGCTGGCGGGTGACCGACAAGCGCGCCTCCTACAACCTTCGCGCGCAGGGCGTGAACAAGTTGGGCGAGGCTTGGCGCTACCTGGTCAGCCGCGGTGGCTTTATCAGCTTACCTTCCGCGCCGGTGGTGGCGTTCTTGAAGACGCAGCGCGATCTGCCGACGCCAGATGTGCAAATGCACTTGGTGCCGTACTCGCTCAAGGATCCGCAACGGCGCATCTTGCACGACGAGCCGTCTATGGCTATCACTTGCTATCAGTTGCGCCCGGAAAGCTTGGGCTCGATTCACATCCGTTCGGCCGATCCAAACGCACAGCCGGCGATTCGCTTCAACTTTCTCGGCGAGCAGATCGACCAGCGTACCATGGTGGCGGGTTTCCGCATGACGCGCGCCATCGCGCACGCCCCGGCGATGGACATCTTGCGCGGCGAGGAATTCTCGCCAGGCAAGGATGTCGCAAGCGACGCGCAAATTCTCGATTGGATACGCAAGAATTCCGTCACCGCTTACCATCCGATCGGCACTTGCCGCATGGGTGAAGGCCCGAATACCGTGGTCGATCCCGAACTGCGCGTGCGTGGCTTGGAGGGTTTGCGCGTGGCGGACGCTTCTGTGTTCCCGACCATGCCCTCGGGTAATACGAACGCCCCGGCCATCATGGTCGGCGAGAAGGCCGCCGACCTGATTCGGGCGAAGAACTGAGTTTGCTGGGCATGCAAAACGCGGGCAGTTTCGACTACATCATCGTTGGTGCTGGCACCGCAGGCTGTGTGCTGGCGAACCGCCTTTCTGCCGACCCCGATGTGCGCGTGCTGCTGCTCGAAGCCGGCGGCAAGGATGATTGGATCTGGATCCACATTCCGGTCGGCTACCTCTACTGTATCGGCAATCCGCGCACCGATTGGATGTACAAAACTGAATCCGAGCCGGGACTTAACGGCCGCTCTATCGGCTACGCGCGCGGCAAAGTGCTGGGCGGCTGCTCCTCGATCAACGCCATGGTGTACATGCGCGGACAGAAGCGCGACTACGACGAGTGGGCCGAACTCACCGGAGATTCTTCGTGGCGCTGGGACAACGTGCTGCCGGTGTTCAAGCGCAGCGAGGACTACCACAAGGGCGCGGATGAAATGCACGGCGCCGGCGGTGAGTGGCGCGTAGAGCGCCAGCGCTTATCGTGGGAGTTGCTGGAAACTTGGCGCGATGCGTGCGAGCAGCACGGCATTCCGAAGATCGACGATTTCAACCGCGGCGACAACGAAGGCTCGAGCTTCTTCGAGGTGAATCAAAAAAAAGGCGTGCGCTGGAACGCGACCAAGGCGTTTTTGCGACCGGTCATGTCGCGGCCGAATCTTACCGTTCTGACCAATTGCTTGGTCAACAAAGTGCGCATGGAAAACAAGCGCGGAACGAACGAATCGAACACCGCGCGGCGAGCGGTGGGAATCGAATTCAGTCAAGGCGGCGAAGAGAAGTTTGCCGAAGCGCGCATTGAGACAATACTGGCTGCTGGATCAATTGGATCATCGCAGTTGTTGCAATTGTCCGGCATAGGCAATCCCCAGTACCTGCAGAAACTTGGCATTCCGATCGTGCATGATCTGCCTGGCGTCGGCGAGAATCTGCAAGATCATCTCCAGGTTCGCCCCGTGTACAAAGTGAAAAACGTGCTCACCATGAACACATGGGCCAACTCGCTGTTAGGCAAAGTGCAAATGGCGCTCATGTACGCGCTGCAACGGCGCGGCCCGCTGACCATGGCGCCCAGCCAGCTCGGCACTTTCACTAAGTCCGATCCGAGCTACGCCACCGCCAACATCGAGTACCACATTCAGCCGCTGTCGCTGGATAAGTTCGGCGACCCGCTGCACGAGTTTCCGGCGTTCACCGCGTCGGTGTGCAACTTGCGCCCGACTTCGCGCGGCTACGTGCGTATCAAGAGCGCCGACCCGCATGAGCATCCCGCGATTGCGCCGAATTATTTGTCCACACCCGAAGACCGCAAAGTTGCCGCCGATTCGCTGCGCTTGACGCGCAAGATCGTCTCCTCGGCAGCGCTGGC
>CAZAWU010000229.1:3777-6105 GCA_964488915.1 uncultured Burkholderiales bacterium
GCATGGCGACCCAACTTGCAGAATGAGGGGGATAATCATCTTATTGAGCTTGCCGTCGCCGGCGGCGCCGAAGCCGTCGTGACCATGAACAAGCGCGATCTAGTGAGCGGCGATCTGCGTTTCCCGCGACTTGCGATCGTCACGCCGAGCGAATTCCTAGGAGCAATGCAATGAGCGCACTTATCATTCGTCTGCCCGACGACAAACACGAACGCCTGAAGCAGCTTGCCAAGGCGCGCGGGGTAAGCGTAACGAAGCTAATTGATGAAATGGCGACAATCTTACTCGCCGATCACGATGCGCAGATGCGCTTCGAGTTGAGAGCGGCGCGCGGCGCCGGCAAGACAGTGCGCGGCAAGGCGCTGCTGAAGAAGGCAGCGACCAAAGTAGCGTAAGCGGCTCTCGCCACTCACCGCTTTCTTTTTTGGAGGAGTTGCAATGAAACGCGACAACAAAGCTTTTTCTATTCGTCCCGGCATGCAGCAAGGCCACGAAACCGAATCGCCCATCCCCACGCGCCTTGTCTCGAACGAGGAATTCCAACCGATGCCGCAGACGCGTGAGCAGCGCGAAGTCGAGCAGCGCATCCTCGCGCAGGCCGACGCGCTGGCGCCGCGCTTAGGCTTGAGCCGCCGCCAATTCCTGCGCACCAGCGGCGGCATGGCCACGGCGTTTCTCGCCATGAATGCGGTGTTCGGGCGCTTCTTCAATGTTTCCGAAGTGGAAGCTGCCGAAAACGCGGCGGCGAAGGAAGCGGCGGGTGCTACGCCGTTCATCTTTGACGTGCAGTTGCACTACGTCGGTGCAGCGTACGATCCCGCCGACGCGGAGGCCCAGCGCAAGGGCGCGGTGAGCAAGCCGGGTTTGATGCGACTGCGCAAGCGTGCGCAGAATTTCAATCCGAAGCTCGCAGGAGATTCCGGCACGCTGGCGGATTTGTCCTGGCAAAACTTCATCAAGGAAGTATTTCTCGATAGCGAAACCGCGATCGGGCTCATATCCACGCCGCCCGGGCCCTATCCGAACGAGGCCGTGGTGCCGCCCAAGGAGATGACGCTGTTCCGCGACGAGATCAACCGCCTCACGCGCTCGCGCCGCATGCTCTCGCATGGATTGGTGACGCCGCAGCTGGGCCAAACCGATCTCGATTTCATGGAGATGCAGGCGGAGCAACTCAAGATCGACGCGTGGAAAGCCTACACCGGCGCTTGCCCAAAAGGCTTCGAGCATGGCTGGTTTGTTGACGACGAGAAGATCGCCTACCCCGCGTTGGAAAAGATGCGCAAAGTGGGCATCAAGCGCTTCTGCATCCATAAGGGATTGCCGCTCGGGCCGGTGGCGGATTACAACCATCCACGCGATTTGATTCAAGCAGCCAAGGATTTCCCGGATATCGACTTCATGGTCTATCACTCCGGCTTGCTCAATGTGAACGCGCCCAAGGCCGACGGCGAAGTGCCGTGGACCACCGAGTTCTGCGAGATGAAGAAGAAAGAGCCGGGCATCAAGAATATCTATATGGAATTGGGCTCGACCTTCGGGCAACTCGTCTCGACCAACCCCGCCGCCTGCGCTCACCTACTCGGGCAAATGATCGCCGCCTTCGGCGTCGACCACGTGCTGTGGGGCACCGATTCGATCTGGTACGGCACGCCGCAGTGGCAGATTGAGGCAATGCGCCGCTTCGAGATTCCGGCTGAGTTGATCGAAAAGCACGGCTACGCGCCGCTGACCAAGGCGGTGAAGGAGCAGATTTTCGGGTTGAACGCCGCAAAAGTGTTCAACGTCGATGTCGCGGCCAAGCGCAATGAGCTTCCGGCGGATTATTTGACGCAGATGAAGATGGCGTATCTAGATGAAGGCGCGAGCCCGAGCCATCGGTGGTATGGGTGGGTGACGGCTTAGGCAGAGAGCGGATCAGGCAATCATTCAAGCCGCCGTGCTATAGTAATACCTATCGGAAAGAGGCATTACTCAAGAGTTTATGGCGACAACGGTCACTTCCAAGGGGCAAGTCACCATACCGAAGCGGGTGCGCGAACTGCTCGGCATCGAAACCGGCTCGGCGGTGGATTTTGAGCTCACGCCGACAGGTGAAGTGGTGTTGCGCCACGGCAAACGCAAAATCAAGCAACCCACACGCCGGTTTGCCCAGTTGCGTGGTGTGGCGACGGTCAACATGAGCACCGACGAGATTATGGCGCTGACACGCAGCGCCAAGGCCGGGCGTTGATCCTTGTCGATACCAACGTCATTTTGGATGTTGTCCTGAACGATCCGGTTTGGGGCGACTGGTCGCAGCAGCAGTTAGAACTGGCGAGCCTGAAC
>CAZAWU010000230.1:0-6073 GCA_964488915.1 uncultured Burkholderiales bacterium
CCACGCTGCAAGCGTGGCGCATTCTGTAGCTTCCACGCTGCAAGCGTGGGCGCACTTTGTAGCTTCCACGCTGCAAGCGTGGCGCATTTCTTACTTTCCACGCGGCGCGGCATGCTAGCTTTCCCGCGCCAAGCATCAGCGCGAATTCCCACTCGCGGCAGTGCGAGTGTGTGCGACTGCTGACCATTCGCGGCCGGTTTTTCTGACGCGCACGAAAGAAAATGTTAGTGTTCGCGCTTTTATCCGACTAAGCTCGTCGCAACATGTGGCTCCGCAACGACGCGCTTCAATATGGCGCGCTGGCCAAGCTACTGCATTGGCTCATGTTTCTGTTGCTGATCGGTTCATTCGCGCTCGGTTTCTCCATGGTGGACTTGCCGGTCAGCCCGCGCCGCTTGCAGTGGTATGCGTATCACAAATGGATTGGTGTGACGATTTTCTTACTCGCCATCGTGCGCTTCGGTTGGCGTTTGATCTCACCGCCGCCGCCGCCGCTGAAGATGCCGCATTGGCAGCGCAGCCTGGCGCAAGCGGTGCACGCGGGGATCTACGCGCTGCTGTTCGTCATTCCGGTGAGCGGCTGGTTGACCAGCTCGGCCTACGGCTTCAAAACCGTCTATCTGAAGTTAGTCACGCTTCCGGATCTCGTGGCGCGGAACAAAGTGCTGGCCAAGCAACTCTCAGAAGTGCACGAGCTGCTCGGGTTCGCGTTACTGGTTTTGGTCGCGCTGCATGTGATGGGCGCGCTCAAGCATCACCTGATCGACCGCGATGCAACCCTGAAACGTATGCTGCCTTTCGCAAGAATAACGGAGCGAGACCTTAAATGAATTTGGCTGTTTCCCGCTGGCTACTAGGCATACTGGCCTTAGGATGCTTTCATCAATCGCTCTACGCGCAATCTCGTGAAGTAAACTATGCCAAGTCTGCGTTGCAGTTCACCGTGAAGCAGATGGGTGTACCGGTGGATGGCGGTTTCAAAAAGTTCACCGCGAAGCTGGTGTTCGATCCCGCCAACGTGGCCGGTGCGAGCGCGCAGATCGAGATCGACATGGGCAGTGTCGATACCGGCAGCGAAGAAGGCGACACTGAAGTCAAGCGCAAGGCCTGGTTCAACATCGCGGACTTTCCCACCGCCAAGTTTGTTTCCAGCAGCGTGCGCAAGAAGGGCGCGAATCAATACGAGGCCGTGGGCAAACTCAGCATCAAGGGCAAAGCCCGCGATGCCGTACTGCCCTTCAACCTGAGCGAAGACAGTGCGGGGAGCACGCTCAGCGGGCAGTTCACGCTCAAGCGCCTGGAATTTCTGATCGGCGACGGTCCGTGGAACGACCCCGAGACGGTGGCCGATGACGTGATCGTCAAGTATAAACTCGTCTTGGCGCCGTTGAAGAAGTAGCCGCGCGCCGCGCGCGAGGACAACGAGAATCCATAGAGCGCAGGCACGTGTTTTCGTAACGCAACTTTGAGAGGAGAGGCATTGCAATGAAGCACATTTTGAAAGCAATCGGTGTGGTTATCGCTTTGGGCAGCGCGGTCGCGGCGGCGCAAAGCTACAGCATCGATACGCGCCACACGTTCCCGGTGTTCGAAGTCAAGCATCTCGGCGTGTCGACGCAGCGCGGGCGCTTCAACAGCGCCGCCGGCAAAATCACGCTCGATCGCGCGGCGAAGAAAGGCTCAGTCGAACTTAGCATCGACGTAAACTCCATCGACATGGGCATCGCCAAGTGGGACGAGCACATGAAGAGCGAGGACTTTTTCGACGCCGCCAAGCATCCGAAAATCGTGTTCAAGTCCGACAATCTGAAGTTCGACGGCGACAAAGTCGTTGGTGCGGATGGTGAGCTGACGCTGCGCGGTGTTACCAAGCCGCTGAGCGTGTCGGCCGCCGGATTCAACTGCACCATGCACCCGATGGCGAAAAAAGAAGTGTGCGGCGTGGATGTCACGGCTGCCATCAAGCGCTCCGAGTTTGGCATGAGCTACGGCTTGCCGGGCGTCGGTGACGAGGTGAAGCTGATGGTCCCAGTCGAAGCGTTCAAGGACTAGCCTCACGCATGAGCGATCCCCGGGGGTTCTTCCCCGGGTCGATGGAGATTACAGCATGAACCAAGCGCAGCGCACCGGGCCGTCCGTCATGATCACCGGTGCTGCCGGCAGCCTCGGCAGCGCGGTCGCGGCAGCGTTCGCCGGTTTCGGCGCGAGCCTCACTTTGGTCGACCTGCAGCAGGCGCAATTGCAGCGCGCCTATCCGAATCCGAACGAGCGCCAGTTGTTGCTGCCGGTCGACTTGCTCGATCAGGTGCAGGTTAACGGCGCGGTCGCTCAAGCGCTACAGCGCTTCGGCCAAATCGACGTGCTGTGCAACATCGCCGGCGGTTTCCGCATGGGGCCGGCCGTGCATGAAACCAGCGATGAGGATTGGCAATTCCTGTTCGACATCAACGTGCGCACCATGTTGAACGCCGTGCGCGCCGTGGTGCCGGTGATGATCGAACAAGGCGGCGGCAGCATCATCAACGTCGGCGCTTACTCGGCGCAAAAAGGCGTCGCACAGATGGGCGCATACTGCGCGACCAAGAGCGTTGTCATACGGTTGACCGAAGCGATGGCCGCGGAATTGCGCGAAAAGAACATCAACGTCAATTGCGTGCTGCCGACTATCATCGACACACCACCTAATCGCGCTGCCATGCCCAAGGCCGATTTCGCGCGCTGGGTCGCGCCGCAGGCGCTTGCCAGCACGATTGTGTTTCTAGCCTCGGATGCGGCCCACGCCATGCACGGCGCCGCGGTGCCGGTCACGGGCTTGAGTTAGGGAGCTTCGGCCCCACCTCAAGCTTCTGCCCGTTTCTTCTGTAGGGTGTGAACCCTACCGTCTACGGTTTCGGTCTTTCGTTGCTTTTGGAACAAGGGCGCTCACCATGATCACTGTTCGCAAAGCTGCCGATCGCGGCCAAGCCGAATTCGGCTGGTTGCACTCGCGTCACACTTTTTCTTTCGGCCACTATCACGATCCACAGCAGATGGGCTTTTCCGATCTGCTCGTCATCAACGACGACCGCGTCGAGCCGGGCATGGGTTTCGGCACGCATCCGCACCGCGACATGGAGATCTTTTCCTACGTACTGGAAGGCGGGCTGGCGCACAAGGATTCGATGGGCACCGGCTCCACCATCAAGCCGGGTGAAGTTCAGATGATGAGCGCCGGTACTGGTATCACGCACAGCGAGTTCAACGCATCGAAGGACGAACTCGTGCATTTCTTGCAGATCTGGATCGTGCCGAACAAAACCGGCGTGAAACCACGCTATCAGCAGAAGCACTTCAGCGATGCCGAAAAGCGCGGGCGCTTGCGCTTGATCATTGCACCGGAGGGCGAAGACGGCGCACTCGGCGTGTATCAGGACGTGCGCGTGTATGCGGGCTTATTCGATGGCAAAGAGACAGCCAGCATGACGCTGCCGCCGAACCGTTACGCCTACGTGCACGTCGCCCGTGGTGCGCTGAAGGTGAACGGCACTACATTGGGCGCTGGGGACGGCGCACGCATTACGCAAGAGAGCATGCTCAACTTCGGCGACGGGCAACAGGCCGAAGTGCTGGTGTTCGACTTGCGGCCGAATCAGCTACCGAGTCGCTGAGGGACGTCAACCCGGCTTGAGCCGGGTTGACGGCGGCGCAGCCTTGCCCGGCCCCCAAGATCCGGGGTCCGCCTAATGCATCCATCAGTAGACAAACCACACGCGCTTGCACATTATGCGCGCTTCGCCTGCGATAACAACAACACATGATCCTGCTGGTCTACGCCCATCCGCATCACTCGGGTTCCATCGCGCACCGCGCACTCCTGAGCGCGGTGCACGACCTGCCGCAGCTCAAGTTTCACCCGCTCTACGACCGCTACCCTGATTTCTCCATCGACGTCGCGGCCGAGCAGGCATTGCTTGCGCAAGCGCGGCTGGTCGTTTGGCAGCACCCGCTGTATTGGTACGCGCCGCCGGCGCTGCTCAAGCTGTGGTTTGAAGATGTGCTCACGCGCGGCTGGGCGTTCGGCGAGGGGGCGAGCGCGCTCGCCGGCAAAGATTGCCTTTGGGTCACTTCCACCGGCGCGCCGGATGATGGCTATCAACCCGACGGCATGCATGAGCACAGATTCGAGGCGTTCGTGCCCGTGGTCAAGCAAACCGCGCGCTTCTGCAAGATGAACTGGCTCGAACCGATCGTCCTGCACGGCGCTCATCGCGTTGGACCGGAGGTGCTGCAACGGCACGCAGCCCACTACCGCTCGCGGCTGCAAGCATGGAGCGAACGCCATGGCGGCTGAGGGCTCGTTGATGGGCGATGCGCTGGTGTATCTCGGCGCGGCGGTCGTATGCGTGCCGCTAGCGAAACGCTTCGGACTCGGCTCGGTGCTCGGCTATCTCATCGCCGGCTGCCTGATCGGTCCTTGGGGCATCGGCCTGGTGCGTGAAGCCGAGTCGACGCTGCACTTCGGCGAGTTCGGCGTGGTGCTTATGTTGTTTTTGATCGGGCTGGAGCTCGACTTGAAGCGTCTGGTGCAGATGCGCAAGAGCGTGTTTGGCGGCGGCAGTTTGCAGATGGCCGCGTGCGGCCTGCTGCTCGCGGGCGGGCTGTTACTCGCCGGCATGAGCTGGCAGGCGGCGCTGGCGGCGGGCTTGGCGATGGCGATGTCCTCCACCGCTGTTGCGGTGCAGAGCATGAACGAGCGCAATCTGCTGAACGCGCCGGTGGGGCGCCCGGCTTTCGCGATCCTGCTGTTTCAAGACATCGCCGCAATCCCGCTCATCGCGCTGGTGCCGCTGCTCGGCGTGCAAGCGGCCGGCGCTGACCCGGGTTGGCTGCAAGCAATCAAAGCGCTCGCCGCGATCGCCGGGGTCATCGTCATCGGACGATTCCTCACGCGACCGTTGATGCGCCTGATCGCCAAGGCGGGCGTGCGCGAAATCTTCACCGCGTTCGCGTTGCTGCTCGTGATCGGCATCGCGCAGCTCATGACGCTGGCGGGACTGTCGATGGCGCTCGGCGCCTTCTTGGCCGGCGTGCTGCTGGCGAGCTCCGAATACCGCCACGCGCTGGAGGCAGATATCGCGCCGTTCAAAGGGCTGCTGCTCGGCTTATTCTTCATTGCCGTCGGCATGTCGATCGACTTTGGCGTGGTGGCGCGCCAGCCTGCCATGCTTGTGGCGGTGTTGCTGGGCTTGTTGGCGCTCAAGGCGCTGGCGCTGTGGTTGATCGCGCCGCGCTTAGGCGTCGCTGCGCGCGAGCGCTGGCTGTTCGCCGCGTTACTGGCACAGGGCGGCGAGTTTGCATTCGTGGTGTTCGGCGTTGCGAGCCAAGCGCAATTGCTGACCGCGCAGTGGCAAGCGTTGCTGACCGCTGCGGTGGCGTTGTCCATGGCCGCAACACCGCTGCTCATTGCGCTCGCCTACCGCCATGCACAGCGAAGCGAGCGCGAAGAGCGAGCGCACGACGCAGTCGAAGACGAACACGCCGAAGTCATCATCGCCGGCTTCGGCCGCTATGGCCAGATCGTTTCGCGCTTGCTGTTAGCGCACGATGTGCGCATCACCGTGCTCGATCACGATCCCGACCAGATCGAGCTGATCCGCAAGTTCGGCTACAAAGTTTTCTACGGTGACGCCACGCGGCTCGATCTGCTCGAAGCAGCCGGCGCCGCGAGGGCAAAGCTGTTGGTAGTGGCGATCGATCAAGTCGAGGACAGCTTGGCGCTGGCCGACCTCGCCCGCCGCGAATTTCCCAACCTCAAGATCATCGCGCGTGCGCGCAACGTGCGGCATTGGATGGAACTCACCGAGCGCGGGGTGGAATCGATTGAACGCGAGACATTCGAAAGCTCGCTCAGAAGCGGCCGCGCCGCACTCGAATCGCTCGGCGTGCCGCCGTTCGAAGCGCGCGAATTCGCCGATGCATTCCGGCGCCAGAATCTTGCTACGCTGCGCGCGATGCAACCGCACTTCCGCGACGAAGCCAAGGCAGTCGCGCTCTCCAAGAGCGGGCGTCAAGAGCTGGAAGAAAATCTGCGCCG
>CAZAWU010000231.1:0-5893 GCA_964488915.1 uncultured Burkholderiales bacterium
GGATCGTGCGCTGCGCGTGACGGCGCAACGGGCCGGCAGTCGGTAAAGTAACCGCCGCTGGTATTGCTTACGGCGTCCGACGTCGCGAGGTAAACGGAAGTCTGCGCACCGTGCTCAACCGGCGCGCCGCCCGCGCCCCAACCTTTGTGCAGCAACCTCGTGTCGATAGCGCCGGGATGCAGACAGTTGGCGGTGACACTCGTATCAGCAAGGCGTTTCGCCAAGGCTTTGGTGAACAGTATGTTCGCCAGTTTGGAAGCAGCGTACGCCGCATGCGGGTCGAAGCCGGCCGCGGAATCGAGTTCGTGGACGTCCAGCTTCGCACCTTGATGCGCCACGGAGCTCACGGTAACGACACGGCCTTGCTGAGCGGGGAGCAGAAGCGGTAGCAACTTGATGCTCAACAGGAACGGAGCGAAATGGTTGACGGCCATGGTCAGCTCCATCCCGTCCTTGTTGAGTTGGCGTTCGACTTCAAACACGCCGGCGTTATTGATGAGCGCATCCAGCCGCGGCACTTTGTCGCGGATCTGCTGCGCGAGCTTGACGACCTCGCCCATATCGGACAAATCGGCCGCAACCGAATCTACCGCGCTCGCAGAGATGGTTTTTGCTAACTCGTCCGCGCAATGCGCGGCCTTGCGCTGCGTGCGGCCATGCACAAGCACACGCCAACCCAGTGCAAGCAATTGTCGCGCCGTCTCGCGGCCGATGCCCGTCGTCGCGCCCGTAACCAAAGCAGTTTTCTGCGTTGCCGTGTCAGCCATGTGTCACCTCCACACACAGGATGTTTTCTTGTACCCGATTGCCCGAAGCGCGTATTGATCCGGGTCAAACGAAGCGCGCTGAACGTGCTAACGTCGGCGCGGGGCGCGCTGCATCTCGCGCGGCTTTGCCGCCGCTGCCACTGACGACGAGCATCTCGTATGATCGTGGTCCGCGGCGGTCAACACATGCCTGCGGCCGTGCCGCATTGCGCATCCCCCTAACGTGAGGAGAAGATATGAGCCAAATCACCAAAAACGACATTTACAACGCCGGCATGAAACTGCGGCGCGAGGTGCTCGGCGACGACTATGTCGACCGCGCCTTGGGTATCAAAGATGAATTCAGCGCCGAGGTGCAGGATTACCTCACCACCCACGCGTGGGGCGCTGTTTGGGCGCGCCGGGGAGCGGACGGTGAACTCACTTTGCCGAAGAAAACGCGCTCGATCATGAATCTGGCCATGCTGGCGGCGATCAACCGTCCGCACGAATTGGAGATCCACCTGCGCGGTGCGATCAACAACGGTGTGAGCAAACGCGAAATGCTGGAGATCTTCTTGCACGTGGCACCTTATGCAGGCGCGCCGGCGCTTATCGATGCGGTGCGCATCGCGCGCAAGGTGTGGGCGGCGTACGAGGATGAAAAGCGATCAGGTTGAGCCGGCTCCGTGCCGCAAGCCGGGAACGCCATCGCCCAGCGCGCCAGCACGCCGCTCCGGTCATTCCACCGGATCGAACAAGGCTTGCAAATCGGCGCCGCTCATCGCGGAAAGTGCGACAGCATCCTGCTCCAATACACCGCGCACCAGCGCGGCCTTTCTCTCCTGCAGCGCGACGATCTTTTCTTCCACGCTGCCGGCCACGATCAGCTTATAGACGAACACCGGCTTATCCTGTCCAATGCGGTGCGCGCGGTCGGTGGCTTGGCGTTCGACTTGCGGGTTCCACCACGGGTCGTAGTGGATGACGGTGTCGGCGGCGGTTAAGTTCAAGCCGATGCCGCCGGCTTTCAGGCTCAGCAGGAACACGCTGCGCTCGCCGCGCTGGAACGCATCGATCTGTGCGGCGCGGTCGCGCGTTTCGCCGGTTAGCAGACTGTACGCGAGCTTGGCTTTGTTCAACTCCGCTTCGATCAGCGCCAGCATGCTGGTGAACTGCGAGAACACCAGCACCTTGCGCCCTTCCTCGATCAACTGCGGCAGCAGCGCCATGAGCAAATCGAGCTTGGCGGATTCCTTCACTGCTTTCGCACGCTCCAGCTTTACTAGGCGCGGATCGCAGCACACTTGGCGCAACTTCAGTAGCGCATCGAGGATCACTATGTGGCTGCGCGCCAAGCCCTTGGCTGCGATCTCACGCTGCACGCGCTCATGCATGGCAATGCGCAAGGTTTCGTAAAGATCGCGCTGTGCGCCGGTCAACTCTACGCTGCGTTGAATTTCCGTCTTCGCCGGCAATTCCTTGGCGACTTGATCCTTGGTTCGGCGCAGCATGAACGGCGTCACGCGTTTGGCGAGCGCTGCTTGGCGCGTGAGATTGCCTTGCTTCTCGATCGGTGCGCGGTACAGCTCGCGGAACTGCTGTTCGCCGCCGAGAAACCCCGGCAGCAAGAAGTGAAACAGCGACCACAGTTCGCCCAGATGATTTTCCAGCGGCGTGCCGGTCAAGCATAGGCGGTGACGCGCATTGAGTTCGCGCGCGATGACGGCGGCTTGGGTCTTGGCGTTCTTGATGTTCTGCGCTTCGTCGAGAATGACGTAGTGAAACGGTTGCTGCAGCAGCACGTCCTTGTCGCGCGCCAGCAGCGGATAAGTGGAAAGCACCACGTCGAACGCGCCGATGCGCTCGAAATCGCGCTTGCGCGTCAAGCCTTGCAGGCGCAACACTTTCAAGCTTGGCGCGAAGCGCGCTGCCTCCGCGCTCCAGTTGTGCATGAGGCTGGTCGGCGCGATGACGAGGCTCGGCAAGTCGGCGCGAGCGCTCTCCTTCTCCACCAACAAGTGCGCCAGCGTCTGCACCGTTTTGCCCAAACCCATGTCGTCGGCGAGCACGCCGGCCAGCTCGTACTCGCGCAAAAATTGCAGCCAATTCAAGCCGGCGCGCTGGTAGGGGCGCAGTTCGGCTTTTAGGCCGCGCGGCGCGGCGACTTCGCGCAAACCGCTGAAATCGCGCAGCCGCTGCCCAAGCGCGCGCAGGCGTTCGCCGCCCAGCCAGCGTGCATCGAGGCTGGCTTCCAGTTCATTGACGCGCGGCGCGTCGAAGCGTGAAAAGCGCAAGCGCGCGTATTCGGCGCCGCGGTCGTAGAGTTCCACCAGCAGTGCAGCCAAAGGGCGCAGACGCGCATAGGTGATCGGCACCAAGCGCCCATCCTCCAGCGGCAACATGGCGATTTGATCGGCGCGCATCTGATCGATCTGCTTGACCTGCTGTGGCGATAACGAAGCGAACAAGCGCGCCAGCGCGGGCAGCAATGAAACGCGCTGCCCTTCGATTTCCACGCCCAGCTCCAGCTCGAACCAATCGGTCCCCTGCTGTTCGGTCAGCGCGTACCACTGTGCATCGGCGACGATGTTGAAGCGAAACGACGGGTCGATCTCTACGCGCCAACCACGTGCACGCAGCGCCGGTACATGTTCCGAAACGAACTCGAACCAAAACTGCTCGCCGGTTGCGTGGCCCGAGCCAAGTGGCGCGAATGTGAGCCCCGTCCCCGGACGCCGGCCGTGGTAGGGATGCTCAAGGTGAATTTCCTCTAAGCCAAGCTGCTTCAGTTGACGCTCGGCCATGCTTTCGCTCGTTTGATCGCGCTGCAAGATGCGCAGGGTGTTGCCGTCCAGTCGGCGCAACTCCGCGCGCCGGTCGGTGAATTGGCCTTCGTAGGCAAAGCGCAGTTCGGCCAAGTCAAACATGGCCGGCTCCATGCGGCGCTGCTGCCAAGGCGCTTCCATCGAGCGCAGCCGCAGCCAACATTCCGGTTGCGCGCCCGTGACGACGTGCGTTTCCACCGCACTCGGCAGCGGCGCCGCGTCGCCCCAAACGCGTTGCAGCGCGGTGCGCACGGCCAGCACTTCGTGCGGCTGAACACGCGGCGCGAGCGAAAGCGCACGCGCGAGCGCCCCGGACATAGCGCAATCGAGTGGACCGATTTCCATGCGCGTGGTATCGGCGTACCACGGCGCTGCAAGCGGCAGCACTTCCGCGCTCGGCTGCGCAGTCAACAGCATGCTTTGACTGCCGTCGGCATTGACCTGCCAATGCGCCTGTGCGGTACGCGGCGGGCCGAGGCGCAGCGGCGTATTGTCGTTGGGTTGTTCCCAGAACAAGCGTCCGCTGGCGGCGAGGTCTTCGAGCGCCGTCACCGCACGCTCGCCCTCCAGCGCGATGCCTTGCCAGCCGCCGCCCAATGCAAGCAGCAGCAATTGCTCGAGCAGCGGCACATCGCTCTCGTTCACATAGCTGGGCCGCTCGCGCAGCAAATCGCCGATGGCGCGATTGATCGGCTGGCCACCGCTCAACTTGCCGTCTTTCTTGATACGCGCCTGATAGAGTTGCAGCCGTACGACTCGATGCGTGTCGCGACTGAGCACATAGCAAAGTATGGTTTTGTTGGGGCTGGGCGGGCGTAGCTCTGGTGCGGTCGCTGGCGTAGGCGCCAGCGCTTCCAGCCAAGCACGCACTTCGTAGTCGAGCTGTGGGAGCGGTTCGGCACGCGGTGCTTGCAGCGCATTCTGGCGCAGATCCAGCACACCCGCTTCGGCTAAGCCATGCAGAAGCGCCGCGGCGACGTGCTTGCAGTTAAACTGCATCGGGCAAGTGCAGAAGCCCTCCAACTCGACTTCGCCGTGAAAACCTACTTCGCAGCGGATGGTCTGCGTGTAGGGTTTGTTCTTGCTGCCGTGCACCTGCGCGATGATGCGCTCGCCGTCAGGGTCAACGTAGAAACGCAGCACGCGCGCGTTCGCGGCATAGTCTTTGCCGCGTTCGAGCGAACCGATCGGGATGGCGCGCTGAACGTCAGTGAGTTGATAGCGCAGATTCACGTCGCGAGCATAGCGCAAGCGTGGGGATGCGGCCGGAGGTCGGCGTCCGTACTATACAACCGGGTGCATATCGACAGAAATAACTGTGGTAGTTATTAGTAGGGTAATACTACGGCTAGAAGTGGGCGGCACCCGTTGTGCTTCACCATTGCGCCGTGATCGCCGCGAGCCCAGCCACCAGCAAGCCGATGCCGATAGTCTCGCGGCGCGAGATGCTCTCTTTGAAAACGCGCCACGACACGATGTAGCCGTACAGCACTTCCACCAGCGCCAGCGTACGCACGTCGGCGGCGTTGCGCAGCGCGAACGCGGTGAACCAACCGAACGATGCCAGCGCGCCGAACGAGCCGGCCAACAGCGAGACGCGCCAGGAGCGCACGATTTCGCGCAGCGCCTGCGGCTGCCGCCAGGCGAGATAGCCGCCGATGAGCACGCTCTGCATCGTCTGCGCCCACACCAGCGTGTAGGCGCCGGCTACCCACGCGAGTTGCGGCGGCTGCAGCGACAGCGCCGCTGCGCGGTAGCCGACGGCGGACAGCGCGAAGCCCGCGCCCGAGCCGATGCCGAGCAGAGCGGTGGAAGACAGCCAGCTGCGCGGTGCGTTCGCGCGCGCCGCGCCGGGCGCGACCGACAACAGCCACACGCCGATCGAAGTCAGCGCGATAGCCAATGCCGAAAGCCAAGTGACATGCTCGCGCAACAACAGCGAAGAAAAAAGCGCGACTTGCAGCACCTCCGTTTTCGAATAGGCAACGGCGACGATGAAGCTGCGCTGCTGCATGGCGGCGAGCAGTAGCGCCGTCGCGACCAACTGAGCGATGGCGCCGCCGAACGCCCAGATCACGAACGCCACGTTTGGCGCCGGCATCGCCACGCCCGCGCCCACCGTCACCCCCGCGAGCGCCAATAGCGCGAACGGCAAACCGTAGATGAAGCGCACCGAGGTGGCTGCGAGCGTGCCGGCAGTCTTGGTGAGATTTTTCTGCGCGGCGTTGCGCACCGTTTGCGCCGCCGCCGCCGCGAGGACGATAGGAATCCACAACCAGGCAAGCGTCATAAGGGCGCAACGCTAACCGTTCGCCGCCG
>CAZAWU010000232.1:0-5881 GCA_964488915.1 uncultured Burkholderiales bacterium
AGCGGGGTAAACGCGCTCATGCCGCGGCCAAAGTTGTAGATGAAGCCTTGGCCGGAACCACGCACGCGGCTGGGCAAGAGTTCGGTCAAGAACGCACCGACGCCGCTAAAGTTGCCGGAGACGAAAAATCCAAGCGGGAAGCCGAGTATCAGCATCAACGTTTGGCTGATGGGAATCAGCGTGTAGAGCACGACGAACAGCGCTGAGCACGCCGCGAAGAGCACGAACGTTTTCTTACGGCCGATGTGATCGGATAAATATGCCGCGACCAAATAACCGATCAGCGAACCGATGATAACGACGGTGGTGTAGAGGCCGGTGCTCGGCACCGAGAGTTTGTGCACAGTCTTCAAGTAGGTCGGCAGCCAAAACGTCACCGCGTAGTAGCCGATCATCATCCCGGTGGTCATCAAGCAAGCGAGCGTCGTTGTGCCGATCAGCTGCGGTGAAAAGATTTCCAGGAAGTTGCTGCCGCCGTGCTGCGCGGCCTTGGCGCGCGTGGCTTCGAACACTTGCGGCTCGGGCACGTGGCGCCGGATATAAAAGACGAACAACGCCGGCAGCAGGCCCAGCCAGAACAGCATGCGCCACGCGGTATCTTCCGGCAGCGCGGTGAACACGATGGTGAAAGCGATCGCCGCGACACCCCAGCCGACCGCCCAGCCGCTCTGCACCGTGCCGACCGCCTTGCCGCGATGCTGCGCACGTACCATCTCGCCGATCAACACCGAGCCCACCGCCCATTCGCCGCCGAAGCCGAGGCCTTGCAGCGCGCGTGTCAGCAGCAGCTGTTCGTAGGAGTTGGTAAAGCCGCATAGAAAGGTGAACAGCGCGAACCAGGCGATGGATAGTTGCAGCACTTTCACGCGGCCGTAGCGGTCAGCCAAGATGCCGGCGATCCAGCCGCCGAAGGCGGAAAGGATCAGTGTCAGCGTGCCGATAAAACCCGCGTCGCCTCTGCTCATGCTCCACGCAGCGATCAGCGTCGGAATGACGAAGGTGTAAACCATGAAATCAAAAGCATCCATCGACCAGCCGCCGAATGCTGCGATCAAGGTCTTGCGCTCAGGCCTGCTCAGAGCGGTGAACCAGCCGAACATGTCTCCTCCTCGATTGCGTGATTGTTTGACTGTGCTAGGCAAACTGCGCGAATGATGATCTCAATCGAGCGAGTTTTCTACGCCGGTGAGCCCGATCGATGGGTGGATGCCAACTTGGTCGCTACTTATCCAAGTAGTTTCAAAAAAATAAGACCTGTCATGATTCTCAAGTGGAATCAGGGCATAGTATATAAGATCGATTGCCTAAGAGGCGGCAGTGCTACCGCGTGCGCGAAGTCGCTGTAGTTGCTTCAGAGCTTCGGACTCGAAGCCGTATGGGCGTCCCTGAGCGAGCCAAAGCGCGCCCATGACAAGCGGATAAACGATAGTGCCTACCGCGATCTTTGCGATGAGCATGACGGCAGGCGCGCCGAGAGCGGAAAACGGGATCACTGCGAGTACCAGTGCCATAACGATGCCGGCCGCGAGCGGACGTATCAAGGCGCCAACCAATTTACTCATGCGGACCTGCCCACAGCGCACTGTCAGAACCAGCGCCAGCGGGATCATCGCGGCAGAGACTATGGTTCGCGAAGCGGCTGCACCCTCAAGACCATAGAGCTTCGTGGCCAGCCATACCAGCGGCACTAGCAGAGCGAGCTCCGTCCAAGTTTGCAATGCGGAGAGATGAGTCTTAGCGCTGACCCAGAGCGGCACTTCAAGCACCAGAACGAGCGCGGAAAAGCCGCCAAACAAGGCTAGCCAGCGCATGAGTGGAATGGTATCCAGCCACTTCTGCCCGAGAAACACGGCTACCAGTTCCGGCGCGACACTCATTAAACCAAAACCCACTGCCATGCACAGCGCGGCGATGGTCGAGAATGTCCCAAGCAGGGCGGCGGCGAAGCGATTTGGCTCGTCGGAGAGCTTTGCCAATGTCGGAAACATGGCACGCCGCATGGGCATTACAAGCTCGGAGCTTGGCATGGTGGAAAGCTCGCTGGCGACGTGATAGTTGCCCATGGCGCTCGTGCCGACCAATCCACCGACGACGAATTCGTCTGTACGACGGTTGAGGAACGCGCCCACGCGCGAAATCACCAACCACTGAGAGAACGACCAGATTTCTCGGATTTTCTCCAGGCACCAACGCGGGCGGTACGGATGCATAAGGTATGAAAGTATTACGTTGATCAGGCTTGCCGAAGCCATGCCGATTGCAAGCGCCCAGTAGTTGCGTAGCCAGAACGCAGTACCAACGATTACCGCGAAGTTAAGCAGTTTGCCGTAAAGTAAGAAGCGAAACTCTTTGGCGAAGTCCAGCTCCTTACGAAACGCCACAATCCCGATGTTCTGCAGTCCATCAATGACCGACTTCAGCGCTATCAACTGCATCACACCCGTCGCGCGCGGTTCGTTGAAGTATGCGGCAGCCACAGGCGCAGCCATCAGCAACAAGATGCCGACCAAGACAGCGAGGATCAGTTGCACGGTCCAAGCCGTATCGTAGTGCGCGCGGGAATCGTTGCCGGAGCGCATCAGCGCCAGATCGACTCCGGCGTAGGCGATCGTCTCGAGCAGCCCAGAGATGATTATTGCCATGGCGATGACGCCAAAATCTGCTGGCGTCAACAGCCGCGCGAGTACGACGGTACTGACCAAACCGATCAGGCGCGCAGCCCAGCGCGCAGCGATCATCCACGCCGAGCCACGAACCAGATGTTTGCCGTAGGTCTGATCCGAGGAGACGGCATCGCTCACTCAGGCACCTCAGTACGACAGGTGCCGGAGCAAGTCGCCGAACATTCGCTGTACATTGCTACCGTAGTTGCGCTTTAGGTAGAGGAAGACGAGCACGTACAGGGGAATGAGGATACGAAAGTGTTCGAATTCTATCCCAGATGCGATACAGGCTCGGCGCAGAAACGCCAACAGAGGCTGAGGCAGATCGGCGTGTGGCTGCGCCAAAGCGCGGATGAGTTCAGGATCGGCGCCCCAGGCCGAGATCGTTAGCGAAGCGAGGTCCATGCCCTGCAAAGCGATCTGACCATAGTCTTCCCAGTCGAAGATTGCCAGTCGCGCGCTTGTTGTGATGGCGAGATTGTTGACGACAAAGTCGCCGTGCTGCGCAACGGTCGGTACTGAATGTACGCCGTTTGCCAGCGCATGTTTTATCCATTGCTTCGCCAAAGCTACATAAGGTGTAGCGGCGAAGTGGAGCTCAAGGGTGCGCAGCAATTGCGCGTGCGCAGCGTGAATGCTAGGTGCGCGCTTTTTCCCGCTCTCGAAGTACCGCAGTAGATCGCGGACCAACAGCGGGATATGCTGTTCGTTGAACTTGGTGAGCAGCTTCGGCGAGAACGGATCGTGCGCGATTCCTTCGGAAATCATCATCTGCCAGCGCCCGCGCGTGCAGTAGCCGTGCGGCCGCGGCACAAAGTCTGGGTAGTCGGCCCAAGCGCGTTGATAGGTGGAGAATTCGCGCGATAGATCGATAAACTGGGAGGCTTTGATCTGCAGAAATCGTTGCGCGCCGCTAAAAGCGCTGATCGACATCGCTTCGCCCAGCGTTAGGTTCACGTAAAACTGGAGGCGCTGGCCGGAGGAAACTAAGCCAAGCTCACACAGGGCGGCTTCGAGGTGCTTTAGCATGTAGCTCTGTAACCGCAAAAAAAGATGGATTCCTCTAGGTAGGGGTACAGCGCTAAGTCCACGATCAGTCGGCGCGACCAGTAGCTCCAAGCGGATAGCTGCCAGCGTCGGCTTTCGAGCTCGCGCCGAAAAGCGATGCGCGCGACCGGTGAATCAGCTTCGATCAAGCGTAATGGCGTCTGCCAGTTTGGCAATAGGCTGAATACCCGAACATCACTCCAGCCCGTGCTTTGGAGCAGCCTACGGCATTTGGATACGGTCAGAAAAGCGGGGGAATCGTGCTCCGCCAGCGTGCCGCGCAGCCTACGTGCCAATAGCTTTGGGCTTGAGCGGTTGCCTATGCAACCGGCAATTACTCCGCCGGGCGTCAGCAACCTGGCTACATCGGCTAGGAACGCGGCGGGTTCGAATCGGCCTCCCAGCTTGCCCGCGGAAACAGCGAGGTCGTCCAAAGTCTTGTGCAGGACGACGAGATCAAAGGATTCCGGCGCGAATGGAAGCGCGATTTGTGGCGAACCCACGCAGCGGGATGGCACCAGGTGGTGCACTTGAGCGTCCTCGCCGCGCCAATTCTTGTCGAACAACGCCTCACGGGCACAGCACAACTCAAGCAAGCGACCACGTTGCGGCGCGGTCGGGAGTTCGTAGAGCGCGCGTGCGCGACCAATGGGTGATTCGTAGTTCATTTCCAGCGCACGTTAGAGCGCTGCGCTTAGAGTGGACGCGCTTTCTTGGCTATGACGAGGGCGTCTGGTGCGATGGGAGTAAACAGACTATGGCTGAACCGAGCCTCAAGCTTTTGCACCCGAGGAGATGTCGGGTCGGCAGCCATCAGGCGGGCGCGATACATCCAAACGCCGATTGGCTGGCTGCGAACGATCTCAAAACCATGTTCGCGCAGCAGGCGTTTCAGTTTGAAATAGTGCAGGTCAACCCCTTCGTGGTTGCGACCGCTCCAGCGCAACACCGTGGCGGCGAGCGAATGAGGATTGCGGTGGCTGTTGATGATCAGGTGCCCGTTCGGGTGCAACAAGCGGTTTAACGTGCGCAAGACGCTCGCCCGAAGTTCGTCCTGAGCGTTTCCGAAGAAGCGAAACGAAGTGATTAGATCGAATGTGCCCAAGTCGACCTCCGCGCGCGTCAAGTCCGCTTGTACGAAGCGAACCGTCGGACACTTCAGTTGAGCCTCCTGCAACATGCTCGGTGAGATATCGACTCCGATCGCTTCTGCCGCCATCGTTGCCACCGTCTGTGTGATACGACCAGTACCACAGGCGAAATCCAAGTAGCGCGGACGCGTGCCCGGGAACAGTTTCGGGACGACGGTAAGAAGGTAATCGCGCTCCATGTGTGCCATGTAAGCGTCGAAAGGCGCCGCGGCGAGGGCAGCATCATAGGTGCTTCCGCGCCGCAGATGACTCTCGCGGTAGTCTTCGTTCGTCGTGTCGAGTTTGCTGGCAGGGCGCTCAGTCATCTGCATTTGCGGGGTATTGGGCTGCGAGGGAGGTGGCGCCTTGTTAGCTGCGCCAAAGGTAACCGAACTGTAATAGCTCGACCGCGAATGTCAAGGACGGCTCGGCCCAGTAAGGCGTCGGAATTGATCGGGTCATATGAATATACAGCACAGGGTAATCTTTCAATCATGGCGTAGGTAATAATATCATGTGGAGTGCAGTGGGCTGTATAAATCCGTTTAGCATGTTTCTGGGCCACAATTGCCGAGTAGTTTCAGCAATACGTAAACAGAAAACCCCGCTTTTGGCGGGGTTTTCTGTTCTGTAGATGAACCCTTAGCCCGACGAAACTCAGGCTATACGTGGGGTTGAACTACATATCCATATCACCCATGCCGCCCATACCGCCGTGGCCGCCGCCCATGGGTTTTTCGTCCTTAGGCAGTTCCGCGACCATCGCGTCGGTGGTGAGCATCAAGCCCGCAACGGAGGCTGCGTTTTGCAGCGCGAAGCGGCTGACCTTGGTCGGGTCGACCACGCCCATCTGTACTAGATCGCCGTACTCGCCGGTGCCGGCGTTGTAGCCGTGGTTGCCTTTGCTCTCGACGACTTTATTCAGCACGACCGAGGGCTCGTCACCGCAATTGGCGACGATTTGACGCAACGGCTCTTCGAGGGCGCGCAGCACGATTTTCACGCCGGAGTCTTGGTCGTGATTGTCGGTCTTGAGCGATT
>CAZAWU010000233.1:0-5846 GCA_964488915.1 uncultured Burkholderiales bacterium
AACTCTACAACGCGGTGGACCTCTTGATCGCTTACAAAAGCCCCGTGCACGCGCGTCGGATAGCCGATGCCTGGCGGCAGGTAGAGCATATCGCCCTGGCCCAGCAGCGCCTCGGCACCCATTTGATCGAGGATGGTGCGCGAATCGACGCGGCTTGCGACTTGGAACGCGATGCGCGACGGAATGTTGGCTTTAATGAGACCCGTGATCACATCCACCGACGGACGCTGCGTTGCGAGAATCAAGTGAATGCCCGAAGCGCGTGCTTTCTGCGCCAGCCGCGCGATCAACTCCTCTACTTTCTTGCCCACCACCATCATCAAGTCCGCCAGTTCGTCGATGACAACGACCAAGAGCGGCAGCGTCTCCAGCGGCGGGATGGCCTCGACTTCTTCATTGGTTAGGTTGTCGGTCGGGACAAGCGGGTTGGCGATTGGCTCACCGGCTTTCTCGGCCTCGGCGATTTTCTGGTTGTAGCCGGCAAGGTTGCGTACCCCCAGCGCGGACATCAACCGATAGCGCCGCTCCATTTCGGCAATACACCAATTGAGCGCATTGGCCGCTTGCTTCATGTCGGTAACCACCGGCGCGAGCAAATGCGGAATGCCTTCGTACACGGAGAGTTCCAGCATCTTCGGATCGATCAGCAACATGCGCGCTTGGTTCGGTGTCGCCTTGTAAACGAGCGACAAGATCATCGCGTTCAGCGCGACCGACTTGCCCGAGCCGGTGGTGCCCGCCACGAGCAAGTGCGGCATGCGCGCCAAGTCCGCCACCACCGGGTGTCCGCCGATGTCCTTGCCGAGCGCAATCGCCAGCGCCGAACTGAGTTCCGCGTAGACCTGTGAGCTGACGATCTCGGACAGCCGCACCACTTGGCGCTTCGGGTTCGGAATCTCCAAGCCCATGCACGATTTGTTCGGGATGGTTTCGACCACGCGGATGCTCGCCACCGATAACGAGCGCGCCAGATCTTTGACTAAATTCACGATCTGGCTGCCCTTTACGCCCACCGCCGGCTCGATTTCGAAGCGCGTGATCACTGGCCCTGGGTAAGCAGCCAGCACTTTCACTTCGACGTTGAACTCCGCCAGCTTGCGCTCGATTAAGCGCGAGGTGTACTCGAGCGTCTCCGCGCTCACCGTCTCGATCTGCGCTTCAGCGGCATCCAAAAGCGCCAGCGGCGGCAAGTCGGAATCGGGCAAATCTTCGAACAGCGGTACTTGCTTTTCCTTGACCACGCGCTCGGAGCGCGCGATCTCGGGCGGCGGCGCGGCAATCATTAGCGGCTCGCGCTCCTCCTCAAGCTTGCGCGCCTCGCTCAAATGCACTTCGCGTTCGACCAGCGCCGTCTCACCGGCGCGGCGGTCGCGCCACGCCTGAACGCGCGCCGGCAGCCAAATCGAAAAAGCTTCCAAGGCCGAACCGCAGCGCTCGGCCACACCCAGCCAGGACAAACCGGTAAACAGACTGATGCCGATAGCAAGCAGCACCACCAGAATGAGCGTCGCACCGGTGAACCCGACCAGCTTGAACAGCGCCGTGCCCAACACGTTGCCGACGATGCCGCCGTGCGCGGACGGCAACGTCACGTCCCAACTTTGCAGGCGCAGCGATTCCAGCGCGCAGCTTGCCGCCAGCGTCATGAGAAAACCGATGCCGCCGACCGCGAGCGAGCGGCGGTTAAGCAGTCCGGGCACTTCGATATGCCGGAACGAGCGCACCGCAGTGGCGAACAACAACACGACCAGCCACCAAGCGGAGAAACCGAACACAGCGAGCAAGGCGTCCGACACCCATGCCCCAAGCGCGCCGCCGGCGTTGTGCGGTGTGGCGCTGGAGGTGGTGCGCGAAAACCCCGGGTCGGCGAGATTGAAGGTGATCAGTATCAGCGCCAAGAAGACGCCGAGGGTCACCAGCGCGATCCACCACGCTTCGCGCACGAGCGCGGCTAATTTCGGGGGCGTTGCGGGCGCGGCGACTTTGGCTTTCTTATCCGCGGCCATTCAGTTGCCGGCCGGGCTCAGCGAGCGGTTGGTAGCGGGCGTGTTGCCGATTCTCATGGGGTCATTATACCCCGTGGACTATTGCTCGACCGAGACGTTGCTGCGCTCGCCTTGCAGCGCCGCCGACAGTGCGTGCCAGGCGACGGTTGCGCAGGTTTTGCGTGAAGGAAACGCCTTGAGCGCCTCGAAAATCGCCGCCTGATCGGCGCTGAACGCTGCTTGCGGCGGCGCTTCGCCCTGCGTAATGCGCTGGGTCACGGCGCCCATCAGCGCCTCGGCTTCGGCGCGCGGCCTGCCTTTGACCGTCTCGGTCATGATGGACGCCGCGGCCATGGAGATCGCACACGAGGCGCACTGAAATGCCACGTCATGAATGCGCTCGCCGTCTAGTTTGACATATACAGTGACCGAATCGCCGCACAGCGTGCTTACCGCCTCCGCCTTGCGATCGGCGTCCGGCAATTCGCGGTAGTTACGCGCGTTGTTGATGTGATCCATGATCACTTTGTCGTAGAGCTGTTCAAGCGTCATCGCTGCTTAGAATCAAGATGCAAAGCGGTCCACACTCTACCAGACACGCGCGTTGCCAAGCATTAGCGCGCCGCATCACCCATGCGGTAGTCGTGGCTGAGTTCATCGAGTTGCGCCTTGACCGCGGGATCGAGCTTGAGCTGTGCGGCGGCGACGCTGGCTTTGAGCTGCTCCGGCTTGCTCGCCCCAATGATCGGTGCCGTGATCGCGGGATTCGCCAGCACCCAGGCCACCGCTAACGTGGCCGGTTCGATCCCGCTTTCCTGCGCGAGCCTTTGCACGGCCTCGACGGTCGCGAACTCGCGCTCGTTCCAGTAGCGCTCGGTGTACATCTTTCCCGCCGTGCCGAGGGTAAAGCGCGAGCCTTGGGGGGGCTGCACGCCGCCTTTGTGTTTACCAGTGAGCAAACCGCCGGCGAGCGGGTTATACGGGATCACCGCGAGCTGTTCTTCCTGGCACAGCGGCAGCAACTCGCGCTCGATCTGCCGGAACAGCAAGTTGTAGCGTGGCTGCACCGAAACAAACTTGGTCGCACCCAGCACCTCCGCCCGTCCCAGCGCGCGCGCGACGCGGTAGGCATGATAGTTGGACACGCCCACGTAGCGCGCTTTGCCGCTCTTGACCACGGCGTCGAAGGCCGCGACCGTTTCGTCGACCGGCGTATCGGCATCGAAATGGTGGACTTGGTACAGATCGACATAGTCGGTCCCAAGCCGTTTGAGCGAGGCATCGATAGAGGCCAGCACATGCTTGCGCGAGGTACCTTGCTGCCACGGCGCCGCACCCATCTTGCCGGCGCACTTGGTAGCGACGATAAAGTTCTCGCGCTTGCCTTTGAGCCATTTGCCGATAACTTCTTCGGTGCGCCCCGCCGTTTCCAGGGTGCCGCCGAGCGGATAGACGT
Source organism: uncultured Burkholderiales bacterium (assembly GCA_964488915.1). Lineage (GTDB taxonomy): Bacteria > Pseudomonadota > Gammaproteobacteria > Burkholderiales > JALYOK01 > CADEHE01. The sequence goes on from CAZAWU010000233.1 coordinate 3,442, forward strand.
CCGCGGCATCGAAGAACGTGATGCCGGCATCGGCCGCGGCGTTCATGATCGCAAAAGAAGTGGCTTCGTCGCATTGCAGGCCGAAAGTCATGGTGCCCAAGCACAAGCGCGAAACTTGCAGACCGGTAGGACCGAATCGAACTGATTGCATGGAGCGTGTGCCTCGTTCAGTTAGTTTGATGATGCAATGGTAGCGCTAGATCGAAGACGCGAAGCCGCCATCGACTTCGATAGCAGCGCCAGTGATGAAATCGGAAGCGCGGCTTGCCAGAAACACGGCGATGCCGGCGAAGTCGTCCGGCACGCCCCAGCGTCCCGCCGGCGTGCGCTCGATGACCCGCTCGTGCAGCCCAGGCACATCCCGTCGGCCGCGCTTAGTGAGATCGGTATCGACCCAGCCCGGGAGAATGGCGTTTACTTGAATATTGTCCTTGGCCCAAGAACTCGCCAGCGACTTGGAAAGCTGCACGATGCCGCCTTTGCTCGCCCCATACGGTGCGGCAAACGGCGCGCCGAACAAAGAAGTCATGGAGCCGATGTTGATGATCTTGCCGCCACCGCCCCCCGCCATGACCGGATAAGCCGCTTGGCAGCATGCGAAGGCGCTCGACAGATTGGTGTCGATGATACTGTGCCATTCTTCCAGGTCGTATTCTTGCGGTGCTTTGCGGATATTGATGCCGGCGTTGTTCACCAAGACATCGACGCGGCCGAACTTGCCCGCCACCTCGGCGATCATCGCTTTACACGCAGCGGCATCGGTGACATCGACGCTCTGCGCGGCGGCTTTTGCGCTGCCCAGCGCCCGCAGTTCACTCACCGCCGCTGCGTTCTTCTGCGCGTTGCGCGCGGCGACGACGATCGTCGCGCCGGCCTGCGCCAACCCGCGCGCCATGCCAAGCCCGATGCCACCGTTGCCACCGGTGACGATGGCCACGCGGCCGGAAAGGTCAAACAAATCGCTCATGCGAGCATACCTTGAGTGGTATGTCCTTCGGAAGGAAAATGATATTCACTTTTGAAAGTATACTTTGACCACTATTGGTTAGTTCGCGGCTTTGCGCAGCGCCATATGCCGCAAGTATTCGATGATGCGGTCGAGATCGACGTCATTCAGCTTGCTCGCATCGAAGCCCGGCATAACGCCCCCGGGCCACGCACGCACACTCTTGGGATCGCGGATGAGTTGCTTGAGCGCGCCCGCGTTGAAGTATTCGGTCGGGTTCATCGGCACGTTCAAGTCCGGCCCCATCGCCGCTTCGCCTTGACGGTTGATGCTGTGGCACGGCAGGCACTGCTTGCCGTAAGCCTCGAAACCGGCTGCCACGTCCGGCGCGGCGCTTGGGTCCGGCACGATCAACGGAAAACGCTTGGCCAGCGATTCTTGCACACGGATAGTCGCAATTTGATAAGGCCATTCGGAAGGCGCGACGCCCGCACCGCTGGCGTTGCTCCAAACGAGGTAGAACGGACCGGCGGACGGTTTGCCCTGCCCCAGCGGCGGCCACGCGCCAGGGCTCGGCTCAATCGCCAGGAACGCGCGCGCCGCGCCGATCCCGCGCAAGCGCTTCGCGGCGATCACCGGCGCGTACCCGTCGAGCGCGGTGAACTGCACGCTCGCTTCGGGATCGCCGCTCAAGTCACCCAGCAACGTTTCGATAGGAATCGCAAGGTAACGCATCGGGCGCTTGTAGGCTTCATCGGCGCTGTCGGTCACAACGTCAATGCGCGCGGGATGCGCCAGCAAGTGCGCGAGCGTGAACGTTTGGCTGCGCTGAGTGTCGGCGACGGTTAACGTCGGCTCCGCTGCGGCGACTTGCACGGCAACCGCCCAAAATATCACCAGCCACCACTTCCAAGCTCCAAGCATCGCAAGCGCTCCGTTTTCGGTAGTTGCGTTCATTCTACTGTGGGCGCCCTGCCGTGCTCTTCTGTAAGCGTTCGCGCAACGCGGTCTTAAGCACCTTGCCGTAATTGTTCTTCGGCAGATCGTCGACGAACAAGTAACGCCGCGGCCGTTTGTAGCGCGCGATATGCTGCAGGCACAGCGCGTCGAGTGCCTCGGAAGTCGGCGCGGCGCCGCGCTTAGCGACGATGAACGCGACGACTTCCTCGCCCCACTCGGGGTGCGGCGCACCGACCACGCTCGCCTGCGCCACGCGCGCGTCGAGCAACAGCACATCTTCGATCTCGCGCGGGTAGATATTGGAGCCGCCGGAGATGATCATGTCTTTCGAGCGATCCTTTAATGTGAGGTAGCCGCGTTCGTCCAAACTGCCGACATCACCCGTGTGCAGCCAGCCGCCGCGCAGCGTCGCTGCGTCCGCTACAGCGAAATCAGGAACAACCGGAGTTTCGCTCATCCGTGCGTGATTGCGCCAGTAGCCACGCATGACGCAGTCGCT
>CAZAWU010000234.1:0-4016 GCA_964488915.1 uncultured Burkholderiales bacterium
GCGAGGATTTGCGACAAAGCATGGCGGCGATTCTCGTCACTTTTATGTTGCGAACTTCAGACTCGCCACGCTAGACGGCGTCGTTATGCTCGCCCAAACGAGGAAACGGGATTGCCTCTCCCGCCGCACGTCGAAATGCAGTGTCGATCGGTACGGGCATGGCGGGCGCTTCCTGTCCACCCAGCCGGATGCGATGGTCGAATAGGCCGCGCCCAACGAAGTGCGGATCGCGCGCCGCTTCTTCCAGCGTGGCGACGACGGCGCAGCACACGTCACGCCCATCGAAGCGCTCGCGCCAAACCGCGGCCGTCTCTTTGCGGATGATGTCCGCCACGGCGCGCTTGGTGGCTAGGGCGTCAACCTTATCATCGCAGCAAGCCGCCGGCAAACCGATCGCGGCGCAAAACTCGCGCCAGAAGCGATCCTCCAGCGGCGCCGCAGCGATGAATTTATCGTCCTTGGTGCGATAGATCTGATAGCGCGGCGAGCCGCCGGTCAGCATTTCACCGCCCGGGCGCGGCCACGCGCCGAGCCCCTGCCCTGCGCCGAGCGCCCAGTACATGAGCGGGAACATGTTATCGCTCATGGAAATGTCCAGCTTGCATCCCTGACCGGTGCGCGCACGCTGTAACAAAGCGAGAAAAATGTTCATCGCTGCCGGATACGCACCGCCGGCGATGTCGGCAATGAGCGCGGGCGGAACGACTGGCGCGCCCTCACTGTCCGCGGCCATTGCCAGCAAGCCCGTGTCGGCGACGTAGTTCAGATCGTGCGCGGCGAGTTGCGCCTTAGGCCCGGTCTGACCGAATCCGGTGATCGCGCAGTAGATGATGTCGGGCTTGAGCGCTTTGAGTTGTTCGTAGCCGAAGCCAAGACGCTCCATCACGCCGGGGCGAAACTGCTCGACCACGACATCCGCCCCGCGCAGCAGCGGCAGCACGCGCGCTTTCGCATCCGCCGCTTTCAGATCGATTGTGATGCTTTTCTTGCCGCGATTGAGTAGCGCGAAGCTGATGCTGCTTCCATCCATCATCGGTGCGAACAAGCGCGCTTCGTCGCCGTGCCCGGGCCGCTCGATCTTGGTCACTTCGGCGCCCGCCTCGGCCAGCAGCAAGGTGCACAGCGGACCCGGCAGCAGCGTGCTGAAATCGAGAACCTTGATGCCTTGCAGCGGTTGCATGACTAGCTCACCAATAAGCTGATACTGCTCATAGAGTACGTCAACCAATCAAGATGAACGCCAATAACGGACTTATGCATATATCAGTATTTAATTATTGTGTTTTCGGCTGAGCAATTTCGAACACGTGCGAGCGCACCACGCCTGCGCTTTTGTCTGCGTAGTAGCGCCGCAACGTCTGTTTGACGGTCGGAAAAGCCAGTTCGCTCCACGGAATTTGCGCCTCGCTATAGAAGCCGACTTCCAAACTCTCGGAACCGACACCGATGTTGCCGTCGATCAGCTTGGCGCGAAAAAAAATGTGCACTTGACCGATGTGCGGCACGCTGATCATGCTGAGCATTTCGCCCACCTCCACGCGTGCCTCGGCTTCCTCGTACGCCTCGCGCGCGGCGGCATGCTGCACGCTCTCGCCGATCTCCATGAAGCCCGCCGGCAGCGTCCAGTAACCCAGGCGCGGATCGATCGCGCGCTTGGCGAGCACGATTTTGTCCTCCCATTCGATCAAACAGCCGGCGACGATCTTCGGGTTTTGATAGTGAATCGCGCCGCAGGCATCGCACACATGGCGCGGGAGTTGGTCGCCGGGCGGCACTTTGAGCGTCACGCGCTCGCCGCATTGGGCGCAGTAGTTGATCAGCATGAGGCAAGTTTACCGTAGGGTGCGCACCGGGCACGCGGTTCCAACGCCAAAGCGCCGCGGGATCGCGCCCGTCACGAATAGGCCTCGTCAGCGCTGTGTTACCATTTTTTTATGCGGCCCTCTCACATCCTCGCCGTGCTGGAAACGGAATTTCTCGCGGCGGCGGCGCACACGCCTGTCATGTTGTGGGGTCCGCCCGGTGTCGGCAAATCGCAAATCGTGGCGCAAGTCGCTGCCAAGCACGCGGCGCCGCTCATCGACATCCGGCTCTCGCAGATGGAACCGACCGACCTGCGCGGTATTCCGTTTCGCGCGGGCGATCGCGTCGAATGGTCGATCCCGAATCTGCTGCCCGATGCGGCACGCCACGGCGCGCTCGGTATCTTGTTTCTCGACGAGATCACCTCAGCGCCGCCGACCGTCACCGCCGCGGCGTATCAGCTCATATTGGATCGGCGCCTCGGCGACTACCGCGTGCCGGACGGCTGGGCGATCTTCGCCGCCGGCAACCGCCAAGGCGACCGCGGCGTCACTTACCACATGGCTGCGCCGCTCGCCAACCGCTTCACGCACTACGAGGTCGAAGCCGATCTCGACGATTGGGTGGCATGGGCACATCAGCATGACGTCGACGAGCGATTGATCGCTTTCTTGCGTTTTCGCCCGGAACTGTTGTTCGAATTTAAGCCAAGCGTGAATCCGATCGCCTTTCCCAGTCCGCGCACCTGGGAATACGCTGACCGCGCACTGAAAAAGTTTGCTGCTCAACCGCAGCTACTGCTCGACGCGCTGCAAGGCGCGGTCGGTTTGGCCGCCGGAGCGGAACTGAAAGCTTTCCTCGATCACCTTGCCGAGATGCCGGACATCGATGCCATCTTGCACGGTAGGAGCCAGCAGACCCCCGCCGCGATCGATCTGCAGTACGCGATAGCCGCCGCGCTGGTGCGCCGCTGCGTCGCGCTCAAGCAAACGCCGGACGCGAAGCGCTATCTCGCCAATGTGCTGCGCTATGCCAAAGCGCTGCCGCAACGAGAGTTGGGTGTGATGCTGGTGACCGATCTGCAGCACGGCATCGGCGAACCGCTGGTGGCGCTGCCGGAATTCGCCGACTGGGCTGCCAGCGTCGCCGACGTGATGCTCGCGCGTTGAGTGCCGGTTGAACGCTCCGGTCGTAGTCGAATCCCTCGATCACGAAGGCCGCGGTGTCGCGCACGCCGACGGCAAAGCGATCTTCATCGACGGCGCGCTACCGGGCGAGACGGTCAGCTACGCGCCCTATCGCAAGAAACCTTCCTTCGAATTCGCGCAGATCCAGCAGATCCACCGCTCCAGCTTCGTACGCACCGCACCGCGCTGCGCGTATTTCGGCGTGTGCGGGGGCTGCAGCATGCAGCACGCCGATTGGCTGGCGCAGGTAGCGGCCAAGCAGCGCGTGCTGGAGGAGAATCTAAAGCGCATCGGCAAAGTGGAGGTGCAGCAACTGCTGCCACCTATCTACGGCATCCCATGGGGCTACCGCCAACGCGCGCGGCTATCGGTCAAATTCGTCATTAAGAAGGACGCCGTGCTGGTGGGCTTTCGCGAAAAGCGCAACCCCTACGTCGCCGACATGCACGGCTGCGAGACGCTCGATGCGCGCATCGCGCGCCTCATCGATCCGCTGCGCGAGTTGATCCACACGCTCGATATACGCGAACTTCTGCCGCAGATCGAAGCGGCGGCCGGCGAGCGCATCGTCGCTTTGGTGCTGCGCGTGATGCAAGAGCCGAGCGCCAGCGACTTCGCGCGGTTGCGCGCGTTTGCCGACGCGCACCGCGTGCAATTTTGGCTGCAGCGCGGCGGCCCAGAGAGCGTTGCGCCGTTTTATCCGATGGATGCGCCGGCGCTCGACTACTCTTTACCCGATCTTGATCTGCGCCTGTGCTTCGGCCCCACGGAATTCACACAAGTCAACTTCGCCGTCAATCGCGTCTTGGTGCGGCGTGCGTTGCAACTGCTGCAACCGCAACCCGGCGAGAGAATCACCGACCTGTTCTGCGGCCTGGGTAATTTCACACTGGCCATCGCGTGCCACGGCGCGCGCGTGACCGGTGTGGAAGGCAACGCCGGCGCGATCGAACGCGCACGCAACAACGCCCGGCTCAACGCCTTGGAGGCGCTCGTGCAGTTCAAAGTCGCCGATCTGTATAAAGC
>CAZAWU010000234.1:4116-5786 GCA_964488915.1 uncultured Burkholderiales bacterium
GCGTTTGCCGTCGCAAAAGCGTTACCTGAAGGAACGCAGGCGGCCGCACCAAACCTGCCGGGCGCAGCCGAGCAGCAAGCAACGCTCGCGCCCAAACGCATCCTTTACGTTTCCTGCAATCCGGCGACGCTGGCGCGTGATGCCGCGGTCCTGGTGCACGAGAAAGGCTACGTGCTCGCGAGCGCGGGCATCGTCAACATGTTTCCGCACACGGCACACGTGGAATCGATCGCGTGCTTCGAGCGCGTCTGGCGGCGGCCAGGCAGTGCGCCCGGCCGCCTGCCATGAATACCCCGGTCAGTCGGTCACAGCGCCCTTGCTCGCGGTCGATACGATCTTGGTGTACTTGCCCAGCACGCCGCGGGTATAACGCGGCGCCGGTTGCTTCCATGCCGCGCGGCGCTTGGCCAGCTCCTCGTCCGAAATGTTGACTTGGATGAGACGCTTGTGCGCATCGATGGTAATCGAATCGCCTTCCTTCACCAATGCGATCGGGCCGCCGACAAACGCCTCCGGCGCGACGTGCCCCACCACCATGCCCCAAGTGGCGCCCGAGAAACGCCCGTCGGTGAGCAAGCCGACGCTGTCGCCGAGCCCCTGACCGACTAACGCCGAAGTAGGGGCCAGCATTTCTTGCATGCCCGGTCCGCCCTTCGGGCCTTCGTAGCGGATAACGACGACATCGCCGGCTTTGATTTGGCGATTCACGATGGCTTTCATCGTGTCGTTTTCGCTATCGAACACGCGCGCCGGACCGGTGATGACCGGATTCTTCAACCCTGTGATTTTCGCCACGCAGCCTTCCGGCGCGAGGTTGCCTTTGAGAATCGCCAGATGACCTTGCTGGTACATCGGCTTATCCCAAGGTCGGATCACATCTTGATCCTTGCCCGGCTCGCTCGGCCACTTCTTGAGTTCGTCAGCGATAGTGTTCCCGGTGATGGTCATGCAGTCGCCGTGCAGTAAGCCATGCTTGAGCAGCATGTTAAGCACGACCGGCACGCCGCCGACGCGGTGCAGATCGGTCATGACGTACTTGCCCGAAGGTTTCATGTCGCAGATCACCGGTGTTTTCTGGCGCACGCGCTCGAAATCATCGATGGTCCATTCCACTTCCGCCGCGTGTGCGATCGCCAAGTAGTGCAGCACCGCATTGGTGGAACCGCCGGTGGCCATCTCGAGCATGATCGCGTTCTCGATCGACTTGCGCGTGATAATGTCGCGCGGGCGGATGTTCTTCTTGATCGCTTCGACCAACACCCGCGCGGACTGCGCGGCGGAATCGGCTTTCTCTTTGTCCGGGTTGGCCATCGAGGAAGAGCCGAGCAAGCTCATGCCAAGCGCTTCGAACGACGAACTCATGGTGTTGGCGGTGAACATGCCGCCACAGGCGCCGTGGCCGGGCAGTGCATGACGCTCGATGGCGTCGAATTCCGCTTGATCGATCTTGCCGGCCGTGAACGCGCCGACCGATTCGAACGCGCTGGCGATAGTCAAATCCTTGCCGTTCCAATGGCCCGGCTTGATGGTGCCGCCGTAGACGTAAATCGCCGGGATGTTCATGCGCGCAATCGCCATCATGCCGCCGGGCATGTTCTTATCGCACGCGCCGATCACCAGCACGCCGTCCATCATTTGCCCATTGACCGAAGTCTCGATCGCATCGGCGA
>CAZAWU010000235.1:0-4314 GCA_964488915.1 uncultured Burkholderiales bacterium
GGCGCAGCGGCCGCAGCCGTTGCAGTTGTTGAGGTCGACTTGGGCAACCGCTTGCTTCCTTGCCGGTACGTACACTGGCAACAGCATAAGCATAAGAGTGAGACCAGTAGAGACTATCCAGACGATACTCTCGGCGATTTCATAGGTAAGCGGGTGTACAAAGAGATAGAACCAATCCAACTCGATGCGCGCGGGCACATTGGCCATATCTGCCGGCGCGTGGCTGAGCGCGGGTTTAATAAGGGCAAGTAACAAAAGCGCGGCCAAGGTGCCGATCGCTAAGCGCTTCGGCACCGTAGTCCCGGCGTAACTCAGGCGCTGGATGTGCAACCACATGCCCAGCAGCAGCACCAACGGAATGCCGATGTGCAGAAAGATCAGCAGCGAAAAGAAGCGGTCGTTTAGCTGCTGCGCGCTGAGGAAATTGCGCACGAGCGGTTGCGCAAACAGCGGCAACCAATCAAGCCACTCCATCGTCGCCGTCAGCGAGAACTGCGCGAGTTCGTCCCACACGAGCCAATAGCCGCCGATACCGGAGGCATACATCAACCAAAGCAGCGGTACACCGGTGATCCACGAGAACCAGCGAAAGCCGCGGAAGTGTCCCTGGATGAACTCCTTGCCCAAATGCAGTATGACCGTCACGGCAAACGCATCGGAGGCGTATCGATGCAGGCTGCGCATCACGCCGCCGAGATACCATTGATTGCTTAGCCGCTCGACCGAGTCGTAGGCACCATCGACGCTGGTGTCGAACACCGCGTAGACGTACAGACCGCTCGCGGCGACGATCCAGAAGAAGAAGAAAGACAACGCGCCAAGGTGGCGCAGTGGATTGTCGCTTCCGAACGCGGCATCGAACCAAGACTCGATGCGCTGCAACACACGCACCGCTCGCGACGGCACATGGGAAGGCACGCTGCTTAGATCTGCCTTCCCTGAGTCGAGGCGCGAAACTGAGGCACGCATGGCCGGATAGGAAGACGCAGCCGTCTTCACTCAGCCTCTGACTACGAACCCGCCCTCGGCCGGCACGAAGTCGATCACCAGAACCCGTCCCGCCTTGAGTTCGACCTCGGTCTCATGCGTGTAGTTGAACGCGCCCGAGGGTTGATCGCTCAAGCGCGCAACCACCCGGTGGCGCCCAGCGCTGACGCCGATGCGCCGGTAGAGCGTGGCAGGCCCATCCTTCGCCAGACCGGCCGGCGGTACGACCAGGCGCAATGCTCGCTTATTGTCCAAGTCCAACTCGACGATGACCGGTGCGCGTTCGCGCGGACAGTCGAGGGGGGCTCGCATGTTGGGCGGAAGTTTGGCAAGTTCCTCGGCGTTGCGCTGCCGGCAGGGATGCTTAGGCTGCGCGCCGTGGGTGAAACTCAGCTTGAGCAGCGCCTGATCCGCCGCGAGGTGGGTGTACGCCGGCGAGGTGGAGAAATAGCCGACGAAGGCGATGAATGCGCCGTACAGCACGGCTTGAACCGCATAGCGCAACAGGCTGTTCACGCCGTGCCTCCAAGCTTGACCATATCCGCCTCGCCGGCGCTCAGCGGTGCGTGCGGCGCCAGCCGGAAGGCGTCGGAAAAGCAGTCGTCCTGCGACAAGCCCTTGGCCAGAAACGCCGGGTGCGCCGCTTCGACCATTTTCACTGAGCCGCAAGCGTAGATTTGGTAACCGCTTAGATCCGGAAAGTCCTGCACGATGGCTTCGTGCACCAGGCCCGTACGCCCGGTCCAATCATCCCCGGGCAGCGCTTCCGACAATACCGGAACGAACCTGAAGTTGCTGTGCTCGCGCGCCCATTGCTGCGCTAAGTCGCCGTGATAAAGATCCTTGCGCGAGCGCACACCCCAATAGAGCACGATCTGGCGTTTCATGGCGGTAGCGAATGCGTGTTCGACCATACTCTTCACCGGCGCGAAGCCGGTTGCGCCGGCAACGAAGATGATCGGCTTGCGGCTGTCTTCGCGCAGGAAAAACGAGCCGAGCGGACCTTCGAAGCGGACGAGATCGCCCTCCTTCATGTGCGTGAACACATGCGTGGTGAACTTACCGCCGGCAATGAGTCGAATTTGCAGTTCGATGTGATCGAACTGTCCGGGTGCGGTGGCGAAGGAGAAACTGCGCTTCTCACCGTTGTCCAGTAGGATGTTGATGTACTGGCCCGGATAGAAATCGAGCTTCTCGCTTGATTCGAGCTTGAGGTCGATTTGCATGACATCATCGGCGAGTTTGCGCATGCGCGCGACCCGGGCTACGTAAGAGGCCGCGGCAAAGCCGCCGGGCGCCTTAGTCGGAACGTACTCGATCTCGAGATCGCTCAACGCTGTGGTACAGCAGTACAGCGCCTTGCCGGCACGCTTTTCTTCCGCGCTGAGCGCCGACGCTTGATAGACCCCGTAGTCGATCTCGCCGTAGAGAATCGAACCTTTGCAAACGCCGCAACCGCCGTTGCGGCAGTCATATGGCATGGCCAAACCTTCGCGCAATCCGACCTCGAGCAGCGTCTCTCCCGCACGCACGCCGATGATGCGGTTATCCGGATGTGCCATCACGTGAAATAGCTTCGCGCCCCGCTGCCGCTTGGGCGGCAACCACGGCAACAGCAGAAACAGCAGCGTCGCCCCGCCCACCAGCCACCACACTGCCGAGGGCGACCAGCGATAGATCAGTGGCAGCACCGGCAAGTAAAACCAATCGAAGGCAATCGTGGTAGGCGCGGTCGACAAGTCGGCCGGGGCTTGGCTGACCGCCGGTTTGACGATCGATAACAGCAGCAGTGCCGCCAACAACCCAATAGCGAGCGGGCGCGGCGGAATGGTCTTGGCGCCAGGCGCGCGCTGAGTGTGGATCCACAATAGCGCTAATACACCGAGCGGCAGCCCGATATGCAAGAACGACAGCAAGGAGAATAACCGGTCGTTGACCGCCTCCTCAAAGATGAAGTTTCGCATGAGCCTGCCATTGAACATCGGCAGCGCGTCGAACCACTCGGAGCTGGCCACGACGACGAACTGCGCCAGCCGGTCCCATGGCAGCATGTAGCCGTTGATGCCGGTCGCGTAGACCAGCCAGAGCAATACGATGCCGGTCACCCACGAAAACCAGCGGAAGCTGCGATAGTGATCGAAAACGAAGTGCCGCGTCAGGTGCAAGAGCATCGCCAGCACCATGCCGTCCGACGCGTAGCGGTGCAGGCTGCGCATGACGCCGCCGACATACCATTGCGCGTGCGTCAGGCGCTCCACCGACGCGTGCGCGCCGGATACGCTGGTCTCGAAGAACGCGTACGCATACAGCCCGCTGGCGACCGCAATCCACAACAGGAAATAAGCGCTCGCCCCCAGGAAGTACATCGGGTTGACCTTATCGCCGAACACGAGATTGAAAACATGTTCGAGCTTAAGGAACGCTTGTTGTCCCGCTCGTTGGACCAGCCTCAGCATCCCCGCCACTCTGCACAATGACACTTCATGACGATGAAGGTAACAGGGCCGCACATTCGCCGGCCTTGATATGGATCAACTTGCGCAGGCAGGCGTGGCCCGCCTCGCCTGATACCGCTGGGATGCGGCGGCGAAAGAGCTCAGGCGCCGCGCAGCCGGCGGTTACGGCGCCAGGCTGCGAGCAATATGTAGGACAGCGTGCCCAACACCGAGAGGCCGGTGAGAATTTCGATGAACACCCCGTAGTTCAAGCGGTAGCGACCCGAGCGCGGGTCGTACACGGTGCATAGCAGACGCACTTTCTCGATGATCGCAGCCAAATCGTAGCTCGGCGCCGGGGTACCGAGAATGAGTTCCTTCAGCGGCGCGATCAGCATCGGCAGTTCGAACTCGTCGCCATAGATCTGGCGGAACACTTTGCCCTCGGCATCGACAATAGTGATCTGGGTTAAATGATCGAAGCCGGTCGCGGTTGCGGTGAACGAGAAGCCGAATTCGTTCAACAATTGCGGCAGACTTTCGGCGCTAGGCGAGAGGAACTCCCATCCAGCGACGTCCACCGCGTGGCGCCGCGCGAATTCGCGCATGGCGCTCGGCGTGTCGTACGGCAAGTTGAAACCGATGGTGACGATCTGGAACTTGGCGGTTCCCAGCGTCGCCTGGGCGTCTCGCACCGCTCTGCCCAAGAAGCGCACACTGGCTGGGCACACTTGCGAACAGCCGGTGTACACGAAGTTCACCAACAGTGGTTTGCCGCGATACCGCGACAGATGCACCGGCTTGCCATCCCGGTCAAACAACACGTAGTCGCCGATGCTCTTGCCGACCGCACCTTGACTTGCGCGCAGCGCGGTCTGCAGGTCGATGCTGG
>CAZAWU010000235.1:4414-5778 GCA_964488915.1 uncultured Burkholderiales bacterium
ACGGTGTGCAGCAGCACGACCCAAGCTGCGCGCGCGTTGCCGACGACTGCAGGCAGCATCGGCACACCCGCCGCCCTGTAATCGTCGCAGTAAGCGATCGACAAGCTCCAGAAGTGCGGCGGCGTCCACAGGAACAACACCAGCGCGAACAACCACGGTACCACCGAGATATGCTGCGGCGCCACTGCGGCCGCGCCCGCCAACACCGCGAAACTGCCTGCGAGCCCGCCTACGACGATGTTGAGCCACGAGCGGCGCTTGAGCCAAACGGTGTAGACGATCGCGTAGACAAACGCGCCGAGGAACACGTACAGCGCCGCCAGCGCGTTGGTCGCCCAGGTAGCCGCGGCCACGGCCAGCACCGTCATCGCCGCCATCAACCAGAGCCAGGCGCGGCTCGCCTGCAGCGTGCCGCGCACGAACGGGCGTGCGTGCGTTCGCGCCATCTGCGCATCGATGTGGCGTTCGTAGTACTGATTAAACGCCCCCGCGCTCGCGGAGGCGAAAACCACGGCCAGCCCGAGGATAGCGGAGCGCCACCACGCCAACTCCGGCCCCGGCGTAACGGCTATCCCTGCGAGCGCCGTCACGCCGATGACCAAGCCGATGCGCAGCTTGAACAGGTCGAAGAACAAGCGCAGCTTGCCGGCGATGTGCACGGCCGTAGCGGCGCGGGCCAACCCTAATCCGGTAATCGAGCGGTTATTCATAGCGTCCTCGCGCTAGCTCAACGGCCAAACCGTCGACAGGTACTTCCAGTTGACGAAGTAGTACAAGATGAACGCCACGAGGAATACCAGCGCGAGCGTAAACGTCCCCGGCGCCACGAAACCGGCTACGCCGATGCTGCCGTGCCCCGTGAGCGTCGCCGCGACAGGTTGCGAGGCGGGGCGCGCCACACCTTCGATCGCGCGCACGTGTTTGAACTCCGGCGTATCGAGGCGCTTACCGAAGAACACCGATCCTACCGTGATAAGCAAGTACATAGCGCCGCCAATCACGGCTGCGATCCCGGCGATCGCCATCAGCCCCACCATCAGATAGGCAGTGCCGGGAAACTCATGCGGCAAGGCGTTACCCGCCATGGTCATGTCCCAGTGGCGACGCGGCACCCCCAGCGTACCGGCGCCCATCATGAAGAGAGCGAACACGCTCATGCCGATGCCGAATAAGTACGGCTGCCACTTCGCCATCCCGGGGAACATCAGTTCGCGGCGGAACAGCGTCGGAATCAAGAAGTAGGTTAACGACATGAACGCCAGCGTGGTGCCTACCACGACGGTTGCGTGGAAGTGTCCCGGCACGTAGAACGTGTTGTGGATGATCAGGTTCAACTGCTCGGTGCCCATCATCACGCCCGAGAT
>CAZAWU010000236.1:0-5772 GCA_964488915.1 uncultured Burkholderiales bacterium
GCATCATGCGCGTCGCGATGTTGACGAATGGACAAGTCGTTTACACTCGGGAACAGCAAGTCGGCGGCAGTCAGCTCACGCAAGACATCCAACGGCATTTCAATATCTCGCAAGAAGAAGCCGAAGCAGCGAAGCGAAATGGCGGTCTGCCGGAGAATTATGCGCAGGATGTGCTGCAGCCTTTCGTCGAGAACCTCGCGCTGGAGATTGCGCGCGCGCTGCAATTCTTCTTCACCTCGACCCAGTACAACAAGGTCGACCACATCGTGCTCGCGGGCGGCTGCGCAACACTGCCCGGCTTGGACGAGGCGATCGCATCGCGCACGCGCGTAAATGTGGTTACCGCCAATCCCTTCTTGAAGATGGCGCAGTCGAGCAACATCAAGACGCGCCAACTGCACGCCGACGCGCCCTCGCTGCTCGTTGCGTGCGGACTGGCGATGCGGAGGTTTGCGGCATGATCCGGCTGAATCTGCTGCCTTACCGCGAAGAGCTTCGGGCTCAACGCAAGCGGCAAACGCTCATGTTGTTTGGTTTCGCCGCTGTAGCCGCGGCGGGACTCGCTTTCTTAGTGCACGCTGCCCTCGCGGCACGTGTGAGCCACCAGGAGAGTCGCAACGCCATGCTCGAGAGCGAGATCAAGAAGCTGGAAGCCCAAATCGTGGAGATCAGTACGATCAAGGAGCAAACGCAAGCGCTGCTGGAGCGCAAGAAAGTGGTCGAATCGCTGCAAGCCAATCGCGCCGATGCGGTGCATATCCTCGACCAGATGCTGCGCTTGCTGCCGGACGGCGTTTACCTCAAGGAGATCAAGCAAAACGGCGACCGTATCGAGGTCAGTGGCTATGCGCAATCGCACGCACGCGTTTCGACGTTGATGAACGCATTCGACCAGTCGCGTTGGCTCGAAGGTTCGCAGCTGGTGGAAATCAAGGCGGTCACGGTTGATAAGGCGCGCGCGAACGAGTTCAATTTAGTGGTTAAGCTCGAGCGCGAAAAAACTGAGGAGCCGGGCAAAAAGCCAGCTGCCGTTGCGGGAGCGAAAACGTCATGACCTTAGAAGAGCTCAAGCAGCTAAATTTCGGTAACGTCGGAACTTGGCCGATCCCCGCGAAGATCGGCGCGATGATTTTACTCGCCATTCTCATCCTTGCCGCCGCTTTCGTGCTGGATTGGCGCGGTCTTTGGGAGGAGCTCGACCGTCATCGGGCACAGGAACTGGAGCTGCGCGACAAGTATCTCAAGACCAAAGCGATGGCGGTTAACTTGGAGCCGTACAAGCGCCAGCTTGCCGACATCAACCGTGAATTCGGCGCTCTACTCAAACAGCTGCCGAACCGGCAAGAAATGACCGCTCTGCTCACTGACATCAACCGCGCTGGCTTGGGACGTGGCCTGCAGTTTGAGCTATTCAAGCCTGCTACCCAGGAGACGGTGACCGAGTTTTATGCGGAGTTGCCGGTCACACTCAAGGTCACCGGCAACTACCACGATATCGGCTCATTTGCCAGCGATGTTGGCCGCCTTTCGCGCATCGTCCTGCTATCCGATCTGAAAGTGACCTCGGATAAGAGCACGCTCGCCATGGAAGCTACTGCGAAGACGTTCCGGTATCTGGACGAAGAGGAAGTGGCCGCGCAGCAAAGAGCGGCGAGAGAGAAGAAAGCCAAGGAGCAAGCGAAATGAAACGGCTTTCGGCTTTGCTGATGCCCATGCTGCTGGCCGCGTGCCAGGCGGAGCATGGCGACATTCAGGATTTCATGAAGCAGTCCGATCAAACCATCGTGCCGAAGATCGAACCGCTACCGCTGGCGCGTGCCTACGAGCCGTTCGAGTACACCGGGTACGACCTGCCAGATCCATTTCGACCGCGCAGCCTGAAAGAGCCCACGGCCAAAAATGTCGAACTCGCGCCCGACGCGGAGCGCCGCAAAGAAGCGCTGGAAGCCTACCCGCTTGATACCCTCAAGTTCGTGGGGCTTTTGCAGCAGCGCAACGTGCCGCACGCTCTCATCCGTGCCGAAGGCGTGCTGCATCGGATACAAGTCGGTAATTTCATGGGCCAAGACTACGGCGAGGTCATCGGTATCTCTGAAGCTGAAGTCAAGATCAAAGAGCGCGTGCAAGATACTGAAGGCGACTGGACCATTCGAGAAAGCGTACTCCACCTAGCCGACGAGGCTGATCTACAAGGGAACCGGAAATGAAGTTGCTCAAACAGTTGTCGGTAGCAAAGTACGTCGGCGCGCTTGTGGCCGCGCTCAGTATGGCGCTGGTTGCGCTTGCCCAGTCCACGCCGCCCGCTCCGAAGAACGAGTTGCAGAGCATCTCTTTCTCGACCTTGCCGGGCGGACGCCTGGTCTTGCGTATGGGCTTCAAGGAGCAGTTAGCGGCGGCGCCAGCGGGGTTCACGGTCAGCAATCCCCCTCGAATCGCACTGGATTTTCTCGATACCGGCAATGCGCTGGGCAAGAACAATATCGAAGTCGGAGAGGCCGAACTGCGCAACATTAACGTCGTCCAGTCGGGGCCACGCACGCGCATGGTGCTAAACCTCAACAAAGCGGCGGGCTACGAAACTAAGCTGGATGGCAAGACGCTGCTGGTCACCCTTCAAAGCAGCGTGAGCGCCGGCACGGGCCCAACCAATGTGTCGCCCCAGTTCAGCGTGGCGAAAGCCGCCGATCGCAAGCACTCGGTAAAGGACATCGACTTCCGCCGCGGGCCAAACGGCGAAGGGCGCGTGGTCGTAGACCTGTCGGACGCCAACGCCGGTATCGACATTCGCCGCCAGGGGCGCAACTTGGTGGTAGACATCTTGAATGCTGCGCTGCCGGAAAACCTCGAGCGCCGGCTCGACGTAACCGACTTCGGCACACCGGTGCGCAACGTCGAAACTTCAGCGCGCGGCAGCAACGTGCGCATGGTGATCGAGCCCCAAGGAATGTGGGAGCACTCGGCATATCAGACCGACAACCAGTTCATCTTGGAAGTCAAAAAGGTCGTCGAAGACCCGAACAAGCTGGTGCAGAGTTCGCGCCCCGGCTATGCCGGCGAGAAGCTTTCGCTTAACTTTCAAAACGTGGAAATCCGCTCCGTATTGCAGGTCATTGCGGACTTCACCGGCTTCAACATCATCGCCAGCGACACCGTAGCCGGCAACATCACGCTGCGCCTCAAGGATGTCCCGTGGGATCAAGCGCTCGACATCATTTTGCAGAGCAAGAATCTCAGCAAGCGCAAGAACGGCAACGTAATTCTAGTCGCACCCTCAGAAGAGCTTGCCGCGAAAGAGAAACTTGCTTTGGAGGCGACGCAGCAGATCCAGGAATTGGAGCAGTTGCAGACCGAGACTTTCACCCTCAGCTACCACAAAGCCGAAGCATTCAAGAACATCTTGTCGGATGAGAAACAGAAGATTCTCTCCAAACGCGGCAGCGCGGTAATCGATGAACGCACGAATACGCTGTTCATTCAAGACATCCCGTCGCGCTTGGAAGAGGTGCGCCGCATCATCGCCAGAGTCGATACGCCGCTGCGCCAAGTCATGATTGAAGCACGCATCGTCATCGCCGATGATAAGTTCAGCCGCCAGTTGGGCGTACGCTTCGGCAACCAGAGCAGTCACAAAATCGATAATACCGGCATCGGCGTCGCAGGAAGCGCGACTAACACGCCTACCATCGCCGGGTTTGGCGTGCCGCCGCAAACTCCCTCGACGTCCGGCGCTGTGGGCATACCAAACGATTTCAACGTCAATCTACCCGTCGCCAACCCGGCCGGAAGCATCGCACTGAGCTTCCTCAACTTGGGCAGCGGCAATTTGGTGAATATCGAGCTGTCGGCTTTGGAAGCCGATGGACGCGGCAAGGTGGTTTCGAGTCCCCGTGTGATCACCGCCGACAAGCAGAAAGCCACGATCGAACAAGGCAC
This sequence comes from uncultured Burkholderiales bacterium, assembly GCA_964488915.1. Classification (GTDB taxonomy): domain Bacteria; phylum Pseudomonadota; class Gammaproteobacteria; order Burkholderiales; family JALYOK01; genus CADEHE01. Next base: position 3,934 of record CAZAWU010000236.1, read on the forward strand.
CGAGATTCCCTATTTGGAAGCGTCTAGTTCAGGCGCGACCAGCGTTTCTTTCAAACCGGCCGTGCTGAGCTTGGCGGTGACCCCGCAAATCACACCGGACGGCAAAGTCATCTTGGATTTGGAAGTCAAGAAAGACTCCGTCGGCCAGGTCTTCGCGGGCGTTCCCTCGATCGACACCAAAAAAGTGATCACGCAGATTCTCATGGACGACGGTGAAACGGCGGTGTTGGGTGGTATCTATGAGCAGATCTCGCGCGATGACGTGAACAAGGTCCCGGTGTTGGGTGACATTCCCTATCTAGGAAACTTGTTCCGCAACAAGCGCAAACAAGACGACAAGACCGAGCTGTTGATCTTCATCACACCAAAAGTCATGAAGGAAGCAGTCAGCATACGATAAGTAGTAATGCTCTTCGAATCAGATTTGGCGGTATTCTTCAGGCTATACACCCGGCAGATTTAAACCGAATCCCGTAAGACAACGGCGCAGAGAACATTCTCTGCGCCGTTTTTCGTTTTGAGCTTTCCGCTACAATCGCACGATGCCCTCCCTGAGCAACATCTATTTGGTCGGACTTATGGGCGCGGGGAAAACCAGCGTCGGCAAAGTCCTCGCCAAGCGCCTCAACAAGACTTTCGTAGACGCCGATCACGTTCTAGTCGAGCGCACCGGCGTGAAGATTCCAGTAATTTTCGAAGTAGAAGGTGAAGCGGGTTTCCGCGCGCGCGAAGCGGCTATCCTCACCGAACTTTGCGCAAGACAAGAGATCGTGTTGGCCACCGGCGGCGGAGCGGTACTCAATCCCGTGAACCGCAACGCGCTACGGAGCTCCGGTACGGTGGTCTATTTGCGTGCGGCTCCGGAAGAGCTCTGGCGCCGCACCAAGCACGACAAGAATCGCCCCTTGCTGCAAAACGGCGATCCGCTCGGTACTTTGCAGCGCCTGTACCAGGAGCGCGACCCACTTTACCGCGAAAGCGCTCATTTGATCGTCGACACCGGCAGTCAAAGCATCGCGCGCTTGGCGACGGTGCTCGAACGCGAACTCAGCCAGTTCGAGCAGCAGGCTTCTGCCGCATCGAGCTGACCATGGAAACGCTAACTGTCGCGTTGGCCGAGCGCAGCTACCCGATCTATGTCGGCGCGGACTTGTTGGCGGACCCCAAGCTCTACGTGCCGCACTTGGCGCAAAAGAAAGTCGCCATCGTCACCAACAACACGATCGCGCCTTTGTACTTGGACAAACTCGGCGCCGCCCTGCACGCCGCAGGCGTCGAAGTAGTTCGCATCGTCGTGCCCGACGGTGAGAAGCACAAAAACTGGCAAACGCTGAACACTATTTTCGACGCTTTGCTCTCGCATCGTTGCGAGCGCAAGACCACCATCATTGCGCTGGGCGGGGGAGTCGTCGGGGATCTCGCAGGCTTTGCCGCGGCCAGCTATCTGCGCGGGGTGCCTTTCATTCAAGTGCCGACCACATTGCTCGCGCAAGTCGATTCTTCGGTGGGCGGCAAGACGGGCATCAACCACCCGCTCGGCAAGAACATGATCGGCGCGTTCTATCAGCCCAAAGCGGTGATCGCCGATACCGCCACGCTGGACACGCTCCCAGACCGTGAGCTCTCCGCCGGATTGGCGGAAGTCATCAAGTACGGACTCATTCGCGATCTGCCGTTTTTTGAGTGGCTGGAAGGCAACATCGAGAATCTGCTAGCACGCGACGCGCATGCGCTTGCTTACGCCGTCAAACGCTCCTGCGAGAACAAGGCTGAAGTGGTCGCTGCGGACGAGCGCGAAGAAGGTGAGCGCGCGCTGCTTAACCTCGGTCATACCTTCGG
>CAZAWU010000237.1:0-5719 GCA_964488915.1 uncultured Burkholderiales bacterium
CGCACGCGCGCATCAAGTCGATCGACACCTCCAAAGCGCGCGCGCTGCCCGGCGTGAAAGCGGTGATTACTTCGGCGGACTTCGGCGATCTTCCCTCGGAGTTCATTCCGGCGGGCGAAATGATGGTGAACTTCAAAGACATGACGCGCAACGTCATGGCGCGCGAAAAGGTGCTGTACGAAGGCCATGCTGTGGCGGCGGTGGCGGCGACCAGCGAAGCCATCGCCAACAAGGCGCTGAAGTTGATCCAAGTCGATTACGAAGTGCTGCCGCACGTGCTCGATGTGGCGAAGGCGATGGAAGCCGATGCGCCGCTTCTGCACGACGACATGTACACCCTCAACGTCGAGCCGCGTCCGGCGAAGCCGTCGAACGTTGCCAAGCGCGTCGAGTTCGCGCTGGGCGATATCGCGGCGGGCTTTGCCAAAGCGGAGGTCGTGGTCGAACGCGAGTTCAACACGCAACCGGTGCACCAAGGCTATATCGAGCCGCATAGCTGTGTGGCAAGCGTCTCCGAGGACGGACAAGCGGAATTGTGGTGCACCACGCAGGGACAATTCATCGTGCGCAGTTTCTGCGCCAAGCTGCTCGGCATGGAAGTCTCGCAACTGCGCGTGACCGCTTCCGAGATCGGCGGCGGTTTCGGCGGCAAGACGGTGGTCTACGTCGAGCCGCTGGCGCTCGCGCTCTCGCGCAAGGCCTGCCAGCCGGTCAAGATGGTGATGTCGCGCGTCGAGGTGTTTCAAGCCAGCGGCCCGACCTCCGGCGCCAAAGTGTGGGTGAAGATGGGCGCTACGCGCGATGGCAAGATCACCGCCGCCGAAGCGGTGCTCAAATATCAAGCCGGCGCGTTCCAAGGCTCGCCGATTCAGCCGGGCTGCATGTGCGCCTTCGCGCCGTACGATCTCGAAAACGTCAAGGTGGTTGGTTTCGACGTCGTCACCAACCGCCCGAAGGTCGCGGCGTATCGCGCGCCGGGCGGACCCATTTCGGAGTACGGCGTCGAATCGGTGGTCGACGAACTGGCGCAGAAGTTGAATATCGACCCGATCGAATTGCGTCTTAAGAACGCCGCCAAAGAAGGCACTAAAGCGGCGTATGGTCCAAAGTTCGGCCCCATCGGTTTGGTGCAAACACTGGAAGCCGCGCGTGCGCACCCCCACTACAAAGCGCCGCTGAAAGCGAATCAAGGTCGCGGCATCGCTTCCGGTTTCTGGTTCAACATCGGCGGTGAAACTTGCGCGGAATTGAATCTCGGTGAAGACGGCAGCGTGACACTGGTGGCCGGCACGCCCGATATCGGCGGCTCGCGCGCATCGCTCGCCATGATGGCTGCGGAAGAGTTGGGTATCGAGTTGGAGCACGTGCGCCCGATCATCGGCGACACCAGCGCGCTCGGCTTCACCTTCTTGACCGGCGGCAGCCGCGTCACTTTCTCAAGCGGCATGGCGGTGATCGAAGCCGCGCGCGACATGATCGGTCAGTTGCGCGAACGCGCCGCGAAGATCTGGGAGATGGACGTCAAAGACGTGGCATGGCAAAGCGGCAGTGCGCACGCCGTGCGTGATCCTTCGAAGAAGCCGCTCTCGCTCGCCGATCTCGCCAAGACCATGGGCAAGACGGGCGGGCCGATCGTCGGCAACGCCGCGATCAATGCGCAAGGCGCGGGACCGAGCCTCGCCACGCACATGGTTGACGTGGAAGTCGATCCGGAAACCGGCAAGACCACCGTGCTGCGCTACACCGCGATTCAAGACGCCGGCCGCGCGATCCACCCAAGCTACGTCGAAGGGCAAATGCAAGGCGGCGCGGTGCAAGGCATCGGCTGGGCGTTGAATGAGGAGTACATCTACGGCGCCGACGGCAAGTTGCAAAACCCGGGTTTCCTCGATTATCGGATTCCGGTTTGTTCGGACGTGCCGATGATCGACACCGTCATCGTCGAAGTGCCGAACCCGCGCCACCCCTACGGCGTGCGCGGCGTGGGCGAAACGCCGATCGTGCCGCCGATGGCGGCGGTGTCCAACGCGGTGAGCAACGCTACTGGCATTCGCTTCACCGAGTTGCCGATGTCGCCGCCGCGGGTATTGAAGGCGATGGAGAGCAAAGGTAAAGGCGCATAGTTTTGCGGAGCCCAATTGGCGCGCGTCATTTTGAGCGGCACGCTGAAACGGCTTGCCGGCGGCGCTGCTGAAGTTCAAATAGAAGCGCGCGACATACGCCAACTCGTGCGAGCGCTGGGCGAGCAGTTCCCGGCGCTCGCGCCGCATCTTGATGAAGGCTACGCCATCGCCATCGATGGGGAGATTTTCCAAGATGCGTGGTTCGAGCCGGTGCGACCCGATAGCGAGGTGCATTTCATTCCGGCGATTCGCGGCGGTTGAGCCTCTGCGGGCTTATACCGGCCGGAGCATATTGTCTTGAGTTAGAATCCACTTGATTTAGTATGATATCCTTATCATAGTATGGCCAAAACGGAGGCTAGCCACTGCGTGCTGGGAATGGATCTAGGCACCAGCAGCCTCAAGTGCGTGTTGATGGGTAAACGTGGCGAAGTGCTCGCCTCCGTCACGCACGACTATCCGACACAATGCCCGCAGCCCGGCTGGGCAGAACAGAATCCCGAAGATTGGATTGACGCGCTGCGCGCAGCCGTGCGCGATCTGCGCGCGCAAGTGCCGCACGCGTTCGAGCAGCTCGCCGCGATCGGCACGTGCTCGGCGGCGCATCTGCCGGTGCTGCTCGACGCGGCGAGTCGCGTCATTCGTCCCGCGATACTTTGGAGCGATCAGCGCAGCAGCGCCGAAGTCGCCGAACTGAAAGCGCGGCACAGCCCGCAACTGGAAAACATCACGCTCAACGAAGCCGGCTGCACTTGGACGCTACCGCAACTGCTCTGGGTGTGGCGGCATGAACCAGCAGTGCTGACGCGCGTGCGACGCTTGCTGAGTTCGAAGGACTACTTGCTGTTCCGTCTTACGGGACAAGCGCGCATGGACCACGGCAGCGCCGCCGCGACACTCATGTTCGACGCGCGAGCTAAAAAGTGGTCGCCGGAAATCAAAGCGATTAGCGCCTTGCCGGACGCGGCGTTTCCCCCGCTCGCGCACCAGGCCGAGATCATCGGCGAAGTCAGCGCCGAAGCAGCGAGCGCTTTCGCGTTGCCGCAGCGGGTACCGGTCATCGCCGGCATGCTCGATTCCGCTGCCGAGATGGTGGGCTGCGGCCTGCTCACGCCCGCGGACGGCGGCATGGTGAGGGTGGGCAGCGCTGGGGGAATTCAGCTGGTGACGCCGGCGGCGTCGTTCAACTCCGGCATCATCACCTATCCGCACGTCATCGATGGTTTCTACTACAAACAAGCCGCCACGAATTCTTGCGCCACTTCGCTCAAGTGGATACGCGATTTGTGCGTGTCGATGCGTCCGGTGGACGCACCCGAACTCACCTACGCGGAACTCGACCGACTCGCCGCGCAAGCACAAGCAGGCGCTGACGGTCTCATGTTCCATCCCTACCTACAGGGCGAGCGCGCGCCCTACTGGAACCCTGCGCTGCGTGGCAGCTTCACCGGCATCGATCAGCGCCACGGCTGGCCGCATTTCGTTCGCGCAGTCATGGAAGGGGTCGCCTACTCGCTGCGCGATGGGCTAGAGATGTTTCGCCGCAACGGGCTTGATATGAACTCCGCCGTCATGAGCGGCGGCGTAGTGAAGAGCGCGCTTTGGTCACAGATTATCACCGATGTGCTGGGCATGCCGACGCGCACCATTCGCCATGGCGACTCAGCTTTCGGCGCTTGTCTGCTCGCAGCCACGACGGCGGGGTTCTTCAGCAGCCTCCAAGAGGCGGCTAGCGTTTGCGCAAATGAAGACACAACCACGCTGCCGGATACATCAGCGTGGGAGCGGTATGGTGCAATGTTTGCGCGTTATCGCGAAGTCAGCGTTTTTCTCGATGCGATGGCTAGGAAGCAAGGCGAATCCGTCTAGTTGTGTTTGCAGCGGTCAACGGCCGATTTAGGTCAAATGAGCAGCGACATCCTGTGTTGAGCGTGCAGAAGCCAACGAGAGCCACCTCCGGTTTGCTTTCGGTTATAATCCCGGCGAAAGCGGTCACAGAACGGAGAGGCATTCCTCGTTAGAAGTTGTTTGAGACTCAATCTCCAGTGCCCAGTTGTCTTCAGCAGATGTAGCGCAAGGCTACAGCCCATCCGGCGGGATGGCAGAGTGGTTATGCAGCGGCCTGCAAAGCCGTGGACGCCGGTTCGATTCCGACTCCCGCCTCCAAAATCAACCACTTAGAAGACAATATCCCAGTAAACGCGGGGTGGCAGGGTGGCTGACATCAGAAATCTGTATCGCAAATCCAGAAATCTGTATCGATGTGCGTTGGGATTCTTAGGGGCGGACTCGACATGATCAGCTACTCGTATCTTCGCTAATTAGCGTGTCGCGTCACAGCTCAAGTACTGCTACGTCGCGCGCCGGAAGTAGCCGGGCGAAATCACGATCGAAAGTCACGAGATGCTCTGAGAGTGCTTCAACCGCGGAAGCGATCCACGCATCAGTGACGAGGTTGCCCTTGAGGCCAAGCCGAAGCAGAGTTGTGCGCAAGACCGGCCATTCCGTGGCACACAGGCCCAACTCCACGCCCGGCGCGTCAACAACCACATCTAAAAAACCTATCGCATCTGCGATCGTGTCTGGATTAGTGAAAACGCGATTGCTCGTGACAAGTCTCAGGAAACCTGTCACCACCATCGGCAGCAAGACCAGTGAGTGGCGCCCTTCCGCGCAAGCTTCTCTTGCTTGCGTGAGCCAAGCGCGCGCAATGCAGTGATGAGAATGATCGCCGCGAAAAGCGGCGACGAGCAAGTTAACGTCAGGCGTCATGCATCAGCCGCGTCAAAGAGCGATTGATTGCTCGTGGCATCGATTCCAGGACGCAAGCCGCCGCGCTTGGATGAGACCGGTAAGTCCTTAAGCTTGCGGGCGGGGCGGGTTCTGCGACGGCGCAAGCGCAGCGTCAGCCCTTCCTCGATCATCTTCGTCAAAGAGGTGCGCTCCTTTGTAGCCACGGCTTTTGCCTGGGCGACCAGGTCGTCGTTGAGGTTAAGTGTCGTTTTCATTAGTGCCATGATACAGAAATCTGTATCACACTTCAACAAGGCAGCTAGACGGATGGAGGAGGCAGATCAGTGGCGCCTGTGTTTCGTTTGGACGAACGAGGGTGCGAAGGACGTCGAAATCGTCGACTATCGCTGAGTGATTGTGTTGGAGAGAAGCAGCGTGTTTAAGAGCGGAATACGGCCGGTTCATCCCGGCGAAATACTGCGCGAGGACTATTTGAAGCCGTTGGGAATGAGCGTGAACGCGCTGGCCAAGCGCTTGAACGTACCGCCCTCGCGCATCAACGACATCGTTTTAGAGCGCCGAGGCGTGAGCGCCGACACCGCCCTGCGGCTGACGCGTTGCTTCGGCGGTGATGCTTAAACCTGGCTCAATCTCCAAGCGATCTATGATCTGCGAGTGGCTGAGCTAGAAACGGCGAAGACGATCTGGCGCGAAGTGCAGCCGCTTACGGTATGAGACGCTTGTCGCCGAGTCAGTTCCGCTAGCAGGAACGAGGGTCTGGCGTTTGAATTTTCTACGCTGTGGTTTCCTGCTGTTTGACAAGAAACACACCAAAAAGGGATAATTTCTGGCTCCGTGGCGAA
>CAZAWU010000238.1:0-5713 GCA_964488915.1 uncultured Burkholderiales bacterium
TTCAACGGGACGCGATTGGAGATATTCGGCGACGTGATCGGGCGTTAGTGGGTGCGACCAAACGCGCTCACTCGGATAGTATGGTCTTATCAATCAATTGGCATGTTATTGTACGGATGTAACTAGTCGCAGTATCACGTCATTGACCACGCAAAAGTACCGGCTGCATGGACTTTCGCGCTTTTTGCCGCGCCGAGGTATGCTTATCGCTTCTTTGTCGGGGAGGGCAAGCACATGCCGATGTTTATCATCGAACGCAATTTCGCCGAGAAGCTGGAAGTCAACAAAGAAGCAGCGCAAGCAGTCACGCGCATCAACGACGAAGTCGGCGTGCATTGGCTCTACTCGTTCTTGAGCGCCGACAAGCGCAAGACCTACTGCCTCTACGAAGCGCTAAGCGCAGAGGCCATCCGCGAAGCGGCGCGACGCGCCGGTATTCCGGCGGACGTCATCATCGAGGTGGACTCGCAGATTCGTCCCGAGCAGTTTGCGTAGACGCGCCGCCTGTTTCCCAAGACGCGCTGTCGCTGCGTAGCGCTTGCACTTCGGCATTCTGCGCATTCAACGACTCGGCGCGGTCTAGCGCCTCGCGCGCGGGATTCCACTGGCGCAAATTGCTCTGCGCACGTGCTAGCGCAAGCCACGCCTCGATTTCGCTGGGTTCGGCTTGAGTCCACAGCGCCGCGAGTTCCGCCAGTTCCGCCCAAGCCTGCGTGCCTTCAAGCCATGCCGCGCGCAGGAAGACTGGTTGCAGATGCTCCGCACGCTCCCAAAACGCTTCGGACGCGGGCGTGCCGGCGTTTGCTGGCGAGCTTTGCAGCCGTGTGAGCCAAGCTACCGGCATGGCGTAATGATGATCCTCTCCCGCTGTCGACTTGAACGACAGAATCCCGACCAAACGTCCTTGCCGATCGAACAGACCGCCGCCGCTCGCGCCGGTTGTAAACGCGGCCGATGTGCGAATCACGCGGGCGCCGTCGTAGCCGTACAGCGATTTGACGTCTCCCGCCGAAGGGCGCACGCGCAAGCCGTTACTGAAACCGACCGCGAAAACTTGCTCGCCCACTTGCAACTGATGGCTGTCGCCAAGCGCAGCGACCGGGCCACGGACCGATGGCGCGGAGAGTAAACAGAGATCGCGCTCCACGTCCTCACGCTGGACGTTGACGGACAACTCATTGCCGCCATGCATGAGTACGATGGACTGCGCGCCGCGCGTGCCGTGGCATGCGGTGACCAGTAGCCCAGGCGCGATGACTACGGCGGAGCCGATCGCCATCCGCCCGCTTGCGCGGCGCACGCCGACTTGCATGACACTTGCTGCGATGTTGTCGTCGTCAGCGGCCGCGGGACGCGGTAGCTCGATCGCCGCCGCAAGAGACAACAGTAAAGTGGGTAGGACAACGCGCCGCACGTTGCACATAACTCGCTCTCCGTTGCAGTGAAGGACAGCGAGACAGTACGCGGCGCGTACAGCGCACACATCGCCCTAAGTGACCATTTGCACGAGGAAAACGCCGAAATGAGGTATGGTCACAAATGACCAACCTTGATCGTTGTGAAAATGGCTAACCAGTGAATTCGTCATCCGCAGAGCGGTGACCGATTTCTGACGACAAACTATTGTGGGCCCGCCAGCGGGGGAACGACGAAGCGACTTAGGCACGCTTCAGAAGGAACTCATTGCCTCCCCGAACAATGCTTTGTTCTCGAGCGCAAACGCCGCGGCCTCGGTGCGGTTCGCACAGTGGGTCTTAGTGAGAATGCTGCGCACTTGCTTGGCGACGGTGTTCTTGCTGATAAAAAGCCGCTCGGCGATCTCTTGATTTGCCTTGCCTTGAGCCACCAGCTTGAGCACTTGAACTTCCCTGCGGCTCAAACCGGCCGGGAACTTAGCGCGCGAGCGCGCTGGTTTGATGCTATCGCGCAGCGCACCGCTGCGAGCAACGAGCATGCGCATATCAAGCGCGGTCGCGATTGTTAACGCTTGTTCGAGCAACTCAAGCGCGCGCGATCGGTCGCCTGGCGCGCTGCGCGCGTTGAGCATGACGGCAAACTGGTACTGTGCGTGCGCCAGCCACGGTTTCGAGCCTTGGCGCACGTTCATCGCAATGGCGTCGGTGAAATGCGCCTCGGCTTGTTTCCACCGTTGCATCGCGGCGGCTAGCATGCCTAGGTAGCGGCTCGCCGGACCGTAGGTCACGACCTTGTGCCCAACGATCAGGTTGCGCCCATCGTAGGGCAGCAAGGCCCGGTAGAGATGCGCAGCTCCAGCGGCATCGCCTAGCAGGCAGCACATCTCGGCAAGATAGGCGATTGTCATGATCCAACGCGCGTCGTGCGCCACTGATGCAAAGTTCTCGCGCGCGAAACTCTCGTAGATCGCGCGCGCTTTGTCGTGTTGACCCAGTTCGCTGTAGACGATCATCAGCCCCGGCCGCCAGCGCGAACCGGGTGGGGCGTCGCGTTCAAAGAGTTCGAGCACCGGCGCGACTTCGGCGAGACGGCCCTGTTCTCTGCGCAGCGACAGCATCTGCACAGCATGCACATCAGCAGAGCCGAGTTCGGGGAAATTCACTCCGTACACTGAGGCTTGCGAGGCAATGCGTTCGGCGTCGTTGAAGCGGCCCTCGAACATGGCGTGCACGGCTTCGAAACGGCCGAGGACGTATCGGTACAAAGGCTGGCGCTGCTCGTCGACCAAACGCTCCAACTCTTGAAGGGATTGCGCCCGAGCTAGCATATCGCCCGATTCGGCCAGGTTGTAGACCTGCCAGGCAACCAGGTAGAGCAAGAACTCCCGGTTGCCCGTGCGCCGCGCGAGCGCGACGCCTTCCTCGGTATTGGCACAGCGTTGCGCGAAATCGCCCGGCCGCTCATAGGACACGAGGCTGCGAGTGAGCGCCTCCACCAGCGCAGCCGCATCACCGACGCGCCGCGCCATCGCATGCGCGAGTTCGGCGGTGCGGTAGGCTTCATCCGGCGCGCCGATAAACATCAGCGCGCGAGAGAGCGCGCTCAGCGTCGTGGCCTTGAGTGCGCCGTCGTTCGGCCCGAGCGCCGCGAGGGCTTCTTTGAGCGGCGCGATCGCAGCGGCGGAGAGGATCGAGTAGCGCCAACTTGCTTCTTCGAAATCGATCGCGGCGCGCGCTTGCAGTTCCGGGTCGTTGCTCTGCTGCGCGCAGGCGAAGGCGCGCTGAAAGCTCTCCAGCGCCCGGCCGCTGTCGCCCGAATGCGACTGCATTTTCCCGAGGCGTACATACAGATCCGCGCGCCGCGCCACGTTGGCTTGCGCGTCCTGTGCCATGACTTGCAGCGCCAAGCGATAGTGCAGCGCGGCTTCCTCGAACGCGAGTTGGTCCTGCGCGTGCTTCCCCGCGCGTTCCGCCATCTCAGCGGCGGTGTCGGCGGGGCCTTCCGGCAAGCTGGAACAGTAGTGATGCGCGAGCGCAGCCAGGTGCGGCGCAAGTTCGTGTGTGTAGCGCGCCTGCATCGCGCGTGCGATGCGCTCGTGCAGCCGTGCGCGCCGCGTTGGCGGTATGCGTGTGTAAAGCACCTCGCACAACAGAGCGTGCGTGAAACGAAACCCACCCGGCGCCGCGGCCGGCTCGGCGATGCGCGCGGCGATGGCTTCTTGCAGCACCGCCGAAGTTTGATCGCGTGAATCCGGCGCAAGGGCGAGGCAGACGATGTCGTGCGAAAAATTGCGTCCCATGACGGCGGCCGCTTGCAGCACCTCGACGCACGCCTGGGACAGTTTGTTCAAGCGCGCGCCGATAATCTGCCGGATGCCTTCCGGCACTGCCGCGGCAAGCTGCTCCCAGCGCGGCACGGGGGAAACATCCTCTGTGTGCGCGCTTTCCTGCAGGTAGTGCGCCATTTCGCGGATGAATAGCGGGTTGCCCTCAGTGCGCGCATGAATGTTCGCTGCCAGTTGCGGCGTGAGCGCGGCGCCCAGCATATTGCGCATCAATTCCTCGCTTTCCTGCGCGTTCATGCCTGACAAGGCAATACGTTCCATGCGCACATGCCGCGCCGCCTCCCGCAGCGTGTCGGACAAAGGATGATCTTGCGAGACATCCGAACTGCGATAGGTGGCCAATAAGGCTACGCGTGCCGCGCCGATTTCCTTGGCAAGGAACTCCAAAAGTTTCAGCGAGGGAATGTCGGCGCAGTGGGCGTCGTCCAGAATGAGCAAGAGCGTGTCGGAGGCGGCCACGCGCTTCCAAAAGCTCGCCAGCGCGTCGAACAGCAGAAAGCGCGCCTGCGCGGCGTCGGAGGGGTGCGTGGCCGCTGCGATGCGCCCGATGCGCTGCGCAACTTCGGGCGCCATCTCGGCGATGTAGCTGGCGCTTGTACCGAGTTCGCCACGCAGCGCATCTTCGTTGCGCGTTTGCACATGCGCGCGCACCAACTGCACCCACGGCCAATAGGGCGGCGCGCCAGGATCTTCCGAGCAGCGGCCCCATAGCGCTAGCACGCCGCGCTGCGCCGCCGCGTGCGCGAGCACCTGCGCCAAGCGCGTCTTGCCAATACCGGGGTCGCCGGAGAGCGTGACCATGCCGCCCTGACCGTGCGTAGCCAGCTCCAGCGCACTAAAAAGCTCGCTTAGTTCGCGTTCGCGGCCGACAAAAACATCACCTGCGCTGCCGGCGTTTCCCGCGGAAGCCTGATTCATTTGAGATTCGCCCATCGCTTTTTCTGCATGCATGCGCAGCTCCGCATACTATGTAAGCGGCGCGAACTGCCGTCAAAATGGGTAAAACGGCCACTCTGGCGGGACACCCAGCAGAAGTTGCCCGACCGACTCATAGCGCCCCGGCGCGATGTAGCCGTGGTGGGTGATGGTGTGCACGTCGCGGAAATGGCGCTCGAAGCGATGCGTGTGCCGAATGCCCGTGGTGCCGATCACGGATTGCACCAAATCGACGGCTTGTACCGCCGAGGCCGCGGCGTGGGTGCCTGCAAGCTGCAGTTTGATTTTGCCGGCCATATCGATGAAATCGCCGTTGCCGACGCGATCCCACGCTTCGCGCAGCGCTTCGTACAGGTACGCGCGGGCAGCACCCAGGATGGCTTCAGCCTGGCCGAGTGCCATCTGCACGTTAGCGCGCTCCTTGAGGGTCTTGGCGGTGTAGGCGGGCGCTTTCTTGCCCGCTAGTTCAACGAACTCGTCGATGGCGGCGCGCGCGATACCGAGAGAGATGGTAGACAGCGCGGAGATCGACGCCCATGCGGTGTAGCGGTAGAGCGGGCCTTGATACGCTTTGGCGGAGCCGGTGCGCGGCACCAAGAGCGCCGCGCGCCGAGTGGGCACGAACACTTCCGACACCGCGATATCGTGGCTGCCGGTGCCGCGCATTCCGAGCGTATGCCAGGTGTCGAGAATCCGCACATCCTTTGCCGGGAATGCCGTCAACAGCGTCACCGGCTCGCCGCTGTCCGACACGCGCTGCCGGTCGCCATCGTAGGCATGGGCCAGGGCCATGAACCAACCGCAGTGGTGTGCGCCGCTGGCGAAAGGCCCTTGCCCGGTGAGCCGGTAGCCCCCTTCGGCCACAACCGCTTTGAACGGCGGAAAAAACGCACCCCCGACTACCCCGTCCGGATGATTGAACGCTTCCTCTGCGCCATCGTCGGAAAACCAAGCCCCGAACGGCTCCGCGCCGCAAGACAGTTGCAAACACCACCCCGCCGCGCTGTCGATGCGCGC
>CAZAWU010000239.1:0-5700 GCA_964488915.1 uncultured Burkholderiales bacterium
GCTTTGCCGATGATGTCCCACAGCGCGATCTCCACGCCCCACGCCTCGCCGGCGCTGCGGAAAACATGCGCGTGCTGCTCCAGTGCGAACGGATCTTTGCCGATCAATTGCGGCTTGATCCAAGACTCGATCAACGGCGAAATTGTGTAGCCAGGCGAACCGATGCCGACGATCCCCTCATCGGTGAATACTCTCACAAGCGTGCCGCCGTAACGCTGCCACTGGGCGCCTGGCGCCCACGCCGGGTTCATCGGTTTGCCGAGCAGCGGCCCAGCCAACTGCAGGGTTTGGACGTCGGTAATTTTCATCTTCGCCGTGTTTTGTGTCGCGTAAAGTAGAATCCTCGCACAAGCATACCAGGGGGAGAGCATGGGCGCCGCGCGCGCTGTCGCGATGAAGGACCCGTACGCATTCGATCCTGCGGATATCGAGGAGCCGCCGCGCACGCTGATCGGCACACTGCGGCGCATCGGCCCCGGCATGCTGCTCTCCGCCGCCATCGTCGGCACCGGCGAATTGATCGCCACTACGCGCCTCGGGGCAGAATTCGGCTTCACCATGCTATGGGCAATTCTGTTCAGTTGCATCATCAAAACTATCGTCCAAGCCGTGTGGGGTCGCTACACAATTGCAACCGGCGAGACCGGGCTCGCCGCGCTCAATCGCTTGCCCGGTCCGCGATGGTTGAACGTAAATTGGGCGGTGTGGGCGTGGGCACTCATGATCGTGCTCTCGATCAGCCTGATCGGCGCGATGTTCGCCGGCTCCGCCCAAGTCCTTCTGGCTATGTGGCCGGCGCTACCGCAGCCTGTTTGGGTTGTTCTGCTCGCGGCCGCTACCGTCGCCGTACTGCTGACGGGCCAATACCGCCACGTCGAACTGCTTGCAGTCATAATGGTCGGGGTATTCACCTTGATGACGGTTTTCGCGGCTAGCGTGCTCATGGCGCAGCCGCAGTTCTCTTGGGCACAGGTGGGCGAAGGTTTGACGCTCTCGCTGCCAGACAAAGGCATCATCATCGCCGTGACCGTATTCGGCTTGACCGGTGTCAACTCGGGCGAACTGTCCGCGTACCCCTACTGGTGCATCGAGAAAGGCTATGCGCGGTACACGGGCGCGCGTCAAGACAGCGACGCCTGGAGGCGTCGCGCGGCCGGCTGGATCCGCGTCATGCATTGGGACATTTTTGTTTCCATGCTGGTTTACACGCTTGCTACCGTCGCGTTCTATTTTCTCGGCGCCGGCGTCTTGCACACGCTCGGGCAACTGCCCAAGGGCGACGAGATGATCCAGGTGTTATCGAAAATGTACACGCAAACCCTGGGCGAATTCGGTTTGCACCTGTTTTATGTCGGCGCGTTGTTCGTGCTGTACAGCACTATATTCGCTGCCACCGCTGCCAACTCGCGCATCTTTGCCGACATGCTGCGCTTGATGGGCGTGTTTCAAACACACGACTACGCAGCGCGCCTGCGTTACCAGCGCATCTTTGTCATTGCGCTGATCATCGTGCCATGTCTCATCTACTTTTGGACCGGCGAGCCGCTACAGATGGTAAAAGCAGGCGGCATCGTACTGGCTTCAATGCTACCGGTGATCGCCATCGCTGTCGTGTATCTGCGCCATAAGCGCTTGCCCGCCGACCTCAGGCCGAGCGCCCTCGGCACGCTGTTGCTCTGGCTCACCACGGCTTTGATCGTGGTGGCGATGACGGTGACCATACTGATGCGCATCGGCGCGATCAAAGCGTAGCCAGCACCTAGGCATGCCGCGCCTGGCGATTGCTCGCGCGCTGCATGGCCGCGCGCCGCGGCGCTGTCGATGGCGCAGCGGCGAAAGCCAGCTTGCCGCGCGCTCCTGTGCTGCCGTAGTCGGCTAGCAGACAGGCCGAAGCGACGTCCTCCGCGATTCCGAGTTGCTCGACTAGGAAGCGGCGCATCAGGTCGAACAAGCGCTCGAGTGCGATCGCGTGCGTCTGCTGCGTGGTGGCGAACAGCCAGTCGGAAAACTGCATGAAGCACGCGAACGGGGTATCTCTCAACAGCAGCGGCAGTGTCTGGCGGAATCGCCCGGAATTCGCCACGAGTTCCCAGTAGCGCGCGAAGCGCCCGACGCGTTGCATAGCGTCGAAGCCGATGCGGTCTGTGGCGAGCACGTTATACGGCGGGTCTGGGTTGTAGCGCATGCCGAACGCATCGGTATGGCGCGCGATAGGTGTACCGCGCAGCCGTTTCAAGATGCCAACTTGGATCTCGTGCGGCTGCAGCGCGTAGAGCCGGTCGAAGCCTTGTGCGAAACTGCTCAGATCCTCGCCCGGCAGCCCCGCTATCAGGTCGGCATGGATCAGCGCATTCGAATGCTGACGCAACCAGCGCAAGTTCTCGGCGGCCGCGTCGTTGTCTTGCCGGCGGCTGATGAGCGCCTGCACCTGCGGATTCCAGGTCTGAATGCCAACCTCGAATTGCAGCGCGCCGGCAGGGAAGCGCGCGATTGCCTGCTTGAGCTTGTCGGGCAAGTGATCCGGAATCACTTCGAAGTGCACGAACAAGTGCTCGTCCATGCGCGCAAGGAAAAATTCCAAAATGCGCACGCTCGTGCTTACCTTCAAGTTGAAGGTTCGATCGACAAAGCGGAAATGCCTGGCGCCGCGTTGGTGCAAGCGTGCCAGCGCCTCAAGAAATCGCTCGAGCTCGAACGCCCACGCGGTTTTGTCGAGTGAAGACAGGCAGAACTCGCATTTGTACGGGCAACCGCGCGAGGCTTCGACGTAAATGAAGCGCTGACGCACGTCTTCGTCGCTGTAGTGGTCGTAGGGCAGCGCCAACTCGGCAAGCGGCGGCTGCGCGCCGGCTATCAATCGCTGCGCGGGACGCTCGCCCGCGAAGATCTGCGCGCACAACTGCGCGAAACTTACTTCGCCCCAGCCGGTGACGACGTAGTCGGCGAGCTGGCAGACGCGCTGCTGCTCGACTTCGTAGCTCACTTCGGGTCCACCGACGACGATGACCACATGCGGAGCGACTTCTTTCACCAGCGCCACCACACGCGTAATCTCCTCGACATTCCAGATGTAGACGCTGAAGCCGATTACTCTTGGCGCGGCAGCGAGCAAGCGCTCCGCCATGTCGAGCGCACGCGTGCCGAGCACAAATTCGATGATTTCGGCGTTGCCCCGCAGCGCGCCTAGATTGGCAAGCAAGTAACGCAGTCCCGCGGCCGCGTGCACGTAGCGCGCGTTGACGGTGGTGAGGACGATGGCGGCCATCCGCCAAGTTTATACGACCCTCGCAGCGCAACCGAGCAAAGCGCAGCCTCGGCGGCCGGCCACCCGCCCGAACGCGCCCTGCCCTCGGCTCAAGTCACCGCCTCGCGCAGCCGTTAATCTGGCGAATAGCGGGCCTTGTGGCCTGCCAAATCACTATGCTGAACAAACCTTTGCGCAACCTGACCGATTGGGTCAAGCACTTTTGCCGCGCGAACATCCCGGTGCTACGGCGCACGGTGTTCGCGCTCGAAGCGCTGCGCGAGGAAGCCGAAACCATCGACGTGCGCCGGATCGCGGAAGTCATCTACCAGGATCCGTTGATGACACTCAAGGTGCTGGCGTACATGTCGACGCATCGCAGCAGCCGGCAGTTGACCGATATCGAAACGGTCGAGCAGGCGATCGCCATGATGGGCGTGCCGCCGTTCTTCCGCCGGTTTAGCGATCTGACGACCGTCGAGGACGCGCTGCGCGAGCAGCATAAAGCCCATTTGGGTCTCATGCGCGTGGTTACGCGCGCTTTTCGCGCCGCCCAATTCGCGCGCGACTGGGCCACACGGCGCCAGGATCTGGATTTCGAAGTCATCGTCGTCGCTGC
This sequence comes from uncultured Burkholderiales bacterium, assembly GCA_964488915.1. Taxonomy (GTDB): domain Bacteria; phylum Pseudomonadota; class Gammaproteobacteria; order Burkholderiales; family JALYOK01; genus CADEHE01. The sequence continues at coordinate 3,864 of CAZAWU010000239.1, forward strand.
CTTGCTGCACGACTTCGCCGAAATGTTGGTGTGGTGCTTCTCGCCGCAACAAGCGTTGACCATGCGCGAGATGCAGCAAAACGACCCGACGCTGCGCAGCGCGACCGCTCAGCAAACAGTGCTCGGCTGCACGCTGAACGAAATGGAACTGGCGCTAATGAAATGCTGGCGTCTGCCGGAACTGGTGGTCAAGATGACAGACCGCACGCACGCCGAACACCCCCAGGTGCGCAATGTGCAGTACGCGGTCAACTTGGCCCGTCACTGCGCCAACGGTTGGAACGATCCCGCCATTCCGGATGATTTGCGCGACGTCGCGCGCTTGCTCAACGTCACACCGGAGTTCGTGCGCCAGCTGGTGCATCCAGGTGTGCTCACAACAGCGGCCTAGCCTGCAGCAACCCTATACAATCAGCTCTATGTTCGTGTGAATCGCTATAGAAGCTATTCACGAGAGTCTACAGGCATAAGTATACTACTGCTGCGGCGGCAAACCAGGCACAGGCTGCGTCGCTGCGGTCGGTAGCTTGCTCTTGTCGAGTTTGATCTGCGCGCGCCCTCTGAGCATCGCTTCTAGCTTCCAGCCCGGCACCAAAAAAGTCCAATCCGCCAGCGCGCGCTCGTTTTTCAAGCGCGCTTCGAGCGCCGTCAACTGTTCCTGGAAGCCCTTGTCGAGCTTGTCTTTGTCTTCAGACTTCTCGTCCTTGCCAGGCGTGCGCTGCTTGGGCGGCTCGCCGGCAAGCGCAACCCTCACGTAGCGCTGATCATCCTTCTTGGCACCGATGCGCAGGGTGTAAGTGAGATTGTCGAAAGTCTGCGCGGTGACCACCACCGGCTTGGTCAACCCGGCCGCTTCGTCGTTCACGCCAATCGCCACATCGTGCAACAGCATCGACTCCAGTGCGCCCGCGAGCTGATTGCCGTTGACGGCGTCGAAATCGTCCGTGCTGGCCGCGCCTTCCAAGCGCCAAAAATCCTCGGGGCTGGCTTTGGTGATGGTCCATGTGTGCTCGCTGTCCTCGCCTTGAATCGCAACGGACTTGAGCCGCTCCACCTTGAAGAACTCTTTGCGCAGCCACGATTCCGGTTTGGCGCTGGCCATGGCGAGCGTATCGCCGACCACCACGACGCTCTGCGCCGCGTCGAGCGCGGGCACGTCCTTGGCGACAATGACAAAGCGCCCGATGGGGTAGCTCGGCGTGCCCGCCGCACCACCGCGCATGAACTCCTTGCCGAGCAGCAGCACCGCCAGCGGCTTGCCGCCGGCATCCGTCAGCTCGATCAAAGTCCCCGACTTGGCGTCCTTAGCGTCTTTGCTCTCTTTGCCGGGCGCCACCAACTCCAAGCGCGCACGCTGCTCCGGGGCGATGCCTTCGACTTGTAGGATTTTCATCTCGCGCAGCTGGATCAGCAGTTCGCTGAACGTCTTGAAGTCGGCGGGATAGCTGTTGCGCTCCTGCACGCGCCAGGCGCCGTCCTTGTTCACCAGCGTCGCCGCGCCGGTCGATGTAGTGAACTTCGCTTGTGCGACGTTGTTGATGTCGAAGTCGAGCAGATTTTGGCCAATGCGCCCGCTGGCATCGCGCCAGCCGCTTTGCTCGCGCTGCATCATCATCATGGTGGCCACGCCGAGCCCGAGCACGGCCACCAACAGAATCATGAATTGTTTGCGGTTCATCTTGCCGCTACCCGTTTTCTCTTGTACCAAGCCAGCGCCAGGCCCGCCAGCGCCACCAACAGCGGCATGGCGACGATGTTGAGCACCTTGGTGCGTGTTTCTAAGCTATCGGTCTCCGCGCGCAAGGTCTTGCGCAGCTGCTTCAAGCGCTGGCGCGTG
>CAZAWU010000240.1:0-5653 GCA_964488915.1 uncultured Burkholderiales bacterium
GTTGCCGTCTACCTCGAGGCGCGCCCAGTACGCCCTATCCCAGCGAATCCGCTTCCAAGAGCAGCGGAGATCACGCTCGAGGCCAATCCGGGCACGTTCGAAGCAGAGCGAGGCTCTTTCTCGAGCGCCATTTCGCCAAAACACTGGCCGGGCCCGAGCAAGTCAATCACTATCTCCTTATCCCCCTTATCCTCTGTGCGGTTCAAGAAGTGATCGCAAAGCTGTAGTCTGTTCGTCTGAATTGGTACGCACGTTCAGCTATCGCCGTGCGACGCCGCGCACAACGGCGTATACGCTCTCCTCGTGATCAAGAGCGAACGAGCCCGGAGCAGCTGCACGCGATTTCCTATCACCGTCGTCATCGAATACTACCAGCGCGGCGCCATCGTCCAACATTGTGACTCCCTCCGGTTTGTGCGCGAAGCGCGCGACTCGGTGCTTAGGCCAGTCCGTGGCGAGCAGCGTACCAAGATTGGTTGCCGCGGAAAACTTCCACAGCGCCCCCTGGACTTCTTGTATGGGCTCAAGCTTTCCGGTTTGGAGGCACTTTTGGTCTTCTTTGTTCTCAAGTTCAATGCTGGTTAGAATCAGCAAGTCACCTTTATCGGTCATATCCAAATCAGAGATTCCACTGAATGGTGCACACGGAAACTCATCTTCCATTGCGAGCGTAAGTTCGAACACCTTCTCAGGTGACCAACCGGCATCTTTTTTCACCAGCTTGACTATTGCTACGGCGGGGCGCATCGCGCCGCCGTTGTCCCGCTTGCGCCGCACCCCTAGCAGTATCTCCTTTTCCTCGCCAGGGTTTGGCACCGCAATTCCCTCGATGATGCAACCGCCCTCTGGTTCTCGGGCATTCTCAAATAGCACTGCACACGGGTCTCCAAGCAGCGGGAGCTGTGCGACTTCGGGAACTTTGGGTACCGGCGTGCCCGACTCAGGTAGCGCGAAGGTGATGATGCGGCGGGCTTCTGGGTTCATCGAGCCGAAAGTCGTTGAAGCGTATACGATGGTCTGACCACCGCGCTTCACCGCCTGCACTGATTCCATTTTTCCATAGCGTGTGCGTTCTTCGCCCGCTAGGCTCGGCAGGGGTAAGCTACGCCCGTTTTCCAATGAATCCGACTTACTTAAATCGAATAGGACAAATGGCTGCATCTGGTCCTTGTCGTTTACGAGGAGCGCTGCGTAGCGGCGCTCGCCGATGCGCGTCACTCCGGACGGTTCGAAGTGGCCACCGCCGAATCCGAACACCTGATAGGGTGACTGCGGTATTGCCCACGCGTAGATTCCACGGCGACTGTTGTCTGCTTCTAGTGCATCGCGGCTTTTCGTTTGGGTCGCTACCTCATCTGTACCAGTTTCACTCAACTCGAGACCATACGAGAGAAAGTACCCGAATGTGCGGCGATCGAATTGATCTTCTTCGTAGCGCCAAGACAACAGTGAGATTGAGGCCATCCCCAGTGCACCCGCACCCAAAACCAGGCAGCGAACCGCCGCGAAATCGCGCCAGTGCGCAAAGACTTCAAGTAGTAGCTTGGGCCGCTGCGGCGACTCTGACCGCGCATGGTTCCTGCGTGCGACTCTCTCGTAAAAGTTCTCTGCGACCGCGCCGAGCAAAGCCATGAGTGTCAGCTCGAGTGAGAGCAAGAACAGCGTTTGACTCATCGATCGGGTGAAGTTGATGCGACGCTGCAAGTCACCGAGTTCCTTTGCGTACGTGTCTTCGCGCAAGATGATGTTCTTCGCGCTGTAATACAATGTCTTCCCGCGCGAGATCAATTCTGCACATGGCCCGGTGTCGGCCTTGCTCTCGTTAGGTTTCTGCGCGAAGACAGTCTTGTCGCATGCGCGGTAGTCTGTCACGAATTGCGAGAATTTTCTGGTGGCCCCGCCCATAGTGACGACGCTCTTGCCGACGGCCTCAAAGGCTTCGCGTTTAATTGTGGGATCGCTGCCGAACGATAGACGATAGCCCTCCGCCCACTTTGTCATAAAGCGCGATGAAGTGAGACCATCCGATAGCGCCTCGGTCACCAACCCGAAGCCGTACAGCGCCGCGACTAGCAGAGCAGTTACAAAAAGCTGATACGCGCGCGGCAGGTCGTCCGCTGGACGTGGTTCGGCCAGGTGCTCTTCGTAGAGCAAGAACTTGAACAACCGCCGGATCATCGGAATACGGAACCGATGGCCGAAGAAAATGAAGATGAAGCCGAGAAGCAACAAGCTGCCCAGTGCACCCACCAGCAGGCTCTCAAGAATCCGCTCTAGCGCGACTTCCATCGGAGACTCTCCAGTTTTCTTAGTCGCTTCATAACGACCAGATTGAACTCTTTACCATGATTGCTTCCCGCACGGCAGAACGACGCAATATAACACCACAGTTAAAGCAAGTGCCCGCCTCTGGTTTAAGGCGGCGCTTAGCATAAACTCCACGCATGCCCAGCTTCGTTTTCCCTGCAGACGTATTGCAGCGCGGCCTACTTTTGGCAAGTTTGCCCCCGCTCGCTCTCTACATCCACATCCCGTGGTGCGTGCGCAAGTGCCCGTACTGCGACTTCAACTCCCACGAGAAACGCGGTGAACTGCCGGAGCGCGAGTACGTCGAGGCGCTAAGCGCCGATTTGGAGTTCGCGCTGCCCTCGATTTGGGGCCGGCGTGTGAAGACGGTTTTCTTCGGTGGCGGCACGCCCAGCTTGTTATCCGCCCGTGCTCTGGACGACATCCTGAGCGCGGTGCGAGCGCGTGTGCCGCTGGAGCCGGACGCGGAGATCACGCTCGAAGCCAATCCGGGCACGTTCGAAGCGGAGAAGTTCCGCGAGTTTCGCGCGCTCGGCATAAACCGGCTTTCGATCGGCATTCAGAGTTTCGACCCGCAACATCTGCAAGCGCTCGGCCGCATCCATGACGATACCGAGGCCCGCCGAGCGGTGGAGATCGCGCAGACGAACTTCGACAATTTCAATCTGGATTTGATGTACGCGCTGCCGCGGCAAAGCCTTGCGCAAGCGTTGCAGGACATCGATACCGCGCTGGCGCTGCGGCCGCCGCACCTCTCTGCCTACCACTTGACGCTCGAACCGAACACGCTGTTCTACGAAGTTCCGCCGCCGCTGCCGGACGACGACACCGCCGCGGATATGCAGCAGCGCATCGAGGAGCGCTTGGCGGATGCGGGCTATGAGAACTATGAGACGTCGGCGTTTGCACAAGTGGGCCAGCGCTGCAAGCACAACCTCAACTACTGGCAGTTTGGCGACTACCTCGGCATTGGCGCCGGCGCGCACAGCAAGCTTTCTTTTCCGGATCGCATCGAGCGCGCCATGCGCTACAAGCAGCCCGCCGCGTACGTGAAGCAAGCGCGAGCGAGTGCACCGGTACAGGAAAGCCATCAAGTCGCAGCGCGTGATCTGCCATTCGAGTTCATGATGAACGCGCTGCGCTTGCGCGAGGGGTTTGCCGCCGGCTTGTTTCAAGAACGCACTGGTCTGCCGATCAACACGATCGCCCGCGAACTCGACGAGGGCGAACGGCGCGGATTGATCGAGCGCGATCACATGACCGTCAAGCCAAGTGCGCGCGGCCGGCGCTTCTTGAACGACTTGCTGCAAATTTTCCTGTGCGACGCGAGTGCGCGCGCGGTGCGACAATAGCGGTTAGTCCACTTTCGTTCACCGGAGGCAGCTTGAAATCGTTGCGCAATTGGATTGTCACCGCGAGCGCCGCGGTTTGGTTGTCGGCACCGCTCGCGTGGGCGGAGGAAACGTCCAGCCACCTCAAGGCGGCCTCGGACTTGTATAACTTGGCGGGCGGCGCCAAGCTGGCAGAGAGCGGGGCGCAGGGCATGTTGTCCCTGGTGCGCAACAATCCCGAGCTAGCGCCGTACGAGGACGTGTTTCGCGCTTGGTACAAGAAGGTATTTTCGGACGGCGAGTTCGAAAGCCAGATTCTGGAACTCTACGCGAAAGCTTTTTCGGAAGAAGAATTGCATGGCTTGATCGATTTCTACAAATCGCCGCTCGGCAGTAAGGCGCTGGAACAGATGCCGGCGCTGATGCGGCAGGGCATGGCGGTGGGCGAACGTATGGCGCAGAAGCATGCCGGCGAACTGCAAGACATGCTCGCCAAAGCGAAGAAGGAGCGCGAAGCTGGCGCGGAGCAGAAGCAGCAATGACGTGGCCTTGTTGGGCCGGTGCTGGCTCTTACCACCCCTAGGATAAAACAAGAAGTGAAGCCTGGTGAGATAATCGGGCATATCCTATATGAGGTATGTTTGCGGGCGCCTCGCGCACGACGTTGATTCGCTGCGGCTTTGCGGCATCGTCTTGCCGGTGGCGTTAGCTCCGAGGACTTGACCCAAGTCAAGTCAAACCTGGGCGGCACACGCGGACAATAGCTTTTTCTAGACGCTGACCCGCATGGCATTCAGCTCTCTCAGTCGATTGCTTGCACCGAGCTCGCATCGCCAAGACGGTTTGGTACACGGCCACATCCCACGCGGTGACGCTTGGGTGTTGGGTTCTCTGGTAGTGACGATTCCGGCGTTTTATCTACATCTGGCCGCGCCGACTTCCGCTTGGTGGCGCATCGGCTCCGTGCTCTACGCATTGGCGGCAGCCGGGCTCGCCGCTGCGTGGGTGCGCGCGCACCGGCGCGGGAGCGAGCGCCACCGCGCGCTGGATGCGGTGATCTTGATCGGCGTGCTCGCCAGCCTCGCTGGCGGCGCGGCGCCGTGGTCCGGCCTCGAGTGGGCGCTGCGGCTCGCGCTCGTTGCGTTGATCGTTACGCGCTTGCTGCTTTGCTTAGTGCCGCTGCTTACGCGGCACGATGCGGGCTACCTGCTGCTATTGGGACTCGCCACTCTGCTGCTTTCCGGTCTCGGGTTCTACTGGCTCGAGCCGACGGTGCGGACCTATGCGGACGGGCTTTGGCTCGCGTTCGAAAGCGGGGCGACGGTCGGCTACGGCGATATCGTGCCGACCACGCCGGCGGCGCGCGTGTTTGCTGTGTTCATGGTGTTGATCGGCTATGCACTGCTGTCGCTGGTGACGGCAAGCATCGCGGCCTTCTTCGTCGGCGAAGACGAAAAGCAACTGCGCCGCGAACTGCACCGGGATATCAAAGCGCTGCACGACGAAGTGCGGCAGCTGCGCCAAGCCCTGGAGCGGGAGCCGCCGCATCCGCGCAGGCACCACGACACTTCGCACTGAGACTGCAACAGCAGCGTATGTGCAGCAGCGCACTGGATGACGTCCGGTGCGCGGACAGCGTATAGTTTCGGCTACGCAAATTTCATCTACGGAGGATATTGCATGTTGGTTAAAGCATGGGGTGGTTGTGTCGCGGCAATCGCGTTGTTGCTCACAGCGTGTGCGCAGACGCCGACGCAAGAAAGCGCCAAGAGCGCGAGCTTGTACGAGCGCCTCGGCGGCAAGCCTGCGATCACCGCTGTCGTGGATGATTTCGTCGGCAACATCGCGGAGGATCAGCGCATCAACAAGTTCTTTGTGCACGCCGATCCGGTCAAGCTCAAGCGCCATCTCGTAGACCAAATCTGCGCAGTCAGTGGCGGGCCATGCAAGTACACCGGCCGCGACATGAAGACTACCCACCAAGACATGGCGATTACCGAAGCGCATTTCAACGC
>CAZAWU010000241.1:0-5645 GCA_964488915.1 uncultured Burkholderiales bacterium
AACGCATCGACCACGAATTGAAACGACGCCGACAGGTCCATCCAGCCATGCAGCAGCCAAAGTTGCGGCGCGGACGCATCGCCCCACGTGCGGAAGTGGTGGCGCAGGCCGCGGATGGGCAAGAATTTAGACGAAGAAGGTTTGAGCATTGTGGCCTACGACTTGGACATGTATCTCGAACTACGGGACAAGAGTACAGCAACCGTACTGGATGTCAGTCCGCCCTTCAATGCCACTCTGTGGCGCGACGTAACTTAGTCCACTAGGGCTATTGACAAAAGTACTAATCACACGTCAATCTTGCGACTAACAAAAGCAACATAACGATGTGTATTTGGCACCACTGGAATCCAGGTACCGGGGTGCGGCCATGAACAATCAAGAAAGAGGCATTATGTTGCAGCGTCGTCCCATCCATCACCGTGCATTGCGCTACCTCGTTGGTCCCATTCTGGCGATCGCCGCGCTTTTGGGCGCATCTGCTCACGCGATCGTTTTGAGCATGAACCCTGCGAACCAGTCTGTGGTGGCGGGCGCTACCGCTTCAGTGGAAATTGTGATTTCGGACTTGACCGCGATATCGGTTGGCGCGTTCGACATCGATCTCGCTTTCAATCCCTCGGTGCTGACCTTTGGCACGGCGACCTTTGGTACGCAGCTCGATCTGAGCGGGACGGGCAGTTTGCAAGACACTGTCACCGGTGCGGGGACCGTGAACCTGGCGGAAGTTTCTTTCGATCCTGCCGCGCTACTCGATGCGAATCAGCTCGATAGCTTCACTTTGGCAACACTAACGTTCAACACTCTCGCGCCAGGGACCAGTGCCTTGACGCTTAGCCTCAATGCCTTGAGCGATAGCGGCGGTGCGTCGCTGTCTGCAGATATCGACGTAGGCTCGATCACGGTGACGCCCGGTACCAGCGTGCCCGAACCGGGTACACCGCTGCTTGTTCTAGCCGGCGCGCTGTTGCTCCTCGCTAGAGCCAGATTCTCGCGCTAGTCGCCTTTTAAAGCACCGTTCGCCGTTCGCTTGCTGCAGGGCCAGGGCTACAAGTGCGCCCCGACTTGCCGCCGCGCGCTTGTAGCGATCCACCTCAAGGAGTTTTCGCATGAACTTCGTCTTTGTACGTCTTATGGGCAATGCTTTGTTTTCCGTTGCCGCGCTGTTGGCGTTTGTAGGTGGGATATTGGGCGTTGGGGAGGCGCATGCGCAAGTAGCGGTCGCGGTGACTGCGACCCCGGATCCGGTCGCGCCCGGTCAAAAACTGCTGTACACGATTACGGTAAGCAACCGGGACAATATCGCGCGCTCCATATTCGTTCGCGCACAGGTGCCCGCGAGCACGACGCTGCTGCGTACCGCGGGATTCCCAGCGCCCAGTTGCGACGGCGGGGCACCTAGCACGTGCACAGCGGGGCAACAAATATTCTGGAATCTGGGCGGCGTTGCTGCCGGCAAGAGCGACACGATTCGCTTCACCGCCACGGTGGACAGCCTGGTGCCCGATGGCACGCAGATCAACTTTAGCGCCACGGCGACCAATAACGCCGGGGCTACCGCCACCACCACGCAGCAGGCGATTGTTTCGGCCGCGGCCAACGCGATTCAGTTGGTGCTAAACGACGTGCCCAACAACGTGCGCCCGGGCACGGCGCTGACCTACACGGTGAGCTATGCCAACCCGGGCTTGAGCGCGTTCTCCGGGCGCTTGGAAATGCCGTTGCCGGCGGGGGTGAGTTTTGTCTCAGCCAGCGGCGGGGGCACGCAATCGGGCAACACGGTGCAATGGAATTTGGGCACGCTGAGCACGGGTACGTTCGGCTCGCGGCAAATGACGGTGAACATAGCGCCGGGCCTAGCCGAGGGCACGCTCATCGGCGCGGAGGCGAGTTTGTTTGATGCGGTGTCGGGACAGCGGCGCGCGCGCGCCACGACGGTGAGTTTCGTGACGCCAACGCCGGTGATCGGCATTGCGGTGACCTCCACACCCGATCCGGTGGCGCCGAATCAGAAGGTGCTCTACACGGTCACGGTGACCAATCAAGACAATGCCGCACGCTCGATGTTCGTTAGCGCGCATGTGCCGGCGCACACCACGGTGGCGCGCGCCGCCGGTTTCCCGGCGCAGAGTTGCGATGGCGGCGCGCCGAGCACCTGCACAGCGGGGCAATTGATGTTCTGGAACTTAGGCGGCGTTGCCGCGGGCAAGAGCGACACGATTCGCTTCACCGCCACGGTGGACAGCCTGGTGCCCGACGGCACGCAGATCAACTTTAGCGCCACGGCGACCAATAACGCCGGGGCTACCGCCACCACCACGCAGCAGGCGATTGTTTCGGCCGCGGCCAACGCGATTCAGTTGGTGCTAAACGACGTGCCCAACAACGTGCGCCCGGGCACGGCGCTGACCTACACGGTGAGCTATGCCAACCCGGGCTTGAGCGCGTTCTCCGGGCGCTTGGAAATGCCGTTGCCGGCGGGGGTGAGTTTTGTCTCAGCCAGCGGCGGGGGCACGCAATCGGGCAACACGGTGCAATGGAATTTGGGCACGCTGAGCACGGGTACGTTCGGCTCGCGGCAAATGACGGTGAACATAGCGCCGGGCCTAGCCGAGGGCACGCTCATCGGCGCGGAGGCGAGTTTGTTTGATGCGGTGTCGGGACAGCGGCGCGCGCGCGCCACGACGGTGAGCCACGTCCTTGCCAATCCGATCATTGCACTGACCATTACCGCCGCACCCACGCAGACGGCGGGCGAACTGCTGTATACGCTCTCGGCGCGCAATGACGACAACGTCGCGCGCTCAATATTTGTGAGCGCCCACGTGCCTAGGTTCACCACGTTCACACGCGCGACTAGCACTCCCGCGCCAAGTTGCGACGGCGGTGCCCCAAGCCTTTGCACTGCGGGCGAGTTGATATTCTGGAACTTGGGCGGCGTTGCGGCCGGTGATACAGACACGATCCAGTTCAGGGTACGGGTAAACCTGGCCAACCCACCCGCCTCGGCCAGTCTCATCCCGCTGATTGCAATCGCCACCAACAATGCCGGGGATAACGTAACAGCAACAAACGTCACTCCGTTCCCGTTCAACCTGGTTGCTAATGATCCCCCGGTCGCCAATGCCGGGCCAAACCAAACAGTCGACACCGGTACGCCTGTCACTTTAGACGGCCGCGGCAGCAACGACCCCGACAACTTACCTTCGCCACTGAGCTTCTCCTGGCAACAAACGTCCGGACCGGCGAATGTCGCCCTGAGTGGAGCGAACACCGCGCAACCGAGTTTTACGCCGACTGTTGCAGGCACGTATGAGTTCAGGCTCACGGTGAGCGACGGTGCAGCGACAGCAGTAAGTTTAGTGCAAATTGTCGTGCAGCCGGTGGCGGTCAACCGGCCGCCCGTGGCGAATGCCGATAGCTTTAGCACTTCAGCGAACACAACGTTGAACGTCGCTGCTCCAGGTATTCTCACCAACGACTCCGACCCCGATGGCAACACGCTGACGGTCCAGCTACAGACGAACGTCGCTCAGGGCACGCTGAATCTGAATTCGAACGGTTCGTTTATCTACACGCCGCCAACCGGCTTGAGTGGACCCGTGACGTTCAGCTATCGCGCGAACGACGGTCAGTTGTCAAACAATCTCAGCAATATCGCCACGGTTACTATCACCATAGATCCACCGACGAACGTCGCACCGACCGCGAACGCCGGTCCGCCGCAAAATGTGAACGTCGGCACGTTGGTGACACTGGATGGACGCGGTAGCAGTGATCCGGATAGCGGCCCCTCGCCGCTGAGTTTTGCCTGGCGCCAGATCGGTACTCCAGCCGTCGTCCTAGCCGGAGCTAACACTGCACAGCCGAGCTTCACGCCAGCTATTGCCGGCGCCTACACTTTCGAGCTTACGGTGAGCGACGGCCAAGCTTCCGCCGCCGCGACGGTGCAGATTGTCGTCGTACAGCCCAATCGTGCTCCCGTCGCGAGCGACGAGAGCTACAGCACTCAGGCGAACACCCCACTAAACGTCGCCGCGCCCGGCGTGCTCGGCAACGACAGCGACGCAGACGGCAATTCATTGAGCGCTCAGATACAGACCGGGCCGACGCAAGGCAGCTTGCTGCTGAACCCGAACGGGTCGTTTACCTACACACCGGCGCCGGGTTTTAGCGGTAGTGTCAACTTCAGCTATCGCGCGAACGACGGTCAGGTTGCCAACAATCTGAGCAACGTCGCGACGGTGACTATCAATGTAACGCAAGCGCCGAATGTGGGACCGGCTGCCAACGCCGGGCCAGCGCAGGCGGTCAACCTAGGAACCCCGGTGACGCTCGACGGCCGCGGCAGCAGCGATCCTGATTCAGGGCCATCGCCGCTCACATTCAGTTGGCGTCAAACCGCCGGGCCAGGGGTGACGCTCGCAGGCGCCAATACCGCGCAGCCGGCGTTCACGCCGACTGTGCCAGGAACATACGAATTCCTGTTGACTGTTAACGACGGTGCGGCCAGCGCCAGCAGTTCAGTGCAGGTCACGGTGCGGCAGCCCAACCGCGCGCCGGTGGCGAACAACGATAGCTACTCGATGCCTGCCAATACGGTGCTGAACATCGCGGCGGTGAGCGGCGTACTGGGCAACGACACGGATGCGGACGGGCACGCGCTCAGCACTCAAGTACAGGCGCTGCCGACACAGGGAACATTAAACCTCAACGCCAACGGCGCGTTTACCTACACGCCGCCGGCCGGCTTCAGCGGTAGCGCGAGCTTTACTTATCGCGCCAATGATGGCCAGCTTGCAGACAATTTAAGTAACGTCGCCACCGTCACGATCAACGTGACCCGTACTAACGCGGTGCCAAGCGCCAACGCGGGAGCCGACCGTGTGGTGCGAGCGGGCAGCGTGGTTACGCTTGACGGCAGCGCCAGTAGCGATGCCGACAACGGACCCTCGCCGCTCGCTTTTGCCTGGACGCAAAGCGCCGGTCCAGCGCAAGTTGCTTTCGCGGCCGCGAACACGGCGCGGCCAAGCTTCAGTGCGAACGTCGGCGGTCTGTACAGCTTCCGTCTGACCGTTAACGATGGGCTCACCGCCAGCGTCCCGGATGAGGTGGTTGTGCGCGTGGCGTTGCGCGGGGACGTCGATCTGGACGGCGATGTAGACCGCTCCGATACGGCGCTCATTCTCGCGGCGCGCGGTCAAGCGGCTAGCGGCCCGAACGATCTGCGCGATCTAAACGGTGACGGCCGTATCGACGTGTTGGACGCACGCATCGATGCAACGTTGTGTACGCGCGCAAATTGCGTGACGCAATAGGATCGACGTAACGCACCGCCAGCGGTTTGCCCCTACGAGATTTTTTTCTCGTAGGGGCTTTCGCGCGCTTCCGTCTCCCTAAAGGTCAGAGGAGGGCGTTGCGCCTCTTGCAGTGAGACGCGCCTGCTTCACCTGAGTTTCCCATCGTGGCATCGGGCGTGAATTGCACGGCGACCTGTTAGACTCGCGCTGGTATGCGCGTTCAGAAAATCGTATGAACTCCGGCAATACCCGGGCGAACGGCTTGGTGTGATGGCGTTCACTTCGTTCATCGCCATCGGCTTCCTGCTTGGTTTGCGCCATGCCACCGACGCCGATCACGTGCTC
>CAZAWU010000242.1:0-5629 GCA_964488915.1 uncultured Burkholderiales bacterium
CCTGCGAGCGAATGAGATCGACACCGGCATAGTCCATGTCGATGACGCGCGCTGCGGCGACTGCAAGCTCGCCGAGTTCGTCATACAAGTCGACGGCTTCGCCGCGTGCGCCTTGCGCGATGTTACTGATCCAGCTTTTGCCACGGCGCAGCATCGCTGCCACCGGGCGGCCGCCGATGACGAACACCCGGAAATCGTGCCAGCGTCCCTCGCCGGTGTCGAGATAGCGCTGCAGGTAGTAGACGCCGTTGCATTCCTCAGGACTCGGTAGCGCGTCGCCCGCGCTAAGACGGCGCAGCCCCGTTCCTTGCGATCCGAACAGCGGCTTCAAGACGAGTTGGTGACCGGCACCAGTTTCGCGCATCAGCAGCGCGCGCGCGCTGTGTGCGTCCTCGGTCACCCAGGTGGGTAGCGTCGGCACGCCGGCGTGCCGTAACAAGAAACTCGTCATCGATTTATCGACGCTGCGCTCGATCGCTCGCGCATCGTTGTATACGATTACCCCCGCCTCGCGCAGTGCATGCAGTAGGCCGAGACGCAGCGTGATTTGCTCGAAACTGCCGCCCGGGATGGCACGCACGAATGCGGCATCGGGCAAAGCGTTGGCGAAGCCCGGCAGGACGATGCCGGCGGTGGCGGCATCGAGATCGAACGCGCAAGTGCTGTAGTCCACGTAAACTGCCTCGACCGAGCGCGTTTTGAACGCGCGCTTCAACTCGCGGCCGTGCCAGCCCGGTGCATCGGTCATGATTGCGATGCGCATTTAATCGCGGGGACCAGTGGCAGGTAAAGGGTGAGCGCAGTGCTGTGACGCCCACCCAAGCGAGTTCTGATCACTCGTCACCTGTCACCCGTCACTGTTCGAACGAACGCTGCAGGAGCGCTTCATTGATCTGGCCCGCACGAAAAGTGTTGCCCGTAGCGATGTTGCTCACGACCACCTGCGCCGGGGCGAACAGTTGTGGATCGATTTGGTAGAAGTCGTAGTTGACGGCCTTGAAGATCTCCGCGAACGGCTTGCCATAGTCGCGCGACTGCGTGCTCGGCAGCTGTTGCGCGAGGGCGCGCGCGGCATCGTCGCTGCCGCTGACGTGCAACTGCACCGTGCCGGCGAAGAGAATCGCATCGTTGGTGCGGCCGATCGCCTTGACGAAATCCGGCGTGGGTGGCGGCAGTGGCGCGCTGCCCGCGCCGTCGACGATGTGTTCGAGCGCAAACTTAAGCGCATGCGCTTTGTGCAACGCGACTTCGAGGACGCGTGCGACGATCTGCACCGTGCCTGCCAGGCTGCGTGTGGGCGTCAGAATCACGGTGAGTTTATCCGGCGCGACTGCGCAATCGTTAACGATCTTCTCGATGATCTGTGGTGGCGGTTCTTTGTCGGCCTCAAGTACGATGCAAGTGCGCTCCGCGCGGTCGCGATAGCCGAGCTCTTTGAACAAGTCTTCGCGCTGCGCCAGCGCGCGCGCCGGTCCCGACCCGAGCGCGTGAAACGAACCTTTGCCTTCACCGTGCGCCAAACTCCATCCGGCGTACTGGCTGCCGAGGCAGCTGATCACCGGATCCGTGCTGTGCACGCTGACGCTGATTGGCCATGCCCCGGCGCCGGTCAGCAAACGCACGTGACCCAGACCGCCCATGCAAAGCTCCGCAATCAAGCGTCCCGTTTCGAGTCCGCCGTGTGCCTTGATGCCCGCGTCCACGATCAGCGCGCCGCTGCCGTGGCGCGTAAGGCCGATGCGGTACCGATCGGGTTGCTGCGTGAGCTGTTCCACCAAAGGTTGCGTCAGTGCATTGATGCTGATCGACATGGCGCGAGTCGCGATTGGGATCGAGCGTTAGTCTACCGCGAGCGCGCGCGCTACGGTTTCTCTGCGTTCGAACAGCTGCGCGCGGACTTGCTCGTGCGAGCCGCCAATTGCGTGCACCATGCACGTCGGCGTTTGTGTTGGCAGCGCCGTTCCAGGCGATTGGATGTCGCTGCACCACACGGGCCACTGAAAACCGTCCGGCACACGGCCCGCGCGCCGCGCGTACAAGACGGCGTGGCCGCGCGGCGACTGCTCTTGTAGCGGCGATTGCGGCAATTCGCCTGTGCACGCCGCGATGTGCTGGGCGAGCAGCCCTTTTGGCCAATCCTCGTCGTACAAATCCATGGTCGCCGAAGGGCGCGGGTTGATTTCGAGCACCCAGTAGCGCTCGCCGCTGGCGACGAAATCCATGCTATTGAGACCGACCAGCCCCGCATCGTGCACGATGGTGTCGAGCTTTTGCTCGATGTCGCCGCGCACGGAAGCGGATAGCCGTGCAAGGCTAAGCGCGCCGCCATAGCAAAAGAGCGCGTCGCCGACAGGGACAGTCAGTTGTTCACTGAAGCCGACGACATGTGCACGATCGCCGTCGGCGAGAAACAGCACGGAGCAGGGCGTGCCGGCGACGTAGCGCTGAAAATATTCGCCGGGTTGCGCGCGGTGCGCCGGTGTGTAGCGCATGACGTGGGCCCCGCCTTGTTCTCCGATTAGCTTCACCAGCCAGCCGCCGGCACTTGCGGGGGCGCTTAGCGTGGTTTCCGGATACGGTAAGCCGGTTGAATCGAGTAGCTGCCCCAGCGTCAGCGGGTGCTTCACCGCGCGCACGCTCGCCGCGCTGTTACCGAGGATCGTACGTCCCGCCGCAATATGCACTAGCCGTTCCGGCTCTTGCTCGAAGCCGGCTGCGTAGACCAGTGCATCGCAGTCGGCCGCGTGTTGCTGCGCGAGCGCCGCGGCAAGCCGCGGATCAATGCAGCGGCCGTCCTCGGTTGCGATGCGATGCGCGCTGCGCGCGTAGCGCCGTGTGTCTGGATCGGCGAATTGATCGAGGACGACGGCGTCAATGCCCGCGCGCGATGCGGACTGCGCCAGCGCCCGGCACCATGTACCGATGATGAGCAGCGGGCATGCGCGCGCGCGGCTCAAGCGTGTTTAGAGCTGCTTGTGCGTACCGTCGCAAAAGGGCGCGTTCTTGCTGTGTTTACAGCCGCACATCCAATACTGCTTTGCTTCGGTCACGGTGAATTTTTGCGGGACGAACACACCGGCGGCCTTGTGCGAGCCGTCGCAAAACGGCTGCTTCTTCGACTGGCCACACGCGCACCACCAGTAGTCGCCGGGTGCGAGTTCAGCGGCGTATGGTGCTTTTTGCGGGATGACGGGATCCATGTTTGGCCTCCTCAAAAATCGTTGGTGTTCGGTGGCGGAGAGAGTGGGATTCGAACCCACGGTACGGCAAGCCGTACACCGGATTTCGAGTCCGGCCCATTCGACCACTCTGGCATCTCTCCGCGAGTCCCGGCGCAGCGCTGCACTAGCGAAGCCGCGCATTATACCCTGGCTGGAAGGCCGGAATCTTTGAATACTACTTATCCTATGGGCTGTACAGTCAATATCCAGGCGACTGAACGTCGCATCATGACATGAGTATCTGCCCTCAATGATTCGGTCGATGCAAACCCGGCGCCACCACATGACGCAGTAACAGCGCGGAGAGCCCCGCGATTGCCGCCGCCCAAACCCACGCAGCGCCCGCGCCGAAACGCGCCCAGATCCAGCCGAACGCTACCCCTGCCGGAACCGCGCCGATGCCGAGCATCATGTTGTACCAGCCGAACGCTGTACCGCGTTCCTCCGGCTTGGCGAGATCGCCGATGGCTGCGCGCTCGGCGCCTTCGCTCAAGCCCGCGAAAACGCCGTAGGCCAACGTCGCGGCCCATAGCCAAGCCGCGCTGCTCACCAGGCTGAGCGCGAGGTACAGAAGCGCGTTCACCCCCCAACTGATGAACATCACTCGGCTGCGCGTCAGACGATCGGCCAGCACACCGCCGCCCGCGGCAGCCAGCGCCTTGGCGAGATTCAGCGCGGCCCACAGCAATAAGAGATGCGCGGCGGAAAGGTGCAACTCGTGGCCGCGCAGCACGATAAAGGTCTCCGACGTGCGCGCGAAAGTGAACAGCAGCAGCACAAGCAGATAACGCCGCATTGCGGGCGACAACACCGACCAGCGCATGGAGGGCGCTGCCACGGCAGGGGCGTGCACCGGTGCTGGTGCGTCCTGCACGGCGAAGGCCAGCAACGCGACGCTCACCACGCCCGGCAGCGCCGACCATAGAATGATGTCCGCGAGCGAGGCTTGCGTCCAAGTGAGCGCGGCTGCGGCCAGCAGCGAGCCCAACACCGCGCCGGCATTGTCGAGGGCGCGGTGAAAGCCAAAGGCGGCCCCGCGCAGTTCCTTGGGGGCGCTATCGACGATCAAAGCATCGCGCGGGGCGGTGCGCAATCCCTTGCCGACGCGATCGATACTGCGAAGCGCTAGCAGCGTCATCCAACTGCCGGCCAGACCCAAGAAGGGGCGCGCGACGTTGGATAGCGCGTAGCCGGCGACAGCCAGGCCTTTGCGCTTGCCGCCGAGCGCGTCGGAATGGCGGCCCGACCACAACTTTAGGAACGCGGCCACCGCATCGGCGACGCCTTCGATGAGTCCGAGCGCGACTGGGCCCGCGGCCAACACCGTCGCCAGCAGGATCGGCAGCAGCGGGATCACCATGTCGGAAGCCATGTCGTTCAAGAAACTGACGACACTGACTAATACGACGGTGCGGGGCAGCGCGCGGAACACGGTTCGAAGGTTCAGTGCATTGCGATGGTGTGCGGCGTTGCAGCGGCTAGCCGAACAGCATGCCCTGCTTCTCCTCTGGTTGCGCGGGGCCAACGCTTTGTTCGAGCGACGCATGCGCCGGCATCAGCGCGCCGATACGCACGCCAAGCAAACGCAGCCTGCGGTCGAAGCGCACGCGCTTCAAACATGCGCGCGCCGCTTCGCGTATTGATGCCGCGTCACCGATTGCGGCGCTCAATGTGGTTGCGCGCGTCACTAGGCGGAAGTCCGCGTAGCGCAGCCGCACGCCCACCGTTTTGCCGAGATAGCCCTTGCGCGCCAAATCGCCGCTCAAGCGCTCGCACAACTTCTGCAATATTTCCGATAAGAGTTGACGGTCGCGGCGCACGTCGAGGTCGCGCTCGAACGTCGTCTCGCGGCTGATAGACTTGGGTTCGCGCACCGTGACCACCGGCCGCTCGTCGATACCTTGCGCTGCCTCCAGCAGCCAAGTCCCGTAGTGCGCGCCAAAGTGCTGTACCAACACACTCGACTGCGCGCGCGCCAGCGCACCGATGGTGTCGATGCCCAACTCGTGCAACTTGACGGTGGCGCGCGGGCCGACGCCGTTGATCTTGCGCACCGGCAGCGGCCA
Source organism: uncultured Burkholderiales bacterium (assembly GCA_964488915.1). Classification (GTDB taxonomy): domain Bacteria; phylum Pseudomonadota; class Gammaproteobacteria; order Burkholderiales; family JALYOK01; genus CADEHE01. The sequence continues at coordinate 5,288 of CAZAWU010000242.1, forward strand.
GACGCGCGTGGCGAGGTCCGCTGCGGTGATCACCGTCAAGCCATCCGGCTTGTCGAGATCGGAAGCGATTTTGGCGAGTAGCTTGTTCGGCGCCACTCCGATCGAGCACGATAAGCCGGTGGCGCGGCGCACGTTGTCTTTGATCGCTTGCGCCAGCGGCACCGTTTCTTCGGCGTGCTCGCTCAAATCGATGTAGATCTCGTCGATGCCGCGGTCTTCGACGAGCGGTGCGATCTCAGCCACCGCCGCTTTGAACAGACGCGAGTAGCGCCCGTACTGTTCAAAATCGGCCGGCAACAAGATGGCTTCGGGTGCGAGCTTGGCCGCCTTCATGAGGCCCAT
>CAZAWU010000243.1:0-5588 GCA_964488915.1 uncultured Burkholderiales bacterium
CTTTCTGTCCATGCTGGCCCGGCGCGTAGCTGCGGCGCTCGATGGCGCACTTGTCAGTGAAGCACTTCTCGCCTTTCAAGAAAAGCTTCTCGCCTTCGCGGCGGCACTTACTGCATTTGGAATCGGTATCTCGTGCCAACTTTGTCTCCTGGAACTAGCTCGCGTTTCTACGTCGCGCGACTTGCTTAGATGCGGCGGCGCTTTGGCGCACGGCAACCGTTGTGCGGTACTGGCGTCACATCGGCGATATGGGTAATTTTCATCCCGAGTGCGTTCAACGCACGTACGGCGGACTCGCGCCCTGGTCCTGGCCCTTGGATGCGCACCTCGAGGTTCTTCACACCGAACTCTTGCGCGGCCTTGCCAGCAGCCTCCGAAGCGATCTGCGCGGCGAATGGGGTGCTCTTGCGCGAACCTTTGAAGCCGTTGCTGCCCGCGCTCGACCATGACAGCACATTGCCTTGGCGGTCGGTAATCGTGATGATGGTGTTGTTGAATGAGGCGTGCACATGCACGATGCCTTCCGCGACGTTCTTCTTGACCTTCTTGCGAACGCGCGCCGCTGCTGCCGCTGGTTTTGCCATGGTGGATTACTCTCTTACTTCGTAACTTGCTTGTTGGCGGGGTTAGCGACGCCGCCCTTGCGTGGACCTTTGCGCGTGCGCGCGTTGGTTCGCGTGCGCTGCCCGCGGACCGGCAAACCTTTCTTGTGGCGCGTACCGCGGTAGGAGCCGAGATCGATCAGGCGCTTGATATTCATTGAAACTTCACGGCGCAGATCGCCCTCGAGCTGAAACTTGCCAACTTCGGCGCGCAGCTTGTCGACGTCCGCATCGGACAATTCCTTCACTCTTGCCGCCGGATTCACGCCGGCGTTTGTGCATATCAAGCGCGCGCGGCTGCGGCCGATGCCGAAGATCGAGGTGAGCCCGATCACCGTGTGCGCGTTGTTAGGTATGTTTACGCCTGCGATACGTGCCATGGTTCAATCTCCGTCTAGCCTTGGCGCTGCTTGTGACGCGGATCGGAACAGATTACGCGCAAAACGCCGCCGCGGCGCACCATCTTGCAATTGCGGCACAGCTTCTTAACCGAGGTTCTCACTTTCATACAAATCTCCTTACAGTCGCTACTTTGCGCGGAACGTGATGCGGGCGCGAGTTAAATCGTACGGCGTCATCTCTACGGTAACCTTGTCTCCTGGCAGAATGCGGATATAGTGCATGCGCATCTTGCCGGAGATATGAGCCAGCACCACATGGTTATTCTCTAGCTTGACTCTGAAGGTCGCGTTGGGAAGCGTCTCCACGACTTCCCCTTGCAGGGTGATGGTCTCTTCTTTCGCCATAGATCCTATCGAACCGGCAGACCTCCACCCTTAAAATTGGCCTTCTTGAGCAGACTTTCGTACTGATGCGACATGATGTAGGACTGCACCTGCGCCATGAAGTCCATGATGACCACAACGACGATCAACAACGACGTGCCGCCAAAGTAGAACGGCACTTGCAGCTTCAAGATCAAGAATTCGGGGATCAGGCACACGACGGCCACGTAGATAGCGCCGATCAAAGTCAGCCGTGTGATGATCTTGTCAATGTAGCGCGCGGTTTGATCGCCAGGCCGGATGCCTGGAATGAACGCGCCGCTGCGCTTCAAGTTATCCGCCGTATCCTTCGGGTTGAACACCAGCGCGGTGTAAAAGAAGCAGAAAAAGATGATCGCAACCGCGTACAAGAACACGTAAACCGGTTGCCCGGGAGAGAGCGCGGTACCGAGATCTTTCAACCAACGGGCGTTCTCACTGCTGCCGAACCAGCTTGCGATGGTCGCGGGGAACAACAAAATGCTGGAAGCAAAAATGGGCGGGATCACGCCAGACATGTTGAGCTTGAACGGCAGATGCGAACTCTGCCCGCCGTAGACGCGGTTGCCGACCTGGCGTTTGGCGTAGTTAACTTGCAGCTTGCGCTGGCCGCGCTCAACGAACACCACGAGGGCGGTAACCAACAGCACGGCGATGAAGATCAAGAACACAGTCGGAATGCTGAACTGGCCGGTACCGACCAACGACAGCGTCTGCCCGATCGCCGCCGGCAAACCCGCCGCGATCCCGGCGAAGATGATGAGCGAAATCCCGTTGCCGATGCCGCGCTCGGTGATCTGCTCACCGAGCCACATCAGAAACATCGTGCCGCTAACCAAGATGACCGCCGTAGTCAGCCTGAACGTGAATCCAGGTTCCAGTGCCACGGCTTGTTGCTCGAGCGCGATGCTGATGCCGAAGGCCTGCACGAACGCGAGTGCGACCGTGCCATAGCGCGTGTACTGAGTGATTTTGCGTCGCCCGCTCTCGCCTTCCTTGCGCAATTGCTCTAAGGTGGGCACCACCACCGTCAGCAGCTGCATGATGATGGAAGCCGAAATGTAGGGCATGATGCCTAGCGCAAAGATGCTAAAGCGCGAGATCGCCCCGCCGGAAAACATGTTGAGCAAATCGAGGATGCCGCCTTGCTGCTGATGAAAGAACTGACTGAGCTTGGCTGGATCGATCCCAGGCACCGGAATATGCGTCCCAATGCGGTAAACGATTAGCGCGCCCAGCAAGAAGAACAGGCGCCGTTTCAGGTCGCCCATTTTCCCCGCTAGCGCCAGAGGATTAGTCGTTGCCAAAGCTTACGTCCTTGTCCCCGTAACCTATTCGATGCTGCCGCCCGCTGCTTCCACGGCGGCTTTGGCGCCTTTGCTCAGCGCGATCCCACGCAACTTCACCGCGCGCTTGATCTCGCCGCGCAAGAACACCTTGACAGCCTTAGCTTGCTGCGGCACGAGCCCCGCTGCCTTCAACGCTGAAACGTCGATGGTTTCCGCTTCAACCCTCGCCAAGTCGCCCAAACGCAGCTGCGCCGTGTCGTCGGTGCCCGGTGCGCGGAAACCGCGCTTCGGCAGGCGCCGCTGCAGCGGCATCTGGCCGCCCTCGAATCCGACTTTGTGGTAGCCGCCGGCGCGCGAACGTTGGCCTTTGTGGCCGCGGCCCGAAGTCTTGCCCAAGCCGCTGCCGATACCGCGACCAGCCCGCTTACGGCCCGGCCGGCTGCCCGCCTTGGGTTTGAGATTATTTAAGCGCATATGCTAAGTCTCGATTGATCTCTGACTGGAGCGACTCATTCGCAGCGCAGCAAGTAGCTGATCTTGTTGATCATGCCGCGCACTGCCGGCGTGTCCGGCACTTCTACGGTTTGATGACGCTTGCGCAGACCCAGACCATGCGCGCAGGCGCGGTGTTCTTGTTTCGTAGCGATCAGCCCCTTGACCAAGGTGACTTTGATCGTTTTTGTTGCTGAACTCGCCATATCGGGCTACCCCATGATCTCTTCAATAGTCTTGCCGCGCTTCGCCGCGACTTCCGAGGGGCGATGCATCTCAAGCAAACCGTTGATGGTCGCGCGCACCATGCTGTAGGGGTTAGTCGAGCCCAGGCATTTCGCCAATACGTTGGTGACACCCATCACTTCGAACACGGCGCGCATCGGGCCGCCGGCGATGATGCCGGTACCGTCCGATGCAGGCTGCATGAACACTTTGGCGGCCCCGTGGTGCCCCTTCACCGCATGATGCAATGTGCCGTTCTTGAGATTCACTTTGACCATGTTGCGGCGCGCCTGTTCGAGGGCCTTTTGCACCGCCACCGGCACTTCGCGCGCTTTGCCCTTACCCATGCCGATGCCGCCGTCGCCATCACCCACGACGGTGAGCGCCGCGAAGCCTAAGATGCGTCCGCCCTTCACCACTTTGGTGACGCGGTTGACGGCCACCATTTTCTCGCGCAAGCCGTCGCTTCTTTGTTCCGGTTCAGCTTTCGCCATGCCTTGTCTCATGCTTGCCCCTAGAATTTCAAACCACCCTGGCGGGCGGCCTCAGCCAACGCTTTGATACGTCCGTGAAACTGATAGCCGGCGCGATCGAACGCGACCTGCTCGACGCCGACCTGCTTCGCTTTTTGCGCGATGCGCTTGCCGATCAGCTCCGCGGCCTTGATATTGCCGCCATTCGGAATCTGTTTGCGCACTTCCGCTTCGACCGTCGAAGCGCTCGCGAGCACACGCCCGCCGGTGCTATCGACGACTTGTGCATAAATGTGCAGATTGGTGCGGTGCACGGTGAGGCGCGTCGTTCCCAGCTCGCGAATCTTCAAGCGGGTCTGACGCGCACGGCGCAAACGGGCTACATTTTTGTCTTTCATAGCATCCCTCGCCCTACTTCTTCTTGGTCTCTTTCAACTTCACCACTTCGTCGGCGTAGCGCACACCCTTGCCCTTATACGGCTCCGGTGGCCGATAGGCGCGGATCTGTGCCGCGGCCTCGCCAACTCTTTGCTTGTCGATACCCTTCACAATGATGTCCGTTTGCGTCGGGGTCTCCGCTTTCACGCCGTCCGGCAACTTGTAGACCACCGGGTGAGAGAAACCGAGCGACAAATTCAGATTCTGACCCGCCGCCTGTGCGCGAAATCCCACGCCGACCAGCGTCAGTTTCTTCTCGAACCCCTTCGAGACGCCATGTACCATGTTGGCGACAAGCGCCCGTGCCGTGCCCGACATCGCGTTGGCGCCGATGCTGTCGTCAACCGCCTTGAACTTGATCTGGCTGCCCTCGCGGGTCATGTTCACGCTGGCGCCGAAGTCTTGCACTAACGTGCCCATCGGACCCTTCACCGAGACGCGGCCATTGGTGATGCCGACTTCGACCTTATCCGGCACATTGATTGGATTATTCGCTACGCGAGACATATCTCACCCGTTACGCGACGATGCACAGCACTTCGCCGCCCACACCGGTGGCGCGCGCTTTGCGGTCTGTCATGACACCATGCGAAGTTGAAACGATGGCCACGCCCAGCCCGTTCATGACCGGGGGCATGTCGTGGCGGCCTTTATAGATGCGCAACCCGGGCCGGCTAACACGTTCGATGCGCTCGATGACCGGCTTGCCCGCGTAATACTTAAGCTGGATTTCGAGCGATGACTTACCATCGGCGCTGTGCACTGCAAAGTTCTCGATATAGCCTTCGTCCTTCAGCACCTGCGCTATCGCCGACTTTACCTTGGAGCTCGGGATTACCACCGAACTCTTCTCCGCACGCTGAGCATTGCGGATGCGGGTGAGCATATCCGCTATGGGGTCACTCATGCTCATATTCTCTCGCTCCTTAAGCTACCAGCTTGCCTTGACAACGCCAGGGATCTCGCCGCGCAACGCCAACTGACGCAGTTTGCCGCGGGCCAAACCAAACTTCTTGTACACGCCGCGCGGGCGTCCGGTGAGCAAACAGCGGCTGCGCTTACGCACCGGGCTGGAGTCGCGCGGCAGCGCTTGCAGCGCCGCGCGCGCTTCCTGCTTGGCTTCGGGCGTCGCTTTACCGTCGTGGATAATGTCGTTCAGTTGCGCGCGGCGAGCGGCGAACTTCTTGATCAAATCGCGGCGCTTTTGCTCGCGCAACCGCAGAGCTAGTTTGGCCATACTGACTAGTTCCTAAAGGGGAATTTGAACGCGGCGAGCAGCGCCCTCGCCTCAGCGTCGGTCTTCGC
>CAZAWU010000244.1:0-5503 GCA_964488915.1 uncultured Burkholderiales bacterium
AAGCGCGACTTCGTATTCCGAGCGCTTTAAGCGGGACCTCGCATTCCGAGCGCTTTAAGCGCAACCTCGTATCCCGAGCGCTTTGAGCGCCCTCCTCGATAGAGGCACGTGTGCTAACCGAAACGCCATATTGCCACCGGGGGGCGCTTTACTTAGACTCACCACGCAGCTTTCGCTCTCAAGGAGACGACTATGCCAGCAGCAGAACAGAAGTGGCTCACGAGAGGAATTCTGGTACTTGTTGTCGCATTCAGTCCCTGCGTGGCGGCGCTCGCTGCAATGTCCAAGGTAGCGAATGCGGCACCGCCACCGAGCATCACGAGCAGCGATGGCAGTTTGTGGTTCGCAGACAATGCCGCCGAGCGCATCCTACGGGTGACCCCGAGTGGCCAAACTGCTGCGTATGCGATCGCAGGCGGGGCCAGCGCACTCGCGGCGGGTCCTGACGGTTCGCTGTGGTTCACGCAGTACGCTGCCGATAAGATCGGCCGCATTGCAGCCGACGGCGCGCTCACGCTGTACGCCATCCCCACCGTGGCAAGCGGCCCGAGCAGTATAGCCGCCGGCCCCGACGGCAACATCTGGTTCACGCAACGGCTCGGCAACCGCATCGGCCGCATCAACACCAGCGGACTCATTGACGAATTTCCCATCCCGAGCGCTAACAGCCTGCCTGGAGGCATCGCGGTAGGCTTGGATGGGGCGCTGTGGTTCGTCCAAGAGGGCACCGGCAAGATCGGGCGCATCACCATCGCGGGCGCGATCACTGAAGCGCCGACCAGCGCGCGCGGCCCACTTGCCAAACGCGAGGCTGCCACCGGCGGCGCCTGCCAAGCGGGCGACACGCCGCTCGATCCGCAAGCGAACCCGCAGCTATTTTGGGCCGACGGGTCGGTCAGCATCACCCCGGCCACGGTGCGTGTCGGCGACACCGTCACCTATTCCGCCGTGTTATCGGATCCCGCGACCACTTGCGTCAACGGCACGTTGACAGTGCTGGGCACACAAGATTTCCAGAGATTCGAAGAACTCGGCCGCATCGAGATCACCAATTTGCGCACGCCGATCAACGTCGCGGTGCCGATCACCTTCCCGGCGCAGGGCAGATTCACTGTTAACGCGACGTTGCTGGTAACCAACACGACCACGCCGATTCAAATCTTCCCGACCATCGACCAGGACGTCGGCGGCGCGCTGGCAGGGGGCGGTGGCGGCGGCTGTGCACTGCAAGCTCGCGGCGGCAATGACGCCAGCCTGGCGCTGTTGTTGCTGGGCGTACTGCTCGCTATGCTGCAGCGCGGGCGCCGAGTCTGAGCGTCGCGTTGCCAAAGCAGCGCGCGGCGGCGCGTTGGGTCTGCGCGCTCGCCGCGCTCTGGGTTGCACTGTGCACCGCGCCTTTGACAGCGCAAACGAGCTGCGGCGGCACACTGTGCGTCATCGAGATCAGCCCTATGCCAGCCCAGGGCTCGCTTAGCGCGCGCATCATCCAGCCCGCGCGCGGCGCTGAAGTCGAAGTTCGGCTGCGGGTGGGTGCAGCGCTCTCGACCGAAATCGAATGGCAAGTTCCGGCCAAAACGGTGGTGCGGCTGCGCTCGCGCAACGGCAATATCATCGTGCTCGAACCGAACACGGTTTTCCGCGCTGCAGCGGTATCTGACCAAGGCGAAGTCTATTCGTTGTGCGAAGGCCGCGGTTTCTTCTCGGTACGCAATCCGTTGAGCTTCTTCAACGTCGTGTGCAAGCGCTTCGTGGCGCTGGTGCGTGGCACCGAGTTCAGCGTGACGGCGCAGCCCGGCGCGTCGATCCAATTCGACGTCACCGAAGGCCGCGTGTTGGTAACGCGCGATGTCAAATTCCGCCTCGAAGGCGCGGACGCAACGCTCGATAGCGTCGAAAGCGAACTGCTTGCCGCCGATTGCCGGCGCAGCACGGCTGCCGGCGCATGCAAGTCGAGCGCGCGCTATCCGTTGAACGAGGACGAGTTTCTGCCGCGCCGTTTTTCCAGCTACGAAGACGCGCTGCAATTCTTCCGCGCACAGGCCGGTGAAGCGCGTGCGGCTCGCAACTACAGCGCTTTGCAAAGCGGGCTATTCGGCGCCGGCATCGTCCTGCAGCGCAGCAGTAAACTGAGCCAGGCGCTGGCGTACTACGGGGAGGCGCTGCAAGCCGCGCAAGCGGAACACGACCGCAAGCGCGAAGCATGGGCGCTCAACAACATCGGGCTGGCCGAGTTCGATCTGGGCCGTTACGCGAGCGCGATCGACTATCAGCAGCAAGCGTTGGCGCTGCGGCAAGCGCTCTACCGCGGCGATCATCGTGAGCTTGCCGACAGCTACAACAATTTGGCGATCGCACACTACGCGCTCGATCACTATTGCAGGGCGCTCGAGCTGCACGGCAAGGCGCTGGCGATGCGCCGCGTGCTGTACCGCGGCGGCGCGCACAACGATAGCGCGCAATCGCTCAGCAACATGGGCGCGGTGTACTTCGATCTTGGCCGCTTCGCACAGGCCGCGGATTATCATGAACAAGCGCTCGCGCTGCGCAAAGAGCTGTACCGCTCCGGCAACCACCCCGATATCGCATCCAACCGCTACAACCTTGGCAAAGCGGTGCAGGAACTGGGCGAGCTTGCGCGAGCAGAGAGTTTGTTCCGCGATGCGCTGGGGCTCGCGCGCAAACTGCGTATCCAGCGCATCGAGGCCAATGCCATCGATGCCGTCGGCACGGTGCTTAGACTCAAAGGCGATGCGTCCAACGCGCTGCGCTACCACGAGCAAGCGCTGCAACTGCGCCGGCAGTTGTTCGGCGATCGCCACCCGGCGGTGGCCGCGAGTTGGAGCAATCTCGGCGAAGATCACGCCGCGCTGGGTCAATGGCGTGAAGCACAGCAACGCCACGAGCAAGCGCTCACCCTGAGGCTAAAGTTGCACGCCCTCGACAGTCCCGCCATCGCTCAGAGCCGCGCCAATTTCGGCGCCGCCTTGTTCGCTCAAGGCGACGCGCGAGGTGCAACACAGCAGTATCGCCAAGCAGTTGAGTCACAGCGCCGGATCTACCCCAACGCCGCGCACCCAAGACTCGCGGGAAATTTGTGGGCGTTCGCCAGCGTGCGCAGAGCCGTCGGTGATGCCGATGGCGCGCTCGAACTCGAGAGCGAGGCAAAGCTAGTGCAGCGCCGCCTCGCTGCACCGCTCGCTTGTCCACGCAACGAAAGCGCGCGCTGAGCATGCTGCTTGCATCTTGGCGTCGCTTCATACAACGCGGCAGCGTTTATGCGACGCTCTACGCGGCCGGTATGCTGCTGATTGCACCGCTCACGTTGTGGCGCGACGCCGATATGCTTTTGTTCGACTGGTTCAATACCGAGCGCACTGCAACCCTCGCCCCCGAAATCGTGCTGGTCGACGTCGCGCACGATCCCAACACCCTTGCCTTCCGCTCACGCTTGGCCGCGTTACTCGACACGCTCGCCGCGCACAAACACAAGCCCGCCGCCGTGCTGCTGGATGCCTATTTCGCCAGCGGCGACGCGGAAGGCAGCGCGCTCCTCGGCAAAGCGCTGGACGCGTTCCAAGCCAGCACCAGCGCCAAGGTCTACGCGGCACTCAACCCGATCAACCGCAGCGGCCACCTCGACCCGAACTTTCGTGAAGAGCACGATGCAAACCTATATCGAGCCCATTTCGCCGGCAGCGGCCACACCGTGCTTTACAGCAAGTTCGCCACACTTTGGTATCAGCCGTATTTGCCGGTGAGTGCGGCGCAGGCTTTACCGGCGCTGCCGACGCAGGTGGCGCATGACTTTCACTTTCGCCAGGTCGCGCAGGGAAAGACGCCGGTGCTGGTGAGCGTCGGCGCGGCCGAGGCGATACGCGCGCGCACGTTGCAGTTTGCCGGGGCCGGCGCTTCCGCCACTTTGTCCGGGGCGCAACCCGGCCACCTCGACGGCAAGTTCATCATCGTCGGCAGCATCGGCAAAGACAAACCGTCGGTGGCACCCTGGCGCGCGCGCTCAGGGCCGGAGCTGATAGCCTGGGCCCTGAACGATCACCTGCGCAGTACACCGGCGCCGCAGGTCGCCGATGAGCCATGGCGCTTGCTGCTCTTGCTCGCCACTTTTTCCGCGCTCGCTGCCTATATCTTTCTGCGGCTGTTTCAACGCTTTAAGCTGCCGCGCTCGCGCTTGTGGCTGCTGGCATTGGCGGCGAGTCTCGTCTCGTTGCTTGCCTTTGCCGCCGTGGTGTTCGCCCTGCTGCGCGGTGAGCGTATTTACGCGCAGGTGACCCTGGTCGCGGTGGGCGTACTGTGGGCCGCGCTGCTCGGCTGGCACTATCTAGCCAAGCGCATGTGGCAAGATCTGGTCAGTCCGATCGCCAGCGCAAACGGGACTGCGCCGCAGCGCTATGACATCTTCATCAGCTACTCCGGCGCGCCGGAGAATGTCGAATGGGTCAAACGCAACATCTGGGAACCGCTCACGCGCCGCGATGAGCAGCTCAAAGTGTTCTTTGACAAGACCAGCTTGGAGCTGGGCACGCTGTGGTTCAACAAGCTCGGCACAGCGATCTACGAAAGCGGCTTGTTCCTCGCAGTGCTATCGGAAGATTATTTCGACAAGAGTTTTTGCCGTTGGGAAATCGATCTGGCCGCGCGCAAGCGTGTCAAGCACCCAGAATTCACCATCGCAGCGGTGAAGCGCGGTGCGCCAGTTGTGCCGCTGCCTTACGATGATTTTCAGATCGACGAAGGCCGTGACATTGGCGCGTTTCTCGACCAGGTTACGCAGTTGGCCCGAGCGAAGCGCACGCGTCAGCCGCACTAGACCGGCCCACTGCGCGGCACGGCGATCATTCAAGAACCGCAGACTCACTCGCACGCAGCAAGCGCACCGCGTCGCCTACACGCAGCACACCGCCTTCGACAACACGCGCGGTGATGCCGCCATGGCCGCGCAGGGCATTGAAACCGCCGGGCCCGATTGCCGCTTCCATGCGCGAGCACGGATCGCACGGGCCGGTGCCTTCGAGCACCACCGCGCCAATCGAGAAGGTGGAGCGCTTGAGCGCGACAAGATTGATGCCTTGAACGACCAAGTTACGCCGCAGCAATTCCGGTGCGAGGCCGTCGCGGCTCAGCAGACGCGCGACAACGTCCAGATGCTCCGCTTGAATCAGCGTCACCGCGCGCTTGCCGGCGCGCGCATGATCGCCTTGCAGCGTGCCGCCTGCGTGCGCCGTCACGCAGTCGAGCCTCTGCACCGCTGCCCGATAGCGCGGGCGCACGCCGATCCAGAGCAGCGTGCCTACCTGCGGCACATGTGCGAGCTGCTGCTTAAACGTCGGCACTGCGCCATCGGCGGTCACGGTGATGCCATAGTCATCACGGTATACGCCCATCACTGTTTCTCCATCTTATTTACGGTGTTATACCAATGACTGTATAACCGCTAAGGCTTCAACCAACCGATCACCAACTGCTCCAAGCGGCCGGTGGCTTCGCA
>CAZAWU010000245.1:0-5496 GCA_964488915.1 uncultured Burkholderiales bacterium
CCGGCAGCGCGGTGTAGTGCAGGTGGTGCGGGCCGGCCCACATGTAGGTGAAGATGAGCGCCCAGAAGTGCACCACCGATAACCGGTACGAATACACCGGTCGCCCGGCCTGCTTCGGCACGAAGTAATACATCATGCCGAGAAAGCCCGCGGTCAAGAAAAAGCCCACCGCGTTGTGGCCGTACCACCACTGCGTCATCGCGTCTTGCACGCCGGCGTAAGCCGAATACGACTTCAATAAATTGACTGGGATCGCGGCACTGTTGACCACATGCAGAATCGCCACCGTCAAGATGAATGCCCCAAAGAACCAGTTGGCGACGTAGATGTGCGGCGTCTTGCGCTTGGCGATCGTGCCGAAGAACACGATTGCGTACGCAACCCACACCAAAGTAATGAGAATGTCGATCGGCCACTCCAGTTCGGCGTACTCTTTCGAGCTAGTAATACCGAGGGGCAGCGTGACGGCCGCCAGAACGATGACCGCTTGCCAGCCCCAGAATGTGAATGCCGCTAAACCGTCGCTGAACAAGCGCGCCTGACAGGTACGCTGCACGACGTAGTAGGAGGTGGCGAACAGGGCCGAGCCGCCGAAGGCGAAAATAACCGCGTTGGTATGTAGCGGGCGCAACCTGCCGTAACTCAACCACGGCTGATCGAAACTCAGCCAAGGCCAAATCAATTCGGCCGCTATGAAGACACCGGCCAACATGCCGACGATGCCCCAAAGCACCGTGACGATGGCGAACTGCCGCACGACCTTGTAGTTATACGTTGCTGCTTGCATGTGCTTTTTCTCCCAACGTGGCTAACGCTAGGATGCTATCTGCGGCACTGCAGCAAAGTTTGATCTAGATCAAATTCGCGCTTCGGAATGGGCATCGCCTCGGCGCGGGGTTGGACTCAACCGGCAGGCGGATCGCGGTCGTCCAATAGCACCTGCAACGCAGGGGCATCGAGATCGTCGAATTGACCGTTAGACAACGCCCACCAGAACACGGCACCGATCAGAAACACCAGCACCAGGCTGAGCGGAATGAGCAGGTAGAGGATTTCCATGGGTTACGCGGCCACCGGCGCCGGCAACGGCTCAACGCGCGGCGGCTCCGGGTACGTCTCGAGCGGTGCGGCCAGGCGCAGCGCGTTCAACACTACCAGCAGCGAACTGGCCGCCATGCCTAGGCCGGCCATCCACGGCGTGACGTAGCCCAGCGCCGCAAACGGTATCGCCAGCGCGTTGTAAGCAATCGCCCAAGCTAGGTTTTGGCGGATGACGGTGCGTGTCTTGCGCCCCAGCGCGATGAGATAGCCGATGTGATCCAGGCGGTCCGACATCAGCACCACGTCGGCTGAGGTGTGCGCGAGATCGGTACCCCCGCCCATGGCGATCGCTAAGGTAGCCCCCGCCAGCCCCGGCGCGTCGTTCAAGCCGTCGCCGACCATCGCTACCGCGCCGCGCGCCTGCAGCGCGCGGATGCGCTGCAACTTGTCCGCTGGGGACTGCGCGGCGGCGTGCTGCCCGATATCAAGTTGATCGGCCGCAGCTTGCACCGCTGCGGGCTGGTCCCCGCTCAGTAGCATCGGCTCGACCCCCAGCGCTCGCAGTTGCGTGATAGCTGGCTTGGCTTCGCGTCGCAGCGTGTCGCGCAGCACGATGAGCGCCAGCCAATTGGATTCGTCGCCCAGAGCGACCAAGGTTTCGCCAGCACACACGCCCTGTTGCGGGGCGGGCTTGTTGGTCAGCGCCGCGACGAACGTCAGCGTGCCCAGGCGCACCGGCAGATCGTCGACTTTCGCCTCGATGCCCGCACCGGGCCTTACCCGCACCTCGCTCACGCGACGCGCACGCGCGGGCGGCGCGGCCACACGCGCGCTGATCGCTTCGGCATTGGCGCGAATCGCTTTGGCGATCGGGTGTTCGGAGCCGCCTTCGAGCAGCGCTGCCAGCACTATGCATTCGTGCGCGCTGAACTCACTGAGCGGGCGCACCTCCACCACCTCGAGACGGCCGTGCGTGAGTGTGCCGGTCTTGTCGAACGCGATGTGGCTCAATTGCGCAGCGCTCTCCAGCGCGTGTGCGCGCGTAATCAGTACACCGCGGCGCGCCGCCGCGTGCATGGCCGTGGTCAAAGCCGCTGGCGTGGCCAGCGCCAGCGCACAGGGGCAAGTAACGACCAGCACCGCGACGGCGATCCAAACGGCCCGGCTCGGATCGATCTGCCACCAGCCGGCAAACACGGCGAGCGCGATCAGCAGAATCAAGCCTACGAACCAGCTCGCCGCGCGTTCGGCGAGTTGTACCACGCGCGGCTTTTCCGCCAGCGCACGCTCGAGCAGGCGGCTGAGCATGCCGACGGTCGATTCGGCGCCGGTGCGCGTGACGCGCACGATCAGTGGGTGCAGCCGGTTGACGGCGCTGGCGATGACGCTGGCACCCTGGCGTTTCACGACAGGCATTGCTTCGCCGGTCAAGAGTGATTCATCTAACTCACTTTCGCCTTCGACGACGATCCCGTCCGCAGCGACACCCTCGCCCGGTTGCACCAAAATGAGATCACCCGCGCGCAATTGCGCGCAGGCCGTCGGTGCGACCGACCAACTCTGCGGATAGTCGAGCAGGCGCTGCGCCGTGGCGGGCATGCGGCGCGCCAAGCGTTCCACCGCGTCGCCGGCTTGATTGCGCGCCAGCGTTTCGAGATAACGCCCACCAAGCAGCAGGAAGATGAACATGCTGACCGCATCGAAATACACCTCGCCATTGCCGCTAGCGGTAGCCCAAACGCTTGGCACGAAAGCGGTCACGATGCCGAGTGCGACCGGCACATCCATGCCCAAACGGCGCGCGCGCAGATCGCGCAATGCCCCGCGGAAGAACGGTAGCGCGGAAAACGCGATCACAGGCAAAGTAAGCACCAGGCTCGCCCAGCGCATGAGTCCGATCAAATCCTGCGAGATGTCGCCATCCGCCATATACAAGGGGATGGTGTACATCATGATTTGCATGGAACCTAATCCAGCCACGAATACCTGCCAGAGCATCGTGCGGCGCTCGCGCCGCTGACTCGCCTCGGCCTGCAAGCGGTCATAGGGCCGCGCGCGATAGCCGAGCGCTTCCACCGCACGCGCAAGTTGCCCGATCCGCACGCGCTGCGGGTCCCAGCCGACGCGCACACGGCGTCCGGCGAAATTGACGCTCGCCGCACTCACCCCCTCAACTTGGCACAGACGCCGCTCGATCAGCCACGCGCAGGCGGCGCAGGTCATGCCCTCGAGCATCAGCACCGTCTCGCATTGCCCGGTCGTCGCATCGAGCGCCACCGGCGCCTGCGCGATCTCTTGTTCGAACGCTTGCGCCACCGCGGCAGGCACAACTTCATCCGCGCGCGCCGGCAGCGCGCTGCGATGGCGGTAATAATCGGTCAACCCGGCCTGCACGATGGTTTGCGCCACCGCGGCGCAGCCGGCGCAGCACATCGCGCGGGCGGCGCCGTCGATGCGAGTAAAATGCTGCGCGCTGCCTATGATCGGCAGCGCGCAGTGATAGCACTGTTCAGGCGTGGGCTGCACTGTGTGCAAGACTCACGTGCGCATGCTCGGACCGATGATGGTCGCCTGCTTGGCCGCGTGATCGAGCGGCACCAGCACGACGGGAACCTTCGCCACGTGCAGCACCTTGTTCGCGGTCGAGCCCAGGAACAAATTGCCGATGGTGCTCATGCCGCGCGTGCCCATGAAAATCAGATCCGACTGCTGCTCTTGGGCAAATCGCGTGATCGCATCGGCGGGCTCGCCGATGAGCAAGTGCGTACGAAATTTGATTCCGGCATCGCCAAGGATCTTCTTGCAGCCGGCCAAGACCTCCTCCGCATCCTGCTGATAGTACTGCTCAAGCGCCTCGCTGCTAACCGAGATCCCGTGAATCGTGCCGACTGGGCGTACCGGCAGATGGACGAACACGACATCTACCGCTGGCGCTTCTCGCAACCACGCAACATGGCGGGTCAACGAGTGCACCGCGTGCTCGGCCGATTTAGAGCCATCGACTGCCAACAAGATTTTCACGAACGCCTCCTGGATCGAAACCGCTTCGTTTCCTCTGTTACCGCTGTTGGCACGTTAGGAAAGTACCGGTGGAGCCGCTTTGATCTAGCTCAAACCGGCGGCTGGTTTGGCGCTGGCGGACACGCAAGCCGATTGAGGCAACAATGCAAACTGCTACTTTAAAGAAACATCTTAACTATATGTGTTTATTGGTATTAATGTACCGGCTTCTCTGCTTACATCCGGATCATCCCGCCTCGTTGGCAAACCGAGCTAGACACGACGGACACAAGCAACTTGGGGTGCGGGGGTTGGGGGGTGCGATGCTGGGAAAGCGCGTGCACCAGCACGCTTGCTCCACATCGTGCGCGCCGCATGCAAATTCGGCACCGCAGGCATCGCAGCGCGCGTTTGCTGTTTTTCCAGCGCTCGCCGGTTGGTCTGCCGCACTTATCGAGGCGTGCAGCAGCCGCCGCGCCGGCAGTTGTGCGCAGACCGATTCTCGCTGCGCATCCGAGTATGCCAGCCAGTTGCTGATTTCCTGGATCGTGCGGAAACAGCCGATGCACATCTGCGCCGCGGCATCCAACGTGCATACCTTGATGCAAGGTGAATCTGCCTTACTGCGCTGCATTTACGTAAGCCTTGGCTTGCGGCTGGCGCAGCGCCCAGCGGCTGATCAAAGCGTGCAACGCGTCGAGGCCGTCGGTCAGCGCCGCGGGGCCGGGCTGCAGAATGATGGGCGATTTGATCTCATGCAGTTCGCCACTGATAACCGCGGGCACACCCTGCCAATCGGCGCGCGAAGCGACGTGCAGCGGCTGAAACTTCTTACCGCACCACGAGCCGATCACGATGTCCGGCGCGCGCCGCACCACTTCGCGTGCGTCGGCAATGATGCGATCCTTGCCGAGGCTGCACGCGGCGAGTTCGGGAAAGATATCGTCGCCGCCGGCGATGCCGATCAGCTCGCTCACCCAGCGGATGGCGCTGATCTGCGGCTCGTCCCATTCTTCGAAGTAGACGCGCGGGCGGCGCGGCAGCGCGGCGGCAGCGCGCGCGACGCGATCCACGTGCGCTTCCAGCTCGCGCGCGTAAGCCTCAGCCTTGTCCCACGCACCGATCAACGCACCTAAGCGCCGCACATAGGCGACGATGCCGGCCACCGAGCGGTGATTGCTGATCCACACCTCGACGCCGCGGCGAATGAGCGCTTGCGCAATGTCGGCCTGCATATCGGAAAAGCCGATCGCCAAGTCAGGTTCGAGTTGTAAGATTGCGTCGATCTTGGCGCTGGTGAAGGCAGAAATCTTCGGTTTCTCCTTGCGCGCACGTGGCGGCCGCACGGTGAAGCCGGAGATACCGGCGATGCGATGCTCTTCGCCGAGCGCGTACAGCACCTCGGTGGGCTCTTCGGTCAGGCACACGATGCGCTTGGGGTAGGCGCTGCTCACG
>CAZAWU010000246.1:0-5483 GCA_964488915.1 uncultured Burkholderiales bacterium
TGTCTTATGAGGGGCGGCGTCTCGCGGCGGGTTGGACTATCGACGCGCAGCAGGGCGCGGAGCAGTTGGCCGAAGACGAGGCACCGGCGCCAGTGCTCTCCGTTTCCGCGGCCACGGGGATTTCTTTGTCGGTCGGTGCCGTGTTGTGGGCGTTGCGTGCGGGCGGCCTAGCGGCGGCGCTCGCCGCATCGACACCGCTGTGGCGCCATCTCGATCCGCTGCCGATCCTAGGGCGCGATGACGACGAAGATATCGTAGAGGCACCACCGCCACCCGATGCGCCTGATGACGAATCAGAGCAGGAAGAAGTGGCTGCCGCTGCGGTGTTTGATCACGCTAACGGGCGCAACTCGTAGGGTTAAGCATGCTTTCGCTATTGTTCGGAAACCGTCTTAGTCCCGTCGCGCGGCTGAGCTTTGGTTTGATCGCGCTGATGGGGTTGTTGCTCATCCTTGCGCACGTTTTCTTTGATGTCATGCCGGACAAGGAACGCATGGCGCAGCGCAATCGTCAAGCGCTGAGCGAGAGCTTGGCGGTGCAACTGACATCCTTGGTAGAGAAGGGCGATCGTGCCACGCTTGGGCGTACTTTGCATGCGCTGACGCGGCGTGATCAAGGAATGGTCTCGGTGGGCGTGCGCCGTGCTGACCGAACCCTGCTTGCCGAATCTGGCGGTCACCGGATGTCATGGATCGCACCGCGCAACAACAAATCGACGCTGACCCATGTTGTCGTCCCGATCTATGCTGGCGGTCAGCATTGGGGTGACATCGAGATTCAGTTCAAGCCGGTCACCGCATCGGGTTGGCGCGCGCTGTTCGATAACCCCGCAGCTATGGTGCTCCTGGTCGTCTCAATCCCCGGCCTGGTGGTGTTTTACCTTTATCTGCGCCGCGCTTTGCAGTACCTGGACCCGACTGCGGTGATTCCCGACCGTGTGCGTGCCGCTTTCGACGCGTTGAGCGAAGGCGTTGTCGTCTTGGACGCGAAGAGCCGCATCGCGTTGGCAAATCGCGCGTTTCGCGACCTGCACGCCGATGCGTCGCGCAATCCGCTCGGGCAGATGATCTCAGCGCTGACGTGGCTAAAGCCTGCGCTGCCTGCGGATAGCAAAGAACACCCTTGGCATCGTAGTTCGGAAACCAGGCAACCTGTGGTTGGCTATGAGATTTCCGTGATGCAAGCTTCCGGCGACATGAAGAAAGTGGTGATAAACACCTCGCCGGTGCTCGACCCGCAAGGGCGTGCGCGCGGATGCTTGGTGACTTTCGACGATCGCAGCGAACTGGACCACGCTAACGCGCGCTTGCGCACTGCCTTGAATGACCTCGAGCGCTCGCGCCAACAGATCGCGCAGAAGAACGAGGAACTGCAGCGGCTGGCTTTGCGTGATCCTCTTACGAGTTGTTTGAACCGGCGCGCGTTCCTTGAGATGGCAACGCGTTTGTTCGCGCAAGCGTACGAGTCCGGCGCTGAGATTAGCTGCGTGATGTGCGACATCGATCACTTCAAATCTTTCAACGATCGCTTTGGTCACGCGGTGGGCGACCAAGTCATCATTGCCGCGGCGCGCGCGCTGCAGAGTAAGCTCGGCGAGGACGCTTTACTGTGCCGCTATGGCGGCGAAGAATTCTGTGTGCTGTTTCCCAACACCAACCTGGAACAAGCGGAGCAAGTCGCCGAGCGCATGCGCGCGTTCGTCGCGTCGGCCGCCGCTACGGATATCACGGCTCTGCGCGGCCTAAGCGTTACCATGAGCTTCGGTGTATCCGCTTCGCGCTTCGGCAGCGCGAGTATCGAGCAGTTGATGGATCAAGCGGATCAGGCGCTTTATGCCTCGAAGAAGGGCGGGCGTAATCGTGTTACTCGTCACAACATTCATCGCCACGAACTCGACGTGGCTAACGCTGCCGTTCACTGACGCATCGCAGTTGCGTCTCCTTTAGGCGACAACCTAAAGTCGCCGGAAATCAGAAGCTTAAGTCTTCAATCGTTTCCTGGTGTCGGGAAATGACGACGATTCATTTCGCATTGATTGCGATCTTCAATTCGGCGAATTGCCTTAACAAATTGATTCGGATAAAGAAAATTCGCTTGGCACGGGCTGTGCTCCACCTCCTTGCACGGGATGACTTCATTCCGCTGGTTCATTCACGCAAGGAGTTCTTATGAAATCAATCGCACTGACAATCGCTATCGCAGCTTTGACTTCTTCTATGGCCGTTGTTGCCGCCGACGAAGCGAAGCAGCCTGATTCGGGCGCCGCCTTCAAGCAGCTCGATGCGGACAAAGACGGCTTTGTCAACAAAGCCGAAGCGGAGCGCATGAAAGGGCTCGTCGCTGTGTTCGATACCGCCGACGAAAACAAAGATGGGAAGTTGGATGTGGCCGAGTTTTCGAAAGCCACCGCTACCAACAAGAACTAGGTAGCCGATCTTGCTGACTGCCTCCTGTTAGCGGGCGCTGCGGGGAGTAGTAGTACTCCCCGCCGCCCTTTCTCGAGCGTCACACCAGGAGCAGCAGAACTGGGCAAACCGCAAGGAGAAACGTATGGCTGATGTGATCAATGGGCACGAAGACTACGGCGTGAGTTCTCAATCAGGGACCGACTCGTCATCGGAGCGCGATACGCGCGCACCGTTTGTGTCGCGCCGGCGCCGTTTGCGCAATCGCTGGAATGTGCGCATGGTGAAAGGCGAGCGCGCGCAGCAAATGGAACAGAAGCAGGCTGCTTTATCTTCGCACCGTTAGCCCACGAGCTAGCGTAGGCTACGGCTTGTTCAATCGATAGCGCGGCGCGCGTCCGCGAGCGCCGCGCGCAGTTCCTCGTAGTTGCGCGTGATGCGAAACTGCGGAAATTCACGCGTGACGCTCTCCGGCGGGCAAAACAGGATGCCGACGTCGGCTTCGCTGAGCATGCCGGTATCATTGTAAGAGTCACCCGCCGCGGCGACGCGGTAGTTGAGTTGATGCAACGCCTTGACCGCTGCGCGCTTCTGGTCCTTCATGCGCAGCCGATAGTTGACCACATTACCATCGGCATCGGTTTCGAGTCGATGGCAAAGTAGTGTCGGGTCGCCGAGCTGGCGCATGAGCGGAAGGGCGAATTCATAGTAAGTATCCGAAAGAATCAACACCTGGAAGTGCGTGCGCAGCCACGCGAGAAACTCTTGCGCGCCCTCCAACGGGCGCAGTTGGGCGATGACGCGCTGAATGTCGGGCAGCTTAAGATTGTGCTGCTCAAGGATACGCAGGCGCTGGCGCATGAGCGCGTCGTAGTCAGGCACTTCGCGCGTCGTCGCGCGCAGTTCCGTAATTCCGGTGTGCTCGGCAAACGCGATCCAAATCTCCGGTACCAGCACGCCTTCTAGATCGAGGCAGGCAATCTGCATTTTCTTAATTGCTTTGTTGGAAGACCCGGACGCGAATGCGGCAAGGCCTCACTTTGCTTTTCCTTGACATCTCGCGGGGATGAAACGCACGCCCCGCGCGCCTCACTTCTCTTCGATCTTCGCGCTCTTGCGCAATTCGCCCACCAGCTTAACCACACTCTGCTGAGTGGCGCCGCGGCGCATGTTTTCCTTTACCTCGTCGAAGCTCGGCGGCTTAAGCGGGCGCACATCGTCTAGCTTGATGACGTGATAGCCGGTTTGATTGCCGATTTGATTCTTGATCGGCTCCGCGGTGGTCTGACCTTTGGTCAGCTTGATCATGGCGTCGCTGAACGACTTGGGAAACATATTCTTGTTCGCCCAGTCCAGCTTGCCACCTTCGCCTTTCGAACCGCTGTCCTTCGATTTTTCCTTCGCGAGCTTTTCGAAGTCCGCGCCTTTTTTCAGTTGGCCGATGATGTCCTTGGCGTCTTCTTCCTTCTCCACCAAGATGTGCGAGACCTTGTATTCGCGGTCGCCCAAGTTGGATTTGATGCGTTCGTACTCGGTCTTCAGCATGTCGTCTTTGACCGGGTTTTTCTTCATGTAGTCGTCCAGCGCAGCCTTGGCGAGGATCTGCTGGCGTGCCAATTCGAGCTGCACGGCGATGTCGGGGTTCTTGTCTAGTCCAGTGCGCTCGGCTTCCTGCGTGAGTAACTCGCGGTTGATCAGGTCGTCTTTCACGGCCGCCATGAATTCCGGCGAATCGGCGGCTGGTCCTTGCTGCCCTTGTCCGCTCGCGGTTTGCGCGGCGCGCTGCTTGACGAAGTACTCGAAGCGCGCCGGTGGAATCACCTTGCCATTCACGCTGAGCCGCTGCGGCGCCTTGGCGCTGGCCGCCGGCGCGGGTGCGGGTTTCGGTGCGGGTTGTTGCTGCGCGTAGCTGAGCGAACTTAGCGACAACGCCGCTGCCGCCACGCAAAACGATCGCGAAAATTTCATGTGTATCCTTCGGTTAGAAAACATCTACGTTAAACGCTTGGCGCGCGTGCATCGATGGCCAGCGCATGAATCTCGCGTTGCATGAGATCGCCGAGCGCCGCGTATATTAGGCGATGTCGCGCCAGCGTGGATTTACCGGCGAACTGCGTCGACTCGATCGTCAAGTTGTAGTGCCCGCCGCCGTCGCGCGCGCCGGCGTGTCCCGCGTGCCGCGCGCTGTCGTCGACGATCTCGATCTGAGTGGGGTGCAAGACAGCTAGCCGCTCCCGTATGCGCTCTACGGTACTCACCAGGGTAGAACGCGAACCATGAAGCGGAATTTGACTGACGGTAGCATGGCTATAGCAGTATCTGTCACGGCGACTCTTCTTGCACGTGTTTGGATAGGTACAACCCTTGCGCTAGCACGAACACGATCATCAAACCCAGCAGGCCGAACAGCTTGAAATTGACCCACGTATCCGTGGCGAAGTTGTAGGCGACGTACAAATTGAGTGCCCCCGCTGCCGCAAAAAATATCGACCAGCTCAGATTGACTTTGTTCCACACCGCGTCGGGAAGCTTCAGTTGCGCGCCCATCAGCGCGCGCATCAAGTTCTTGTTCATGAACCACTGGCTGCCGAGCAGGATCACCGCGAATAGCCAATAGAGCACGGTAGGTTTCCACTTGATGAAGGTCTCATCGTGCAGCAGCAGCGTCGCGCCGCCGAAGACGACGATGATCGCCAAGCTGATCCACAACATCGGCTCTACTTTCTTGCTGCGCAGCTTGAGCCAGCCGATTTGCGCGAAGGTCGCGGCGATCGCCACGCCCGTCGCGACATAAATATCAGCGAACTTGTACGCGACAAAAAACAGTATGACCGGAAACAGGTCGAACAATACTTTCATAACCCTAAATTATCGCGCTTGCGGCGTGGAAAGTCCACGAAATCACTGATCCTAAAGGGCGATTTGCTATCATGCGCGTCTGCTTGTTCCACAGACCTTCCTGGTGAATATCGATCTGCACTGTCATTCCACCGTCTCCGATGGCACTTTGCCACCCGCTGAAGTGGTGGCGCTAGCCGCGCAGCGCGGCGTTCAAGTTCTCGCTTTGACCGATCACGA
>CAZAWU010000247.1:0-5390 GCA_964488915.1 uncultured Burkholderiales bacterium
GACCATAACGCGGCGGAAATCGAGCTCAAGAACGCCGTACAAAAAGCCCCGAATCATGCCCAAGCTCGCGTTCAGATAGGGGAGTTCTACTACCGCACGGGTAACTTGGAGACCGCTGGCAAGGAACTTGACCTAGCCATCGACCTCGGCGCGGATGCCGCGAAAGTCATGCCCACGCTCGGGCGTATTTGGTTGCGGCGCGGGCAGCACGAGAAAGTCCTCGCTGAGGTGGTGGTGACGCAGAAAGAACCCGAAGAGCCGCCCGAGATTTTGGTCATCCGTGGTGGCGCGTACGCCGCGCTCGGCCGCGTGCAGGACGCCAAGCGCGTGTATGCGCTCGCGCTCAGCAAGCGCCCCGGCTATCACGAAGCGCTGCTCGGCCAAGCCCGGCTGAGTGCGGCGGCCAATGACGCGGCAGGCGCGCTCAAGCTTGCGGACGCGGCGTTAGCGAAAGAGCCGAAGTTCGCCGATGCGCTGGTGTTCAAGGCGGATTTGCTCCGAACGAGCGGCAAGGCCGCAGAGGCGGTAACGCTGTACCGGGACGCGATCGCATTGCAAGCGAGCGATCTTACCCCACGGGTGAATCTCGTTTCTGCGTTGTTGGACCAAGGCAAGGTCCAAGAGGCGCAGCGGGAAATCGACGCGGCACGCAAGCTCGCGCCCAAGCACTTGAGCGTCGCTTTCGCCCAAGCCATGTTGTACAACAAGGCCGGACAATACGCGCAATCGGAAGAGGCGGTGCAGCTGATCTTGCGCGTCATGCCGGCGCACGTCCCCAGTCTAGTGCTCTCCGGTTCGAACCAGCTTGCGCTCGGGCAGCCAGAGGGCGCGGTGGCGGCGCTCAGCACCGCCGTGGCCAAGGCGCCGCAGAACCTGGCCGCGCACAAGCTGCTTGCCGCGGCGTATCTTGCCAACAATCAAGCGCAGCGGGCGTACGACATGATCGAGGCAGCGCTGGCGCGTGCGCCGAACGACGCGCAACTGCTGGCGCTCGGCGCTGAGGCGCTGACGCAAGTCAACCAGCCGAACCGGGCGATGGCTGCGCTCGATCCCAGCAAGGCCGCCGTGCAACCGCGCTCATCCCAGAGCGCGGATGGCGCGGCCGCCGAGACGCTGGAGCGGCAGCTAGGGCAGGATGCCCCCAAGGAGATCGCGGCGCAGATCGCGCGCGGTGAGTACGATGCGGCGCTCAAGGCCATTGAGGCCCTGCAGGAAAAGCAGCCCAACAGCCCGATCGCCCCGAATCTGCGCGGTGTGGCGCATATCGGCAAGAAAGATGTAGCGGCCGCACGCCAGGATTTCGAGCGCGCCTTGAAGATCGACGCAAATTTTTTCCCCGCCATTTCAAATCTGGCGCTGCTCGACGCCGTAGCGAAGCAACCGGAAGCGGCAAAGCGCCGCCTACAGGCGCTGCTTGAGAAGGACAAGAAGCACCTCGGTGCGCTACTTGCCTTGGCGCGGCTGAACTGGCAATTCGGCGACAAGGCGCAAGCCCTCGAGCTCGCTCGGCGAGCGCAGAGCGGGCATCCGCAGAGCGGTGCGGCGCTCGATATGCTCGGACAGCTTGAACTGGCCAATGGACGCGCGGAGGCCGCGCTGGCCGCCTTTACCAAGCGTGTCGAAGTGGAGCGAAACTCGCCCTTGGCACACTTCCGGTTGGCGGGCGTTCAGGCTGCGCTCGGCAAACTTGCTCCCGCTGCGCAGTCGCTCAAGAATGCGCTCGAGCTGAAGCCGGACTTCATTGACGCGATGATCGCGTTGGCGGCGATCCACGCACGCGAGGGCCGGCATGGCGAAGCCCAGCAGGTCGCGCGCCATGTGCAGCAACGTTTTCCGAAATCGGCCACCGGCTTTCTGGTCGAAGGCGATTCGCTGCTGCGCGAAAAGAAAGCGGCTGAAGCAGCGCGGGCGCTGCAGCGTGCTTACGAGTTGGAGCCGGCAGCGGCGGTGGTGGTGAAGTTGCACCAAGCCCACGTCGCTGCGGGCGCGGCCGCCAAGGGACAGGCCGTGGCAGAGGAGTGGCTCAAACGCCACCCTGACGATCTGGTGCTCAACCAATATCTGGCGCAACGCAGTCTGACCGAGGGTGATTTCACCGCGGCGGCGCGCCGCTATGAGATCGTGCTGAAGCAGCAACCCGCCAACGCTGCCGTGCTAAATAACTATGCCTGGACGCTGGCGCAGTTAAAACGGCCCAACGCGCTGGAATACGCCGAGAAGGCGTACGCCGTCAGTGGGGACAATCCGAGTGTCATGGATACAGTCGGCGTGCTCGCGCTCGAAGCCGGCAAAACGGAGCGCGCGATCAAGCTGCTGCGCTCGGCAACGCAACTGGCACCCCAGGCGGTAGAAATCCGCTACCACTTCGCTCAGGCGCTGGTGAAATCCGGCGCGAAGGAAGAAGCGCGCAAGGAACTCGAACAGGTGTTAGAGGCGGGCAAGCAATTCCCCGAGCTCGCGGCCGCGCGCAAGCTGCTGGCGGAACTGCGTTAGCGGTGCGCGCCGGCTTCTTGCAAGTAGCCGCGCTGCAGCGCCTGCACCGAGGCGCAGCCCAACAGCGTCAATGTCTTTTCGATTTCTGCTTTGAAGATGTCGATGGCACGGCGCATGCCGTCTTCGCCTAGCGCGCCGAGTGCGTAGACGAACGGTCGGCCGGCCATGCAAGCGCGCGCCCCCAGCGCGAGCGCTTTGACGATATCGACGCCGCGGCGCACGCCACTATCGAGGATGACATCGGCGCGATCGCTTACCGCTTCAACGATCGCCGGCAGCACGGTGACGCTCGAAACCGCGCCGTCCAGTTGCCGCCCACCGTGGTTGGAAACGATGATGCCGTTCGCGCCGTGCTGTACCGCGCGCTTGGCATCTTCCGGCGACAGGATGCCTTTGACGGCGACCGGTCCTTGCCATTCGGACTTGCACCACTCCAGCGCTTCCCAGTCGTAGGCGAGATCGTACTTGTCCGCGATAAATTGCGTAACGGTGACGACGTCTTGACCACCCTGAGTCAAGTCCTTGAGGTTGGCGAAGGTGACGCTCGGCCCGAGCGCCACGTCGAGTACCCAGCGCCAGCAGCGGAGCGCGTCGAAAGCGCTGCGCAATGTGATGCGGGGCGGCACGGTGAAGCCGTTGCGAACATCGCGCTCGCGCGGGCCCTGCGACTTGGTGTCGACCGTCAGCACCAGCACTTTAGCGCCGGCAGCGCGTGCGCGCTGAAGCAAGGCGCGGTTCATACCGCGATCCTTCAGCAAATAAAGTTGGAACCACGGCATGGCAGTCGCCGCGGGCGAGGCTTGCGCCGCGCTTGCGCACACTTCTTCGATGCTGCTCGCTGCCATCATGCTCAAGGTAAAAGGCATGCCCGCGCGCGCCGCGTTGTGTGCGGCAATCACTTCCGCTTTGCGGCGCACCATTCCGAGTAATCCTATCGGCGCCATAATGAGCGGAATCTGCGCGGGCTGACCCATCACCGTGGTAGCGAGCGAAACTTGCGACACGTCGGTGAACGCGCGTGGTATGAAGCGCACATGCTCGAAGTCGCTGCGGTTCGCGCGCAGCGTGACTTCATCGAGCGCACCGCCGTCGATGAATTCGAAGATCGCTTTCGGCAGACGCGCGCGCGCAAGCGTGCGCAAATCTTCAATATTGACAATGGTCATGGTGGATTCCGGCGCGCGGCGCCTAGGTAGGCGCTGGCCGCTATGTTAACCTTCGCGGTGTGATTTCGTCCGACGATACCACATACTATCATACCTATATAATGTATGATAGCGCCTAGAGCCATTCATAGAGATATACATAAAATAGTACACCATGAAACGCGACGCAGCACCGCGCTTGGCGTGGGGCCTCACCGGCTCCGGCCACTACTTGAAGGAAGCGCTGGAGTTCGCGCTCGAACTGCCGGGCGTGGATTTTTTCCTGTCCAAGGCCGCGGCGGAGGTGCTGCATATGTACACGCATTCGATCACCGAGCTGCGCAAGCGCGCCCGGGTGTTTCGTGACACCACCGCGAGCGCAGCGCCGGTCGGGCTGTTCTATCATGGCCACTATCACAGCGTGGTGGTAGCGCCGGCGACTTCCAACAGCGTCGCGAAGATGGTGGCCGGCATCTCCGATACGCTTATCACCAACATCTTCGCGCAAGCCGGCAAATGCCGCATTCCCTCCATCGTGTTCGCGTGCGACACCGAGCCGGAGGTCTACACGGAAGCGCCGGGCGAATGGGTCACGCTGTATCCGCGCCGCATCGACTTGGAGAACAGCGCCAAGCTGAAAACCTTCGAGCATGTGAATGTCGTCGAAACTCTCGATGCCATGAAGCAAGCGGTGACCAAACGTCTCGCCGCGGTAAACGTCACCCTCGCCCCGGAATCGGGGAGAGGGCTGGGGTGAGGGGTTGTCGCCGCGGCGCGACGCATCACAGATAGCTCACCTCGCCGCGCGCAAATGAGCGAGCACATCCTCTTCCTCACCGGACGCCTTGCCGAGAACAGCCTGCAAAAGGTGCTCGCAGGCATGCAGCCGGCGCCGTTTTCCTACGAGGTGCTGGAGATCGGATTGCAGGTCGCCGGTTTGATGACTGCGGACATGATCCGCCGCCGCGTGAGCGATTTGCGCGGCGCCACGCGCGTGCTAGTGCCTGGGCGCTGCCGTGGCGATCTCGACGCGCTGACGCGGCACTACGGTGTGCCCGTAGAGCGTGGACCGGAGGAACTTAAAGATCTGCCGCAGTTTTTCGGCGGCAAAGCGAAGGCGGTGGATTTGACTAAGCATGATGTGCTCATCTTCGCTGAAATAGTCGATGCACCCGCGCTCGACATCCCCGGCATTCTGCGTCGCGCCGAGAGCTATCGGCGCGATGGAGCGGATGTCATTGATCTCGGTTGCTTGCCGGAGACGCCGTTTGCGCACTTGGAAGAAACGATCCGGGAACTCAAACGTCAAGGCTATCGTGTCAGCGTCGACTCGATGGAGACGGATGAACTGCTGCGTGGCGGCAAGGCCGGCGCGGATTTCTTGTTGAGCCTAAAAGAGGACACGCTGCAGCTGGCCGACGAAGTTGCCGCAACGCCGGTACTGATTCCAAACCAGCCGCGCGATCTCGCGTCTCTGTATCGCGCCGCGGAGGCGCTGCAGAAGAACAATCGAGCGTTCTACGCCGATCCAATCCTGGATCCGATCCACTTCGGTTTTACCGAATCGATCGTGCGTTACCACGAACTGCGCCGCCGCCTGCCGGATGCGCTGGTGATGATGGGCGTGGGCAATTTAACCGAACTCACCGACGCCGACACCTCCGGCACAAACGCGCTGCTCATGGGCATCATCTCCGAGCTGCGCATCGGCGCATTGCTGACCACACAAGTCAGTCCACACGCGCGCCGCGC
>CAZAWU010000248.1:0-1210 GCA_964488915.1 uncultured Burkholderiales bacterium
GGCAACGGTGTGGATGCCGCTGAGCCGCAGCGCGGCGCAACGCGTCCGGTGCGCACGATGCGCGCCGCGCAGCAACCCAAGCTATTCGATTTCGCGCGCGCGCGCCGCCAGCCGGTTATCGCGGTGTTCGACTGAACAAAAGCGCCCGCAGTCAGTCCTTGGTGACTTCCCAGGCGAACACGCGCAAGAACGCGGGCGCGTGTCGTGACTGACCGGCGCCGCGCGGGCTTGCGTCGAACGCAGCTTGTTCGAGCAATTCCTGCAAGATCGAATGCTGACCTTCTGTTCCCCGCGCGCGTTCGAGGCGTGGCTGCGCCAGATAGCTAAAGTCGCTGCGCTCGCTTTGCGGCTGCACGGCCGTGGCGATGAGCAGTAAGCGTTCGACGCCGAGCGTTTCCGCGTTGATCGCAATCGGGGCTAAGCCCGCGTCGCCAGCCCGGAGCACGCTGCCGGGCATGATGCGGTTGTCCTCGCCCGCGCCGGGGAAAAGCGGAGTAATGCCGAAGGCGCTGTCGACATACAGCAAGGTGATGTCGAACGGCATTCGGCTCTTGTTTGAGATCGAAAAGCCGACTTTCGCGCCGTCCGGCAATGTTTCAATGCTGGACGCCGAGAGCGGTTTCACTGCTCGGTTGGAGCCATCCGGTAAACGCGAAACGGTAACTTGTAGATCTGAAGCTGAAGTGTCGGGCAACTGCTCCGCGACGCGCAGTAGGCTGATGGCCTTGCCGATGCGCTGCAGGCTATCGCGCAGCAGCGCAGTGAATTTCTCCGGGGCGTGGGCGAGTGCGATCGAAGGCGTCTTGTGCACGCCGGATTTCCGCAACGAACCCGTTGCCGGCAGCAGCCAGAGTTGCTCGTCTTCGATGTGCAGCCGCACATCTGCCGGTTCACCGGCGCGCGCCCAATCGAAGCGCTGCGTATCATCGCGCTGTGCGTTGCGAACAAACTCGCTTACTTGCGGTAAAACTTGCCCGCCCGCCACGGTGGGCTGTGCCACACGCAAGCGCATCGCGATGGCGGGCCGCAGCAATCTTGCATGCGCGCTTGGCGGCATTTTGCTTAACCGGTTGCCGCGTGCATCCGGCGTTGGCTCCAATTCCGCAGCAAATGCAGAGACGTGCTTGGCCACGGCGGTGGCGATTTGCCGCTCGTTCGCCGCGAGCGGATCGGCAAGAATCGCGAACGTGGCGCCTTCGCCAATCTGCGC
>CAZAWU010000248.1:1310-5358 GCA_964488915.1 uncultured Burkholderiales bacterium
TCGCCGCGAGCGGATCGGCAAGAATCGCGAACGTGGCGCCTTCGCCAATCTGCGCCAACTGGCCGGCGGGAATGCGCCAGGCGCCGTCGGCTTCCCCAATTGGCCATTGGCGCGGGCCGGTGTGAGCGCCTTCGCCCAGCGCGATGTTATCGACGCCGCTGCCACTCATTACCGGCGTCGGCCGGTAGGTGAGCATCTGCGTCGCGTAGCGGGAAAGGATGAATTGCATCAACTCCCGATAACTCGCCCCCGTGCGTGCATTCAACGCCTCGGCCAGCGTGTACGAAAATACGCCGTGACGCTTGCGCTGCGCTCCGAGAGAGAAGCGGCCCGCCGGCATCAACATCTCCGGCGCCTCTTCGTTGGTCTGTGCGGCGTAGAACGCCACAAACGCTCCGTCCGATCGGTTCGTGCCGACGTCCAGTGCCGTCTCGCCGTTCGCGCCGCGCGCACGCACGGCCGGCGCTTGCTCGATCAGTTGCTGTGGCACACCCAGCACGGCTGGCGCGACGCGGCGCAGCGTCACTTCATCCTCTGTCGCACCGCGAATCAAGGACGCGGAATGGCACGC
This sequence comes from uncultured Burkholderiales bacterium, assembly GCA_964488915.1. Classification (GTDB taxonomy): domain Bacteria; phylum Pseudomonadota; class Gammaproteobacteria; order Burkholderiales; family JALYOK01; genus CADEHE01. Next base: position 1,882 of record CAZAWU010000248.1, read on the forward strand.
ATCGAAACTCGCCCAGACGAACGCCCCTTTGTCGAGCATCGTTTGCAGCGAATCGTCCAGCTCGTAGTCAATGATGGCGTTCGTGACCGTGCCGCGCGCACCATCCCAGCGGCCGATGTCGATCGGCAGGAAAGTCTCGTGCAACCCATCCGGTTCGGGCCGCGCGGTTTTGCGAGCCGGATCGACCGGTTGCTGCGAGCCGTGTCCGGACATGTGCACGAAAAAGTAATCGCCGGGGCCTGCGCTCGCCGCGAGTTCGCGCAATGCCTCAAGAATGTTCTTGCGCGTCGGCAGAACTGCACCAGTCACTGCATCACTGATAAGCGTGATGTCGCTCGCCTTAAAACCACGACGCAGCAAGGTGTCGTACAGCAGTCGCACGTCATTGCCCGCTCCCGGCAGAATCTTCGCGCCGCTGGCGGCGGAGTAGTTAGATACCCCTATTAGGATAGCCTTGTTATTGGCTATGGACGAGACTGAAAATAGTAATACTATAAAAAGTAATGCTATTTTGAGATGTGCGATAAACCGCATGACCTCACTGCTTATCGCGAATCTCGAGCGTCAACACACCGTTTGCCGGAATCGCCACTCCGAGTTTCGTTAGGTCAGCAGCCACCGCCGCGCGTTGCTCGGCGCTCAAATTCGCACTGACGCCGCGGTACGTTCCGAGCGGATATGTCTGCACTGCGATGCCCGCTTGCTGTAAACGGGTGACGATGCGCTTCGTCAATCCCTCCACATCCTCGGTTTCGATCACCTGTACGGGCCCGCCGCCGCGCAGGTCGATGTCCGGTTCGCGGTCAAACAACAGCCAGCCCAAACCGACCGCAAGCATGAGCGTCGCGGCAATTGCAACGCGCTTGATCCAAGGCGAAGCGCCCGCGCGGGTTGGATCGGTACGGCGCGCATGCGTGACCAAACGCTCCTCTTGCTCTGCATCGTTCGCTGCGCTCTGCGCCAACGCCTGATCGTGCTGCGCGCGCGTCACCGCTCGAATCGCCCGCGCGAGCCGCTGCTCGCTCTCGCTCAACCCGGAGGATGGCCGGCCCGCAATCGCATCGATCCAATCGTCATCCTTGCTTTGGGTCATAGCGGCCCCTGTGTTTGGTGGGGAGTCAGCCGCGCCGCGAGTTCCAGGCAGGGCTGCAAATACTCGCACAGCCGCTTGCGGCCTTCCGAAACGTATTGCCGCGCCGCACCTTCCTTGCTGTCGCGAAACCGTGCGATCGCGGCGGGATCCCAACCATCGACGGCGATGCGGTCCAGGATGTCAGCATATTCCGGTTCATCGCGCTGGAATTCCGTCAGCGCGCGCAGTACACAGTCGCGCAGCGCCGGGTCCACGGCGTGGGTGTCGACCAGCGCGTGCAGCAGCTGCTCGGGCGTTTCGCCATCGTTACTCGGTGCGTTCATGGAAACGGTGGCGGGTGTTGCGCGGTACTCGTCGATCATCAAACGGTAGCCGATGCGCCACAACCAAACGTCGAAGCGTCCGTCGCGGAAGGTATCGATCTTGTCGATCGCGCGCATCAGCGTTTCCTGCACCAAGTCCTCACTGGCCGCGGCGGGCAGTCGATAGCGGTATTGAAAGCGCGCTTTCAGCTTGGCGGCGTAAAGCCGGTATAGCTGGCGCGCGCCCTGCTCGCGCGCCGCGCCACCCGCGCGCAGCAACGCGACCAGATTCGACTGCGCAATGTTGTCGGGCTGCTCAGCGGAGTGCACGAGTGTTAGTGATCGATCCATGTCGCCGCAAGTTTACTCGATGGCTGCCCCGGTTTTCTGACAACTGCCGCGCGCCTGCGTCCTTAGCCGTACACGGTTAAACGACTCATGAGGAGCTATGCAGATGAAAACCAGTGTCCAGCTAGTCGCTTTTTCGCTCGTTGGCGTGCTTGCCGCTTGCGGGGGCGGCGGCGGAGGTGGCAGTGCGGGTGGAGGAGGAGGTGGTGGTGGCGGCGGGGGTGGAGGCGGCGGCGCTGCCGGCACGTCCTACCTGTTCTATGCCGGCAGCATGCACGCGGTCGATCCAGCCAATCCCAGCGCACCGGTCACGGTCGAGCCGGCCGATGACATCGTCGAAGGCCCGTTCGGCGCCGAGACTTCCGCCCGCATCTTTCAGGGCGGCAGCTACGACGCCAGCACCAAGCGCGTATCGAATCTGCAATCGCGCGCGCTGATGTATGCGAAAACCGACGGCAAGTTCTATCGCGTTGATGCGCTGAGGAGCGGTTCGCTCACGCCGGTTCAAGTTTCCAACGAAAGCCAGGCGGATCAGATGTGCTTGCAACCGCCTTCGTTCACCACGCCTTCGGACTATGCCAACTTGACCGACTCGCCCTACGTCTACGCGTTACCCGGCAGCGACGGGCTGTGCGGAACCAGCGATGATCAATGGAAAGTGATTCGACTCGCCATGAGTTCGGCCAGCGCACCGATCGCCGCGAAATTGCCGGTGCTGCCGTTGTACGCGCCAACGAACGGCGCGGTTGCGGCCTGGCTGGTGCACGACGGCGGTGCGCTCAAGAAGTGCGACGCGAGCTTCGCAGCCTGCGGTGCAGCGCTGGTATCGGCGAGCAACACTCCCCTGGCGTTGCTGGGCTTGAGTCTCAACAAGGCGCTACTGAACGTCGACGATCTTCTGTTCGTGTACGACGGTGATACCGACACTTTGTCGCCCGCCATTTTTACTGTGCCAGCGGGAACAGTCGTGCGTGCAAGCGCCGCGGATGCAACTCACATCTTTTTTGCGCATGAGCGCTCGATCTACCGCGCGCCGATCGACGGCAGCGCCGCGGCGACGGTCATTGCCGCCGAAGCGAACGACACGACGTTCCAAATGTCGGTGACGCAGAACAAGCTTGTCTATATGACCGGCGGCATCGGCCTCGGTATGCAACTCAAGGCGCTCGACAAATCCGGCGGTGTTTCCAGCGCGCTCGCCGACGCACCGAGCGGCAACTTCGGTATCTTCTTCGTCAACGGCAACTTGATCTACTACAGCTTCACCGCACAGGCGGCGTCCGGCGCGGGATTCTCTGTCGTGCCGCTGCTGGCAGGCAAAGTCGATGAACTCGGCGGCGGCAAATCAGAAACGGCCAATGCCGCCTGGGCCGGCTCGCTAAGCGCAACCACGTTGGACGCCGGCAAGAGCGGCACGCTGGCCTTGCCGCCGCAGTACATGATCCGCGCCGAAGGATGGGATGCGAACGGCACCGGCACCGGTTTCGCGGGCGCGACGCTGCGCTCCTTCGATGCGGCTACCGCAGCCGCGCTAGCGGTCGTCGGCACGCTGCCGGTTGCGGACAAGTACCCGGGCATCTCGTGCTTCGGCGTCGAAGCAAACGTGCTATGCAACGCCACCATCGAGTTGAGCCCGCCGCCGACGTTGCCCGCGCTGCCGTTTCAATTGGATGTGTTCTTCTTGAACGCCACGACCGCGAGTTCGCTCACCCGCGTGACCAACACGCCGAGCGA
>CAZAWU010000249.1:0-5337 GCA_964488915.1 uncultured Burkholderiales bacterium
CCCGGAATTGTGGCGCGCGCTATCGAAGCGCTTCGGCTATGCCTGGCACGTCATTTTGTTGAGCGGCGGCGGCAACGATCTGATCGACTATGCCCCGAAGCTGCTCATCCCGGCGGACAAGCGCGCGGGCATGCCGATCAACGGCGTGGCAGATTACTTCTATCCCGAGCGCGTTGACAAAGTCATGCGCTACATCCAGCGGGGCTACACCATGATTGCCGAAATGCGCGACCACCCCGACAGCGCTTGCCGAAACACGCCGATCATCACGCACACCTACGACTGGGCCACGCCGAACGACGCACCCGCGGTTCTGGCGTTCATCACAGTCGGGCCGTGGCTATCGAAAGCCTTTCGCAAAGAACAACTGCCGGAATCCGACTGGATCGCCGCCTCCGATTATTTGTTGGGACGCCTGCGCACGGCGCTGCTGGAGTTGGCCGACACTCTGCCAAACTTCAACGTCGTCGACACCGTCAACACGCTGGTACGCGCCGCGCGCGGCGCGACCGGCAACAGCAACGACTGGCTCAACGAAATCCATCCTAACAAGGGCGGCTACGACAAACTCGCGGCCCGTATCGAGCCGGAGTTGTACGCTCAATTGGGGCTCTAGCAAGTGTCCCCGAATCCCCAACTGCACGGCGAAACCTTGGTCCTTCAAGGCTTGATGCTGTTTCTCGCCGTCCATTCGGTACGCATTGTCGCGGAAGGCTGGCGCGCAAGACAGATCGCGCGGTTTGGACCGCTCGCATGGAAAGCGGTGTACTCCCTCGCTTCGCTTGTCGGCCTGATCGTGATCGCCAAAGGCTACGCCCAAGCACGGCTCGATCCCGCCATCATCTGGACGCCGCCCGTGTGGACGCGCCACTTGGCCGCCCTGCTCACGGTGCCAGCCTTTTTATTGCTCGCCGCGGCGTATGTGCCAGGCAACCGCATCAAAGCCGCGGTCGGCCACCCGATGGTGCTCGGCGTGAAGATGTGGGCGCTAGCGCACCTCATCGCCAACGGCACATTCGCAGATATGCTGTTGTTCGGCGGATTTCTCGTATGGGCGGTATTCAACTATCGCGCGGCGCGAAAGCGCGATCGGCAGGCGGGCACAACTTACCCCGTCACGCCTGGGCGCGACACGGCGGTGGTGGTCGGCGGTTTGGCGCTTTGGGCTTTATTCGCCTTTTGGCTGCACGGGGCATTGATCGGCATCGCTCCGTTTGGGTGAAAGACAACTGAGGGCTGGATTGCCTTGGCGGTGTCAAGACCACGCACTGTCACGGTCGAGAAGCCTCCTCGATCAAATCCGCGGCTCGGCGCGTACCGCCAGCTCGAGCTAGAGTCTGCCGCAGGCGCCCGAGGTGCAGCGTAAAGGATGGATCTTGTAACACGCAGTCGAGCCCTTGTCGGAGGTCCTTGGCCCGAAACCTGGTCTTGTCCAGGCAGACGCCCACGCCAGCGTCGGCTATGCGCGCACCCATGTCGCGCTGATCCGCCAACATCGGAATGCCGACGATGGGTTTTCCGGAGTGAACTGCTTCGTACACGCTGTTGATGCCGCAGTGTGAGACGATTGCACACACATTGGGGTGCGACAGAATCGACAGCGGCGCCGGCCCCCAGTCCTGGATTCGAATCTCCGTAGGCGGCGGTCGCGGCAACGCAGCCGCCTGTGCCGCCTTCAGGATCCAGAGCACCCGGAACGAACCACCAGTGAGACCATGAAACATCTCAAGTAACTGTCTCCTCGGTGCCACCGCCAAGGTCCCAAGGTTGACGTACACGACCGGGGGGTCTTGTTCGAGCCAGACCCTCATCTCCTCGGGCAGCGGCGCGAGCTGTGCAGGAAGCATCGGGCCCGTCATGTGAATATTCGGTGGCAGCTTACGCTCATACTCAAGCCCAAACGCGCCGTCGACTAGAATCGGACGACCGCGTAGCATCTCGTGAATCTTGATCGGGTACAGCCCCCGGCCGCGCCGTAGCCTGTTGAGGTCGCGTCCTAGCGTCGCCGCTGCAAGCATAGCCGCGAGACGGCGCAGTAACGGTGCAATGCACTTCTGTAGGGGTCGCACGTCGTGCACGGATTGACCGGAAAACAGCATCGGTAGATGATCGGCAGGAGGCAACATCTGCACCGGCAGGCAGGCAAGCAGGTCAGGGTTATTGACCACGAAGGGTATGACGTTCGCTTCCGCAACACACATTCCGGCGGACGAGAGCAGGTCGACGACCATGACGTCCGGCCGCTCGCGGCGCACCGCCGCAGTGAGTCCGTCGAACATCATCGGCCAGACGGTGGTCAAGCCGCGCACGATTCGCAATGCGCCGCGCGGGAAATTCACGTCGAGCGACGCTGATTCCTGATCGCGCTTGAGCTGCGAGGCGATCCCACCCAAAGCGCCGAGATCCATGAATGGTAGGGTCGGATGCTCTCGCGCCACGTGGTCAGCCATTTCGCTGGTGCTCGCGATCGCGACGCGCCAACCCCGCCGCTGCAGCGTTTCGGCTTGCTGCAACAGGGGGTTAATGTGCCCGACCAGCGGCACCGCGGTGAATAGCGCGTACATGTTAGAGAGCGAGTCCCATCACCATGACCGAAACCGATCGCTCGCGTGCGTGATCGAGCTCGATGAAGAAGATGCGCTGCCAGCGACCGAGCTGAAGCACCCCGTTGGCGACGTTCAAAGTCTCCGCGGCGCGCAGGCAAAGCGCCTGGCAATGCGCATGGCCGTTCGCGACTTCACCGGCCACCATGTTGACGGTGCGGATAGCGAAATTGTTGTGCTGGTATTCGAGCGACGGCGGCGCCAAGCGATGGAGCGTGCCTTTCATATCTTCCAACAACAGCGGCTCGTGCTCGTTGACAACGATCCCGGTCGTGGTATGGCGCGTTTGTACGTTGACGATACCGTCGCGAATTTCCGACTCTGCCACGATCTCGGTTACAAGATGAGTAAGATCGATAAACTGGAGGGCGCGCTGCGTGTGCAAATGAATCGAACGATGAAATGTCCTAGCGGTCGCCGCCTCACTCGAGCCGGGGGATAGCTCCGCGCTGTGAACAGTGTTTGCCGTGTTCAGCATGTATTGCCTTCTTGGTCGAGACTGCGTGATGAATCGGGAATCGAATTGTCCGGCGGCGATCCGCCTCGCTGGGCTCTTCGCAAGCCGTATGCCAAGCACCTCGGAACACGTGCCGAGGCGGACAATCAACGCTTTACGCTCGTCACCTCCCCGTGCGGTCGCACCGACCCCTGCGACAAAAGTTGCGGGAACGCATACGCGCCTGCGACAAACGTAGAGGCGTCGCTCTACTACCAGCAGATGGCGGCAGCGCAATCGATATCGATCTAAGTCTCCTACGCCGCGCGCCCCGGGATAGTGTCGCAATCCAGCCCGCATGCGGCGCCTGCCCTGTCATGGTTTGTCGCACCCTTGCCGCCACCCCCTTGACGTCGCGCTTCTAGGCCTAAGCACTGAATTAACCTGCGAAAAGCCTGCGTCAAACGCGCCTGGCACCGGCCTTGCTACGGTACTTCACAAGTCGCCCGAATACGTTGTAACGCTCGGTGCGGCCGCATGTCACGCTACCGTCAGCGGTGCGTGCATCACTCACTAGGGTTTGGAAACGGCACACCCACATGCGCGGCGATCCGATCAAGATTGACGACTTTGCAGACCATCGGGAGATCGCCTCCCAAGCCCCGAGCTGGTTTCACGAGCAGTCGTCTCGCGACCTCGGCAGCGCCAACTTCCGGGCGAACACCGACTATCGTCCGGTCGATTGGCCCATACCGGGTCCGATCGACCTCGCCATTCACGATTTGCCGCACGACTCGTCGACGCTCGAATGGTGGTACGTCAACACACACCTCAGCATTGCGGACGGCCGGGAGTTCTCGCTCTTCGCCGCGTTCTTTCGGGTGCGCGACGACCAGCACGAAAAACGAGGAAATCGCTACGCGCATTTTCTGACGTGGGGTCTCACCGACGTGCGCAGCGGCCGATTCAGCGCGCACACCCGCCTTGACCCGCGAGCGCCCGAGATGGCGTTGCGCGACATCGATGCGCAGCACAGCTGCGACGATGAACGGCTGACGCGCGCGCTTCGCGAAGTGCTGGCCAAGCGCAGCGTGCCGCTTCCCGATCGACTGATGTCCCGCCCCGCCCGGGTCGAGCGCTCGCGCCTGGATCTGGATTTCGATGGCAATCGATTTTGCAAGCGCAGTGACGGATCGTATGCATTAGATGTCGTGAGCGAGGATCGACTAGAAGGTGCACGCTTGCAGTTCACGCTCGAGAAGCCAGTCGTGCGCCACGGCGATGATGGAGTCGTGCGCGGCGTGGAAGGCGAGGACATGTTCTATTACTTCTCTCCGCGCTGCCGCGTCGAAGGCGCGCTGCTGGTCGACGGCGCCTGGGCGGAGGTCACCACGGGCTGCGGTTGGTACGATCATGAGTTCGGCAAGCCACGGGCACGCTCGGCGAGCGAACCGAAAGAGGATGCGTCTGCGCCGAAGCTCGCGTGGAACTGGGTGTCCGCGCAGCTCGATAATGGCTACGACGTTAGTGCCTACGACCTGTTCGATAGCGTTGATTCGAGCGTGTCCTACGGGCGCTGGGTGATCGTGGTGGATCCGCTGGGAGCGCGCGCCGACTACACCGAGTTCTCGTTCGAAGCTCAGCAGTTCTGGACGAGCACGAAGACTTTCAACGAGTACCCAACGCGCTATCGGCTGGACGTTCCCGAAGCAAAACTGTCGCTCGACATCTCCGCCACGCTCGCCGGGCAGGAGATCGTCACCTTACTCTCGCCGCCGGCGTTCTGGGAAGGCCGAGTCAGCGTGCACGGTACCATGGACGGCGCGCAGGTGTCGGGGCGCGGCTTTGTCGAGCGCAGCGGCTTCAACGCCGTGCGCGGGGCGGACGCCTTCTTTGCGTCTGTCAGCCGCGCGACCCGCCGCGCGATCGACGGGCTGCTCCCTGACACGGTGGACGAGACGCAGGCCCTCGCGCTCATGGGCGGGCGCAATCAGGCCGATGTTCTTAGCGACGTCGACCTGGAGCAGTATTCTCGTACCGTCATCCGTCCGATCCGCGAGATCATCCTGCGCGGTGGCAAGGCGTGGCGTTCCTACGGCGTGCTCGCTTGCATGGATCTCGTTGGCGGCGACTCGCAACCGTACGCGCACTGGCTCGCGATTCCGGAGTTGTTGCACGTCGGATCGCTAATCATCGATGACGTACAGGACGACTCCGACGTGCGGCGCGGCGCTCCAGCGTGCCACAAGCTGTACGGCCATGCGCTGGCGATCAACGCCGGTTGCACGGCTTATTTCC
>CAZAWU010000250.1:0-5266 GCA_964488915.1 uncultured Burkholderiales bacterium
CGCACCAGCTTCACATTGTGCGCGAGCCCCAGCGGCAAACCGCCGGCCCGCAACGATTTATCCGCCGGGAACAGTTTGCCCCACACGGTGTAGCCGCCTTCGCCGTCGAGCGTTTCACCGGCGGCAAGATCGCGCTTCGCCGTGGCGACAACGTCGGCGTTCCAGCAAATAGCCGCACCGGTCGACTCTCCGCGCACACCGACCGCAGCAACCGAGACGCCGACTTCGAGCCCGATCAGATGCCAGCGCTTGTACAAACACGCGTAGCGCCCGCTCGGATCGGTGCGCACTTTATATTCTTCGAAGCAGTTGCGGATGTATTCCGTCTCGCCCTCGAAGCACACCCACACACCCATGCGAATTTCGTACGGAATCGCGCGGCCGTCGGCTTCGAGCGAGGAGATGACTTCGACCATACCTTTGTGTTCCAGCACGCCGCCTTCGCTCCTCGGGCGCATGACGTAGGGAATGTCATCCACACTCGCCGGCGGGAATGCCAGGCCGTTGTCGGGCACGAGCAAGCCAGTCGCGTTAGCGACCGCAGTGCTTTCGATCGCGGGCTTGGAGCCGTCGAGGAAGGAATTGAACATCTTCGGATTCAAGCCGCCACGCTGCGCTTGCTCCGGCGTGAGGCCGTAGTTGCTCCACACCGTTTCGGGGGTCGATTCGCAGAAATGCGGCAGCCATTTGTGACCGCGTCCGGCTGCGACAATCGGAAAACCGCAGGTGCGCGCCCAGTCGACGAGATCACAAATCAGCGCAGGCTGATCGCCAAATGCGAGGCTGTAAATGACGCCGGCCTCTTGCGCCTTGCGCGCGAGCAGCGGGCCGCAAAAGGCATCGGCTTCCACCGTTACGTTCACCACATGCTTGCCGGCGCGAAACGCCGCCAAGCAGTGATCGACCGCGGCGATCGGGTTGCCGGTGCATTCGATGACGATTTCGATTTGCGGATGTTTGACCAGGGTTTCCCAGTTGTCAGAGACGTGGGTGTTGCCCTTGGCGAGCGCGTCGTCGAGCGATGTCGCGGCGGTGCGTTCGGCTTTCCAGCCGACGCGATCCAGATTCGCACGCGCGTTGGCGGGTGAAAGGTCGGCGATGCCGACAAGATGCACGCCGGGGGTGTTCGGCACCTGGGCGAGATACATCGAGCCGAACTTGCCGGCGCCGATGATGCCGACGCGCAGCGGTTTGCCCTGGGATTGGCGTTGCAGGAGTTTGGCGTGGAGGTTCATGTCACGCCGCCTTCAGCAGCGACTTCAATTCATCTTCCGGCGTGCCATTCGCCCACGGCAAATCCACCGGATAGTCTCTGCGCAAACAATCGTCTGGTAAGCACTGAATCGGCGTGAAATCGCGATGTGCGATGTAGCCCGGGCGCTTGAAGCGGCGAATGTGATTTGACACCGCACACAGCGACAGGTACACGCTGACGCGATTCCACGGGCTCAAGTTTGAGCCGGAAGCGTGCACTAGGCAGCCGTGGAACATGATCATCGTGCCGGCTGGGCCTTTCGGCGCCACGATGCCGCCTTTGTCCACAAGCTTGCGGATAGTGTCGTCGTCGATGGTCCAGAGCGGATAACTGGTGGTGCTGATGTCGTGCCCCGCCTCTAGTACACCTTGCTTGTGGCTGCCGGGAATGAACATGAGCGGCCCGTTGAACTCGTTCACTTCATCCAAGAAGATGGCGATGTTCATGGCGCGTGCTTCCGGCATTTGATCGTCGTTCAGCCAAGTGCCGTAGTCTTGGTGCCATTGCCACACTTCACCGTCAAAGGCCATCTTGCCGTTGATTTTGAATTGATGCATGTAGACATCTTCATCGAAGAGTTGCTTGACCGGCTCGACCATGCGTGGATGGCGGGCGAGCCGCGCGAACGGCGCGCTGTACATATGCGCTGCGAAGTTGGTGCGCACCGCATCTGAACCTTTTTCGCGCACGTTTTCCGGGCGGCGCATCGCGTACAGGCGCGGCACTTCGTCGATCAGCTTCTTGATTTCGTCCGGCGAGAACAGGCTGGGAAACAGCAGGTAACCGTCGCGGTCGAACTGCTCAAGTTGTGCGGAGGTGAGTTTCATCGTTGACTCCTCGGTGAATAGATTCGGATGCTCAAGCCGCGGCGGCTTGCAGCGATTGACTAACCATGTGCCCGGCGCGTTCGCCATGCTCGCGCGTCAAACGCTCGGCTTCTGCGACGTTGCCGGCTTCGATAGCAGCCGCGATCGCGGCGTGCTCGTCCCAGACCGAATCGCGCGCGCCCGCGCTTTGCAGCACGGCGCCCATCGCGCGCCGGATGTGTGCCCAATGGCGGTTGGCGGACTGCGCGATCAGCGGATTGCCGCTGGCTGCGTACAGCGCGTTGTGAAAGGCGATGTCCGCCTTGATCATGGCATCGACACTGCGCCCGCGCGCCGCCTTGCGGCCTTGCGCGATCAGCGTTTGGTCCACGGGCGCTCGGCATTGCGCTGCCAGCCGCGCCGCCAATGCGTCGAGCGCACTGCGCAATTGATACACCTCCGCAATGCTTTGTGCATCAATGGGCGTCACCATCACTCCGCGCTTGCCGGCATCGACGACAAAGCCTTCTTGTTTCAGCAGTCGCAGCGCCTGCAGCACCGGCTGGCGCGAAACATCGAGCTGGGCAGCCAGTTCCTCTTGCGTTAGTCGCGCACCCGGGGCGAGCGCGCCTTCGGCGATTGAAGTAAGCAGCGCTTCGTAAACGCGCTCGACCAAATCGGGTTCTGCGCTCAAGCGGGCAAGGGACATTGATTCAGTCGCAAATCTGTATTCTGTATACAATACCTGATCCCTCCAGCTTTGTCCAGACGCCCGAGGAGCGGACGCATCGCTCCAGGTAGAATGCGCGCTTTCCTCAAGGAGAGTCGCTTCATGAACTTCATCGCACGCCGGGCGCTTACGCTCGTCACCTTCGCTGGCTGTCTCGGTGCGACGCTTGGCGCCTCGGCACAGAAGCTCGACACCGACGCCCAAAAAACCGTGTACGCAATCGGCGTGGCGATCAGCCAATCCCTCCAGTCCTTCGCACTCACCAAGGATGAATTGGAACTCGTCAAAGCGGGCCTCGCGGACGGCGTGATGAAGACGCCCAAGGTGAAACCCGAAGACTTCATGCAGAAGATCCAAGCGTTCCAAGCGTCGCGAGCAAAAGTCGCGTCGGCTGCGGAAGCAAAAGCCGGCTCTGCTTTTCTTGAGAAAGCAGCCAAAGAGAAAGGCGCCACCAAAACCCCGGACGGATTCGTCATCACGACCCTTAAGGTCGGTAGCGGCCCCGCCCCTACGGGATCGGATCAAGTCAAGGTGCATTACCACGGCACGCTCACGGACGGCACGGTGTTCGATAGCTCGGTCGAGCGCGGCCAGCCCACAACCTTCCCGCTCAATGGCGTCATCCCCTGCTGGACCAAGGGCGTGCAGATGATGAAAGTCGGCGGCAAAGCGAAGCTGATTTGCCCGCCGGATCTGGCCTACGGCGACCGTGGTGCGCCGCCCAAGATCAAGCCGGGCGCGACGCTGGTTTTCGAAGTTGAGCTGCTGGAAATCGTCAAGTAGCTCTCGGCTCGAACGTTGAGATCGTGCGTCCGGGCACCGGTCCCGGGCGCGACTTGCAGCAACGCCACCAACAATGTCAACGAGCGTAAGAAATGTTGCCATATGCGCTTTGTTGACATTAACATTGTCCAACCTTCGTCCTCGCCACTGACCAGCCGCGCTCTGTGCTAAACGATCTATCTCTGCGCAATCTGACATTGCGCCAGAAGTTCCGCATCGGTTTTGCGGTACTTGTGTGCGTTTCGCTGATTTCCTTCTTGGTGCTGCGCTACCTCGGCAAGATCGCGCTGTTCTATCACTTGGAGCGCGAGCACCGCGTGGCGCTGTGGCAGATCCGTACCGACTTGAACGCGCTCGAACACCAGACCAGCCAAGCGCGCGGCGTTTCTCGCACACAATTGCTCGAGCGCCTGGAAAGCGCGGGCGCGGTGGCATTGCGCGGCGGCTTCCAAGAGTTGCTCGATATCGAACGCGTCGTCCTCAGCGCCGTTCGTTACGCGGAATTCTTCGAGCGCATTGCCACCGACATCGCCATCGGCGAACGCATGATGGCCGTGATCCGGTCAGAGCCGGGCGGTGCGATCTCCGTTACCACCGCGCAAGCACTCAACCGGCAGCTCAACGTGCGATTTGAGAACTCGGATCGCTTCCAGCCCCTGCTCGATCAGCTCGTGCGCGAATTCCGTGTTATTACCTTCTTTGTCACCGCGCTGGGGTTGGCGCTGCTGTTTTGGGTCGGATCGCTCGCGCGGCGCAGCATCCTAAATCCCGTCGCTGAAGCCGTTGGCATCGCCGCGCGCGTATCCGACGGCGACCTGCGCGCCAACATCGAAGTGCGCAGCGCCGACGAGATTGGGCAACTGCAGGCAGCGCTGCGCAAAATGACCTCTGGTCTCGCGGAGCTGGTCCACGACGTGCGCTCGACCAGCGCGAGCGTCGCCGCGGCAGCGCGCGAATTGATGGCCGGCAGCAACAACTTATCGGACCGCACACAGCGCCAAGCGCACGCGCTCGAGCGCGCCGCCGACCGCATGGAACAGTTGTCCGAGGCGGTGCGCATGAACGTAGCGCACGCGCGCCGTGCGAGCGAGACGGCTGAGCGAGCCTCGGTGCTGGCGACGGAAGGCTCCGCTTCGGTAGCAAAAGTCATCGAGACGATGAAGGCGATTAGTAGCAGCTCGCAGCGCATTGCCGACATCATCGCGATCATGGATTCGATTTCGTTTCAGACCAACATTCTTGCGCTCAACGCCGCGGTTGAAGCGGCGCGCGCCGGCGCCCAGGGCCGCGGTTTTGCCGTGGTAGCCGCGGAAGTACGCGCGCTCGCGCAGCGCTCTTCTGCCGCCGCACGCGAAATTAAACAGCTCATCGACACCTCCAGCGCGAATGTGCGGATAGGCAACAACCTCGTCGCCGAGGCGGGCACGAAAATCGATGTCACCGCGGACAGTATTCGCCAAGTCTCCGCGCTGGTAAACGACATTTCGGCGGCGTCTGAGCAGCAGGCGGGCAATATCGATCAAATCAAACAGGACGTGGTGCAACTCGACAGCGTGGCACAGCAAAACGCGGCACTGGTGGAGCAGACCGCGGCGGCGGTCGCAGCGCAAACGGAGCAGGCGCGCTACTTGGTCGATTCGGTCAACCGCTTCAAGCTTCCGGGCGAAGACGCTGGCGCAACCAACGCCCCGA
>CAZAWU010000251.1:0-5214 GCA_964488915.1 uncultured Burkholderiales bacterium
GCGGCGCCGCTGCGCGGCGCTCAGTGAACAGCAAAACAGCGCTCCAGCGTCCAGCGCGCCTGCGTTCAGCTATTCAATGGGGGACGCACACAACACCCGAAAGCCGATATAGTCGTTGCGGATGACGGGATAGTAGTAGCTGCGGGCCGACGAGCGCGCGAGGACTGCATCATTGAACCAAGAGCCACCGCGCACCACGCGGGCCCCAGGATCGTCCTGCTTTTCAACACAAGCTTGCTCACTACCGTCAAACTCGTTCTTGAAGGCCGAGCATGTCCATTCCCAGACATTACCGGACATGTCGTGCAAGCCAAAGTCGTTCGCCTTGAACGTGCCCACCGGCGCCGATTGCTCGCCCTTGCCCCATTCGCCGCCGCAGCCTCTGCAGCTGGCACGCGCTTCCTTCTTGCCTGTTTCGTCTGCCGCCTCGACTTCCTCGCCCCAAGGGTAAGCTGTCGACTTGCCCGCGCGCGCCGCGTATTCCCACTCAGCTTCGGTCGGTAGCCGGCACGTTCGCCCCGTGCGCTTACCGAACCAAATGGCGTAGTCGGTGGCCTCGTGCCAAGTCACGTTGACCACGGGACGCGTGCCGCGCCCACTATTGGGTGCATTGGGCACTTTGATCTTGGCCGCGCGCGGCTGCGCCCACACGTAGTAGTCGAACTGCTCAAATGTCACTTCGGTGACGGTGAGCTGAAAGGCTTGGTTGATTTTGACGGTGTGTACGGGTGCGCCCCAATATTTCCTGTCGCCCTCCGAATACTGTTCGCGAAACTCGGTGTCCGCTTCGCCCATCTGGAATGGACCCGGCTTGATCGCAGGGACCACCAAATGCGGCATCGGCGCATAGCCGAGCCGATAGCGCTGCAGCGTGAGCATGGAATCCATCGGCAAGCCGAGTTGCCGCGTCGCGTAGAACGACTCGCCCACGTAGCCGAGTAACAATGCGATCACCGCAAGCAGCGCGCGCCGCGCCCAGCGGCTGCGTTTGAGGAAGCGGCCTTCGGGCGAATGCGCGGGCGCGCGCAGCTTGGCGTAGTCGCCCAGACCCAGGTAGGCGAGGCGCCACACGCGGGCCGGCCCTTTGCTCTGCTGCCAGCGCTGTGTGCGGAATTCGAGTTGGCGGCGCAGGATGTCGCGGTCGCGGTTGGCTTCGACGTAGTCAAACAGCGTGGGCCAATAGCCGATGCGCTTGCCGGTCGTTGCGTCTTTGCCGCGTGCACGAATCAGCGTTTCGTGAATCAGGTCGACATACTGTTTGGCTTTGGGTTCGTCGGGCTTGGGTACGTTCTTACCGTCCTTCGCTTCGATTGCTGGCTCCTTGGCTGGCGCCGGTTCTCTCTCTTGATCCGTGACGATCAGGCGCAGTGAACCAGTGCGCGCATCGCTCGGGTTCCGCAAGTCACGCTCGCCGGAGAGCAGTTGCAGCACGCGTTCACCGCGCGCCTTGTCACCGGCGCCGGCGGTGAGCACGGCTTCATCGCGCGGCACGCGCCGGCGCGTGTTGCGGCCTTCGTCGTTGATGCGCGTGAGGCTCAGCAGTAGTTCCAGCGCTGCTTCATTGCCTTTCGGAACGGCTTTGGCGACCCGTTCGAGCAGCGCGTCCGCCCCAGCACTCAACATACCGATGATGCCGCCTTGTTGGCGATAGAGCTCTAAGCTCAAACGCTTGCCGTCACGCTTTTCCCATAGCGCATGCAGCGCGTTTTCAACCAGCGGCAGTGCGCCGACCTCGCCCAAAGCGTCTTTGACAATCTCGTGCTTGAGTTGGCGTACGTCCAGCCCCGCTAGTCGAGCCGGGCCTTCGACTACCTCGCGCAAACCTTGCTCGGAAATGGTGGAGAGGAAGTAACGCTTGCAGCCGCTGTTGTAGATTTCCTTCAGCCGCGGCAGTTCTTCGTAGCGCTCGAGAAAGTCCGCGCGCACCGTGTTGATGACAAACAGCGGGCAGTCGGAATCTTGTAGAGCGTGCGCCAGGAGCGCGTCGAACTGCTTGCGCTCAGCATCTTCGGCGAACGTGAATAGCTCTTCGAACTGATCGACGATAAGCAGGAACGCGGTGCCAGGCTGCTTGATGATGCGCAGGCGCTGCGCCAAGCTGCGTTCGTCCTCTTGCAGAGACTTGAACTCGCTCGCTGCGATGCGGCTCAGCTCTTCGGTGCTGAGGGCGTGCTTTAAGGCGATGTCGAGATTCTCCACCGGGTGCTTGCCTGGCATGAGTGGGCCGAGAACGCGCCATTGGTCGAAGCCGGTGCGCGCCCACAGCGCGCCGCGCTCGATCATCGGCAACATGCCCGCATGCACCAGCGAAGACTTGCCGGCGCCGCTGTTGCCTTCGATCTGAAGCCAACGGTGATAGTTGGCACCGCCCGCGCGCAATTGCCCCGGATCGTGCTGCCCTTGATCGCCCAGCGCCGCGATGGCGTCCAGCGTTTCTTTGCGCCGCCCGAAGAAGCGATCGGCGTCGCTGCGCTTGAAAGCGCTCAAACCCAAGTAGGGCGGGCCTTCGATGGGACGCGCGTTCTCGAAGCGGATGGCGCGCGATTTGATCGCGGCTATCAGCGCTTCCGGCAGCGCATCGCCGGGCTTCCACCGCGTAACTTGAAACAAGGCCAAGAACGGCGGCAGATACTCGAATTTACCTTCCTCGTCGAGCAAGACCGGGAAGATGGGCAGGCGCTGGGCATCGTCATGCGGCGACAAGTGGCGTCCAAGTGCAACTTCGACCTCCGCGCCAACCCAGCGCTGCACGCCATCGCGGCCGATCAAGACGACAAAAGCCGTGCAGTCTTGCAACGCGGTTTGCAGTTGCTCGGTCCAGCGGTCACCGGGGCGAGTTTCGCGGTCGTCGCGAAAAGCCGGCAAGCCAGTGGCATCGAGCGCTTTGCACAGATCGACGCACGCCGCGTGATTGGTTCGGCTGTAGCTGACGAATACCGAAGCTATCGGTTCGGTCTCCGCTTGCGACATGATCTAAGCGCTCCCCTCTGAACTTCTGAAGAAAACCACCGCAATTATTCTAAGGCGGACGATCGGGTATAGGCCCCTGCGATCGTTTACAGATGAGTTTGTAGCGCAAGAGTGACTGCGCCGTAAATAAGACCAACGGCTAGTCTGCGGCCTTGAGTTGCGTGCTCATTCGTTCGGGCTTCATCCAAGTCACCGGCTGAAGGACACCATCGACCGATTAAATGGGGCTGCTCACTGCTCCAAGGCGGTCAAGTCTTCGACTTGCGCCATCGCCGCAAGGGCTTGTGCATATTCCCGTAGCCGCGGCTGCAGCGCTTCCAACTCCTTGCGGAAATCGCTGCATCCTTTTTCTTCTTTGAACGCTCCAGCCAGTGAGTGTTTGTGCCACTTCGCGGTGAATGGGCGGATGATTTGATTGAGCACGGGTATGGCGAGTTTGGCAAATTCGCCCGCACCGGAGCCTTGCCGGCGCAAGATTTCGCGCGTCAGCGGGAAGAGGGCGAACACGCTGTCGAGTGCGGCTTTTTCGTCGCCGACTTCCGGCGGTAGGCGCTGCGTGGTGACGCGCGTGAGCAGTTCAATGTACAACTCCCATGCTGCCGCGCGGTCGGCGTCATTGGGCTTGAACTCGCCTTCGAGAAATCCCAGGCTGATCTTTAGGCTAGAAAGGCCCCACTCTTCGAGAAAGGCGCGGCGGGTTTTGGCAGGCTTGCGCTTCACCCGATGGACTTTGCCACAATGGCGCGACCTCGTAAAGGCGCAACGCTTAGGATTTCGCGGCGGACGAGGTGGGATTCAGGCGCATATGCACTCTAGACCGAGCAGAATCACGCGGACTGGCGCTGGCCGGCGGTTCGACAAAACGATCCATCAGCGCTTCGGCGAGCGCTCGCGCGTCAACCGACTTCGGGTGCGCCAGTAGGTGAATATGCCGTGGCGCTTTCACCCCGCAGGCTTACAACGTTCAACCTAGTGGAATGGTTTGAACGGGGCAGCGCGAGTACCGTTCAGAAAGCGGGATTGCACTACTTCTAGGTTGGCTTTCTTGACGGCTTCGCCACGCCCCAGTGTAATTAGCCGCCGGATTTTCTCGGGTGTGGCGTCGTCCAGTGCGTATTCGCCTTCCTTCGCAGTGATGTTTATGCGGTGTACACGGCCGCCAACCAAGAGTCTTGCTTGCGCGAGTGATGCTTCCATTTGCGCTTCGAACATCAGTTCGATGAATCCGGCGTTCCACTGGAGCGCGCCGGATTCAGCGTGCTGCGCGATGTTGAATGGAGTGGTTGTGCAGCCGATGCTGAGCACGTCGATCTCCTCAAGCTTGGCGCCGAGAAAAGCGACCGCCTCCGTCACGCCGACGAGGGTGGGATTGTTCGCCCACACACCGCCATCGACGTAGCTAGCGTTATCGTGTTTGGGAAACTTCGCTGCAGAGAAGAACGTCGGCGCCGCTGCTGTGGAGAGCGCGACGTCGACCACGGGGGCATGGATGTCGTACTTAAATCTTGGATGGTGCGCGGTCTTGAGCAAGAAAATACGTCCGCCAATAGCGTCATACGTGGTGATCACGAGACGACATTTCGATTCGCCGAGCTTGCGCTCGCCAAACACATCGGTGAGCGCCAACCGCAAGGTGTCTTGCGAGTGCTTCGGTTTGATCCACTGCCGCAACCACCCCTCCGTTCGTTGCATGATGCTGGTGCTCGGGAACACCGTACCGCCTTTTTCAGCGTAGAACTCGCAGATCGCCCGCGCTGGCAATCCCAACCCAAGCGCGATCGCGAGCACGCCACCGGTGGAGGTGCCAACGATGAGATCGAAGTGATCCGACACGGCGCAACCGGTGTCCTCTTCGAGCGTGGCCAACACCGATGCGGTAAAGGCGCCTTTGATGCCGCCGCCATCCAAGCTGAGTATGCGAAACATGTCCATCCCCTCTCGTTGTCCCGCCTGCAAGCTACTACGCTCCTCAACTCTTTACAAGCTGTCCAAAAGGATGATTGACAGAGCTTGCTTCTCGCGGCGCACGGTCTTACAGGGGGTACAAATAGAGTAGAACTTTTGGTCTATTGACAAGGCGGGCGTGGAACGGCAACGTGCGTAGAAGCTTGCACGCGTCTAATACATCGCAAAAGGGGGATGCATGAGTAGCGCAGCGACGGTAGGTAACAGGCGAGGACTGACTCTGCCGGCTAACATCGTATGGAAACTCGCAGTCCCGCTCGCCTGCGCCACGATTCTCGC
>CAZAWU010000252.1:0-5208 GCA_964488915.1 uncultured Burkholderiales bacterium
CAGCGGGCGCAGGGCTTTGGTGAGCAGGCGAACGCCATTTGCGCGCACCGACAACTCGCCGGTCTTGGTCTTGAACAGCGTGCCGGTTGCACCGAGGATGTCGCCGATGTCGTAGTGCTTGAACGCGCTGTGCACAGCTTCGCCGGTATCGTCGTTGCTGATGTAGAGCTGGATGCGCCCACTGGAATCTTGAATGGTGGCAAAGCTGGCCTTGCCCATGACGCGCTTCAGCATCATGCGCCCGGCCACAGTCACGTTGTTGCCGGCAGCCTCCAACTCTTCCTTCGATTTGTCACTGAAGCGTGCATGCAAATCCTCGGCCAAATGCTCGCGCCGAAAATCATTCGGAAATGCGACGCCGGCTTTGCGCAAATCGCCAAGCTTGCCGCGGCGCTCTTCGATGATCTTGTTAGTATCTTCAGGTGGTTGAGCTTGGTCTGTTGTCATGAAGTTGTTACTCGTTATTCCCGCAAAGGCGGGAATCTTTCAATTTGGTTAGAGGTTCCCGCCTTCGCGGGAACGAAAGCAGGGGTGCGTCCCGATCCTCGCTCCTCGTTCCTGCAGTCACATCCCTTGTTTCAAACTCGCCTCAATGAAATCGTCCAACCCACCATCGAGCACCGCTTGTGTGTTACCGGTCTCGACGTTGGTGCGCAAATCTTTGATGCGCGACTGATCGAGCACATACGAGCGGATCTGGTGACCCCAGCCGATATCGGTCTTGCTGTCTTCCAGCGCCTGCTTCTTCTCATTTTGCTTGCGCAATTCCATCTCGTACAACTTCGCTTTCAGCATCGCCATCGCCTCAGCGCGGTTGCGGTGTTGCGAGCGGTCGTTCTGGCACTGCACGACGATGTTGGTCGGCAGGTGCGTGATGCGGATGGCGGAGTCTGTTTTGTTGACGTGCTGGCCGCCGGCGCCGCTGGCGCGAAAGGTGTCGACGCGCAAATCCGCCGGATTGATCTCGATTTCGATGGTTTCATCCACTTCGGGGTAGACGAACACACTCGCGAACGAAGTGTGACGCCGCGCGTTGGAGTCGAATGGTGACTTGCGCACCAAGCGGTGCACGCCCGTTTCCGTGCGCAAGTAGCCGTAGGCGTAGTCGCCGCTAAACTTGAGCGTCGCGCTCTTTAGTCCCGCGACTTCGCCATAGGACTCCTCCAGTACTTCCACCGCGAAGCCTTTGCGTTCGCCGTAACGCACATACATGCGTTCCAGCATTTGCGCCCAATCCTGCGCCTCAGTGCCGCCGGAGCCGGACTGGATATCCATGAAGCAGTTGTTGGCGTCCTGCGCGCCGCTGAACATGCGGCGGAACTCCATGGCGCCGATGCTCTGTTCGACCTTGTCTACATCTTGCTCGATACTAACCAGCGTCGCATCGTCGCCCTCAGCGCGGGAAAGCTCAAACAACTCGGCTGAATCGGTGAGCGCGCGCTCGACGCCGCTCAATCCCTCGACCACTTGCTCCAGCGACTTACGCTCGCGGCCGAGCTCTTGGGCGCGCTTAGGGTCGTTCCAGACGTTCGCGTTTTCGAGTTCGCGGGAAACTTCGATCAAGCGCTCGCGCTTGGTATCGAAGTCAAAGATACCTCCGCAACTGCGCGCTGCGTTGGTTTAGGTCGGCAATCTTGCCGGAAATGGCGTTGAGGCGTTCGGCTTCCATGATGCGTCGAGTAGCGGTGAAGCCGGGATTATACGGCAGGGGCTGGTGTAGTGTTTCGTTCTTAACGGCACAAAAGATGGCGAGAAATCAAGCGATCCTGCGTTGCAAATTGCAGCGAGGTGTTCAACCTCGCTGCAATTTGCGCCTTGTGTGGCCTACTTTCGTCGCTTTCGCTGCAAGCACCCATGGCGAAGCACGGCGCTGCTCACGCCTGTCAGGGAATCACAACACCGTCTGCCAGTGCTCGATCGCCAATTCGAGCCCGTAGCTATCGTTGTGGAAATTGAGACCCAGCCGGTACACCGCTTCTATGCGTGCCGGCAGCGGCTGCGCGTAGCCAAACAAGATTGCGTCTAGTGCCTTGGGGGAAGAAAGCGACGAATTGACGCGCCGTAACTTTAGGCGGGAATGCTTCTCGCCGACGATACGCTGATCGATAACGGCGAACACGTCATGGAAAGTCGGCGCTGGGAAGCCTTGGCCCCAGGCGTGCTCATGCATACGTCGCGCGAGTTGAATATCGATCTCGGCGTCCTGTAGCGAGCCGTCAGTTTCGATGGTGCGCTCGAGATCCACTGGAGAGAGCAGCTCACGCACGACACTTTCAAACGCGGCGGCGAAGGCGGGCAAATCCTCTTCGCGCAGCGCCACGCCTGCGGCAGCGGCGTGCCCGCCGAAGCGCAACAGCAGACCGGGCGCGCGCTTGTCCACAAGATCGAGCGCATCGCGCAAGTGCAGCGCGGGGATCGAACGTCCGGAGCCTTTCAGTTCACCGTTGCTGCCTCGCGCCAGCGCGATGACCGGACGATGGAATCGATCCTTGATGCGCGAGGCGACCAGGCCCACTACGCCTTGATGCCAGTCCGGCTCGAACAGCGTGATGGAAAAACTCTCGCCCGCGTCGAAGCGATCCAGGCGGGCGAGAGCGGTGTCTTGCATATCCGCTTCGATGCCGCGCCGCTCGCGGTTGAGTTGATCGAGTTGGCGCGCGATATCGAGCGCGCGAGCGGTATCGTCGCTGAGCAGGCATTCGATGCCGAGAGAAATATCTTGCAAGCGTCCGGCGGCATTCAAGCGCGGGCCAAGCAGGAAACCCAAGTCATAGCTGGTCGCCATCGACGGCGGGCGCCCGGCGACTTGCAGCAACGCGTGGATCCCCACGCACGCGCGTCCGGCGCGGATGCGGCGCATGCCCTGTTCGACCAGCAAGCGATTGTTGGCATCGAGTTTTACGACGTCGGCGATGGTGCCGAGCGCGACCAAGTCGAGCAACGCGGCGACATTCGGCTCGCGGCGGGCGCCGGAAAAATAACCGCGCTGTCGCAGCGCCGCACGCGTAGCAAGCACGACGTAGAACATGACGCCGACGCCGGCCAGTGCTTTGCTTGCGAACGCGCAGCCGGGTTGGTTCGGATTGACGATACTCAGAGCATCTGGGAGTACAGGCCCAGCAATGTGATGATCCGTCACTATTGTGCCAATACCTAGCCGAGTAGCTTCGGCGACGCCGCCGATGGAGGCGATGCCGTTATCCACCGTGATGATGAGATCGGGCGCACGCTGTGCCGCGACTTGTACGATCTCCGGCGTGAGCCCATAGCCGTAGTCAAAGCGGTTCGGCACCAGATAGTCGATGCGTGCGCCCATCGCCCCGAACGCACGCATGCCGACCGCCGTGGCGGTCGCGCCGTCGGCATCGTAGTCACCGACGATGAGTAAACGCTTTTGCTGCTCGATGGCGTCGGCCAAGATCGCGGCTGCGGCGTCGATGTTCTTCAGTGCGGTGTAGGGCAGCAGCGCTTTGAGCGGGTACTCCAGTTCGCCGCGCTCGCGTACGCCGCGCGCCGCGAGCACACGCGCCAGCACCGTGGGCACGCCGGCCTGCGCAAGGGCGCTCGCCGCGGCGGCGGGAAACGGGCGGGTGACGATGGCGGGTGGCATTTCGGCGCTGGGCGGGGCGAGTCGAGTCTAACACTGGCCCAGTGCCACGGACCGCCAATCCAGCCGGGCGCCGCCGTGTGGCACACTGTGGCTTTCACCCCCTAGGAATTCGCGTTGCGCCCATTCGAGTGGTTGGTTGGTCTGCGCTACTTGCTCGCTAAGCGGCGTACGCATTTCATTTCCTTCATTTCGCTGATCTCGCTGGCCGGCATCGTGCTCGGCATGACGGCGTTGATTACCGTACTGTCGGT
Organism: uncultured Burkholderiales bacterium; assembly: GCA_964488915.1. Classification (GTDB taxonomy): domain Bacteria; phylum Pseudomonadota; class Gammaproteobacteria; order Burkholderiales; family JALYOK01; genus CADEHE01. Next base: position 3,862 of record CAZAWU010000252.1, read on the forward strand.
CATGAACGGTTTTCAAAAAGAGGTGCGCGACCGCATGTTGAGTATGGCGGCACACGCGCAAATCACCACCTACGGCGGTGCGCTCGATCATTGGCGCGAGTTCGCGCAAGGCGCGCGCGCAAACCCGGAGGTGGTCGCCGCCGCGCCCTACGTTTCCCAACAAGCGTTGATTTCGCATCAAGGCGAAGTGCGCGGTGTGTATGTACGCGGCGTCGATCCGGCGCAAGAGGACAGCGTCGCGGACGTGAGCAAGGCGATGAAGTTCGGTCAGCTGAGCGAGCTGGTGCCGGATCGCTTCAACGTCATCATCGGCAAGGACTTGGCGTACGCGCTCGGCGTGGTCGCCGGCGACAAGATTACCGTGATCGCCCCGCAAGGCAATGTCACGCCCGCCGGCATCGTGCCGCGCTTGCGTCAATTCACGGTCACCGGCGTGTTCGAGGTCGGGCATCTGGAATTCGACAGCGGCTTGGCGTTGATGCACATCGCCGATGCGCAGAAGCTCTACCGCATGGGCGAGAAAGTGAGCGGCGTGCGCTTGAAGCTCAGGGATTTGTTCCAAGCGCCGGTGGTGGCGCACATGCTGACGCAGCAGTTCGGCGGCGACACCGTCGTTACCGACTGGACGCGCCAGAACGTCAATTACTTCCGCGCCGTTGAGATCGAAAAGCGCATGATGTTCGTAATCCTCACGCTTATCATCGCCGTGGCTGCGTTCAATATCGTCTCGGCCTTGGTGATGGTGGTGACCGATAAGCAGTCGGACATTGCCATTCTGCGCACGCTCGGCGCCGCGCCCGGCAGCATCATGCGCATCTTCATGGTGCAAGGCACCGTGATCGGATTGGTCGGCACGATTCTCGGAATCGTTTTCGGTTTGCTGCTGGCGCTGAACATCGATAGCGTAGTCAAGTTCGTCGAGGCGGCGTTCAATACCAAGATCCTGTCGCCGGAGATCTACTACATCAGCGATTTTCCCTCGGACGTGAAAACGGGCGATGTCATCGTGGTGGCGCTGGTTTCTTTCGCGTTGACGGTGCTGGCCACGCTCTATCCGAGCTACCGCGCCGCGCGTGTCAACCCCGCCGAGGCGCTGCGTTATGAATGATCAAGCCGGTGTGCGCACGGCCGGCGGCGACACCCGCATGCCCGCCGGCCAAGAGGCGGTTGTGCTGCAATGCGCGGAGCTCAGCAAAACGTTCGGGCAGGGTGCCACGCAGGTGCGCGTGCTGACCGGAGTCAACCTTGCGGTGCAGCGCGGCGAGCGCATCGCGATCATAGGCGCATCGGGTTCCGGCAAGAGCACGCTGCTGCACTGTCTGGGCGGGTTGGATGCGCCGAGCAGCG
>CAZAWU010000253.1:0-5203 GCA_964488915.1 uncultured Burkholderiales bacterium
CTCGGCGTGTACGAGGAAATCCCGAAGGATTTGCTGGAGCGCGTCGAGGATGTGCTGTTCAACCGCCGGCCGGATGCGACCGAGCGTTTGGTGCAGTTCGCTGAGACGTATAAGGCGAAGGGCAAGGAGCTGGTCGAGGATTTGAGCTGGCGCGAAGCACCGGTGGAAGTGCGCTTGTCGCACGCGCTGGTGAAGGGCATCACCACTTACATCGTCGAGGACACCGAAGAAGCGCGCCAGAAAGCAGAGCGGCCGATTCACGTGATCGAGGGTCCGCTCATGGACGGCATGAACGTAGTCGGCGATCTGTTCGGCGCCGGGAAAATGTTCTTGCCGCAAGTGGTGAAGTCTGCGCGCGTGATGAAGCAGGCAGTGGCGCATTTGGTGCCGTTCATTGAAGCGGAGAAAGCGGCGAGTGGTGTGGCCTCACAGGCCAAAGGCAAAATCGTCATGGCCACCGTCAAAGGCGACGTGCACGACATCGGCAAAAACATCGTCGGCGTCGTGCTCCAATGCAACAACTTTGAGGTGGTCGATCTCGGCGTCATGGTACCGTGCGAGAAAATTCTCGCTAAAGCGCGCGAAGTGAACGCGGACATGATAGGTCTGTCAGGCCTCATTACGCCGTCGCTGGAAGAAATGTCGCACGTGGCGCGCGAGATGCAGCGCGAAGGTTTCAAGATGCCGCTCTTGATCGGCGGCGCGACCACGTCGCGCACGCACACGGCGGTGAAGATCGAACCCGGTTATGAAGGCGTCACCGTGTGGGTGCCGGACGCTTCGCGTGCGGTGGGCGTGTGCACGCAACTCGTGTCGCGAGATTTGCGCGCGGACTATGTGGCCGGCGTCAAGGCGGATTACGTCAGAGTGCGCGAGCAGCACGCCGGGAAGAAAGGCCAAGGACCCAGATACTCCATCCAAGAAGCCCGTAGACATGGCTTACAAACTGATTGGCAGAGCTATACTCCGGCCAAACCCAGGCAGCTCGGTGTGCAAACGCTACGCAGCTATGCGCTCGCCGAACTGGTGAAGTGCGTCGATTGGACGCCGTTTTTTCAAACTTGGGAATTGTCCGGGCGCTACCCAGCGATACTGCAGGACGCCACGGTGGGCGAGAGTGCGCGCCACGTTTTCAGCGATGGGCAAGCGATGCTCAAGCGCATCCTCGAAGAACAATGGCTCACCGCGAACGCGGTATTCGGCCTGTTCCCCGCGAATAGCTTGAACGGCGACGACATCGAAATCTACGCGGACGAGAGCCGCAGCAAAGCGGTCATGACCTGGCACAACCTGCGCCAGCAAATGGTGAAGCCGCCAGACCGTCCCAACCTATGTCTGGCGGATTTCGTCGCGCCCAGGGCGAGCGGCGTTGCGGACTACATCGGCGCGTTCGCAGTGACGGCTGGCATCGGCATCCAAAAGAAACTCGCCGAATTCGAAGCCAAGCACGACGACTACAACGCCATCATGTTGAAGGCGCTCGCCGACCGCCTCGCTGAAGCGTTCGCCGAGCACCTGCATATGCGCGTGCGGCGCGAGTTCTGGGGCTACGCCGCGGACGAAACCTTGAGCAACGAAGAGCTGATCGGCGAGAAGTACGTCGGCATCCGTCCCGCGCCCGGCTATCCAGCTTGTCCGGATCACACGGAAAAGCGCGCGCTGTTCGATCTATTGGGCGCCACGGAGAATGCCGGCATCACGCTCACCGAGAGTTTCGCCATGTTGCCTGCCGCGTCGGTAAGCGGCTTCTACTTCTCGCATCCGCAGTCGCATTACTTCGCCACAAGCGTTGTCGACAAAGATCAAGTCGAAAACTACGCGCACCGCAAAGGTTGGACGCTCGCCGAAACCGAGCGTTGGCTGGCGCCGGTGCTGTCTTATCCGCGCGGTTCTTGAGACGGGCATAGGCCCGGGAGACGCGAAGCGGCCTTCGCTAGCTCGTCGCGTAATCTGGGATCTTTCCGGTTGCGGAATCCTGCTTGGGGCCGTTCGTCGAGGGGGAACTTTGCAGCGCACTGGCGCTCGGAGTAGGAAGCGCGAGCGAGTAAGCACGATATACTCATCGCTATATAGCGGCAAAGATCGCGACCGTTCTCATTTATGCGACACTCCAGTAATGAGTATATGAGCAAGGACGTACAGCATAGCGTCTCATCGTGCGCAAGCAGTTGTCCGGTCGCGTAGTCCTTGCTACCGTTGCGGGCGTTTTGCACATAACAATCACTGATCGAGGCATAGGAAGAAGCGGGCTCAAGCCTAACTTCTCTTCAAGGAAAATCGGATGAAATCTCGTAATGCAAGCATCACGCTGACCGCACTCGCGGTAGCCGCGTCGCTCGGCTGCACCACCCAAGCCGTGGCCGACACCGGCAAGCCCGTCGCCTACGTCAGCAGTCAAGACACCGGGGTCAGCATCATTTCCCTAGACACGCTCGAACCTATCGGCATGGTGGAGGTTGAAGCCAAAGGCCCGCGCGGTATCGGCGTCACGGCTGACGGCAAATATCTAGTCACCGCCAATCGCGACGGCGGCGACGTTACGGTGTTCGACCTCGTAGCCAACAAGCTCGTGAAGCATATCCCGATCGGCAAGAACCCCGAGTTCGTGCGCGTCAAAGGCAATCTTGCGTTTGTAAGTTTCGAGCCGAGTTCAAAAGGTGGTCCGCCGCCGAAGCCCGGCACCCCGGCGGCGGACGACGATGACGACGACGAACCCAAAGTGCCGGCCAAAATCGCCGTCGTCGATTTGAAACAGCTCAAAGTCATTCGCAATATCACCAGTGGCCCGGAAACGGAAGGCATCGAATTCACACCCGACGGCAAGCGCATCCTGGTTACCAATGAGGCGGACAACACGGTCACGGTGCACAACATCAAGACTGGCAAACTGCTGAAGACGATCGACACGCACAAACACGGCGATCGCCCGCGCGGCGTAAAGGTATCGCCGGACGGCTCGACCTACGTCGTCACACTCGAGTACGGCGACAAGGTAATGGTGCTGGACAAGGACCTCAATTTTGTAAAGACCTTCCCGACCGGCAAGACACCGTACGGCATCGCGTTCGATCGTGAGGGCAAACGCTTGTTTGTAGCCGCCTCCAAAGAGAAGCAGTTGCAGATATTCGACGCCAAGACGTTCGAGCCGATCAAGAGTGTGCCCACAGCCGAGCGCTGCTGGCATTTCACTTTTACCCCGGACGACAGCAAGATCCTGCTCGCGTGCGGCCGCTCGGACAACGTCTTGGTGTTCGATGCCAAGACATACGAGAAGATCAAGGAATTGCCTGTGAAAGGCATGCCGTGGGGCGTAGTCACATCGCCCAAAGCCATGGGCAGCCTGGATCAGCCCTGACCCAAGCAAGGCGCAAAGAGCGGGCGGCCAAGCCCCCGCTTTTTGCTTAACTCCACGAAAATGCTGCCAAAATCGCCAGGTTGGGCGGCACTTGACCCGCTCGAGGTTCAGTGGTCAAAATAGGGCACAAGAGCGATAAAAATAATCCCTTTTCAGGTAGGATGGCTGTTCTAACGTGGGCTACACACAGCCAGTTTTCACCGTAGTTTCTTCCCATTAACAAAAGCTCTTAAGTGACATATAGGAGGATGGTATGGAGCTCAAGCAGTTGAAGGCATTGCCGTTGGCAATTGCGCTCGCCGCTCCCGGCGTCGTGCTGGCCAACGCGGATCTGGAAGCCCTAATGGCGAACCCCAGCAACTGGGCCGCTCAAGCGGGTGATATGTACAACCAGCGCTACAGCAAGCTGGCGCAAATCAATAACAAGAACGTCAGCAAGATGAAAGTGGCGTGGACCTTCTCGACCGGCGTGCTGCGCGGTCACGAGGGCTCGCCGCTGGTGGTCGGCAACATGATGTACGTGCATTCGGCCTTCCCGAATAAAGTGTTCGCGATCGATCTTGATCAAGAGCAGAAGATCGTGTGGAAATACGAGCCGAAGCAAGATCCTGCGGTGATCCCGCAGATGTGCTGCGACACCGTTAACCGCGGTCTGGCCTACGCGGAAGGCAAGGTTTTCCTGCAGCAAGCCGACTCCAACTTGGTCGCGTTCGACGCCAAGACCGGCAAAGTGATTTGGACCGTCAAGAACGGCGATCCGAAGCTGGGCATGGTCAACACCAACGCGCCGCACGTGTTCAAGGACAAAGTCATCACCGGTATTTCCGGCGGTGAGTGGGGTGTGCAAGGCTACTTGGCCGCCTACGATATCAACACTGGCAAGCTGGCGTGGAAAGGCTACTCGGTCGGTCCCGACGATCAAATGCTGATGGATCCCGAGAAGTCCACCACCTGGGCTGACGGCAAAGTGACCGCCGTGGGCAAGGATTCGTCGCTCAAGACCTGGAAGGGCGACATGTGGAAGATCGGCGGCGGCACGACGTGGGGCTGGTACTCGTACGACAAAGCGCTGAACGCGGTGTTTTACGGCACCGGCAACCCCGGCACGTGGAACCCCTCGCAGCGTCCAGGCGACAACAAGTGGTCGATGTCGATCTGGTCGCGTGACGTGGATAGCGGCAAGGTTAACTGGGTCTATCAGATGACGCCGTTCGATGAGTGGGATTTCGACGGCATCAACGAGATGATCCTGGCGGACTTCCCGGTCAACGGCAAGATGACCAAGGCCTTGGTGCACTTCGATCGTAACGGCTTCGGCTACACGCTCGACCGCACCAACGGCGCGCTGCTGGTCGCGCAGAAGTATGACCCGGCGGTCAATTGGGCCACGCACGTCGACATGAAGACTGGCCGTCCGCAAGTGGTGTCGAAGTATTCCACCGCGCAAAACGGTCCGGACGTCAACTCCAAGGGCATCTGCCCGGCGGCGTTGGGCTCGAAGGACCAGCAACCCGCAGCGTACAACCCGAAGAACAAGATGTTCTACGTGCCGACCAACCACGTCTGCATGGACTACGAACCGTTCAAGGTTGAGTACACCGCAGGCCAGCCGTACGTCGGCGCGACGCTGTCGATGTTCCCGGCGCCGAACAGCCACGGCGGCATGGGTAACTTCATTGTGTGGGATGCGGCCACCGGCAAGATCAAGCAGTCCAAAGCCGAGAAATTCTCGGTGTGGTCGGGCGCGCTGGTCACCGCCGGCAACCTCGCTTGCTACGGTACGCTGGAAGGCTACTTGAAGTGCGTTGATGCCAACAACATCAACAAAGAACTGTTCAAGTTCAAGAC
>CAZAWU010000254.1:0-5199 GCA_964488915.1 uncultured Burkholderiales bacterium
GTGCGTGTGGTCGCCGAGTTGAGAAACTCGAAGTCCGCACGTTGAATCGGTTTGACGTGGCGAACTTTGCCGTTGATGTGCATCACTGGCGGCGCGAACTCGACATCACCGGCGGCACTGCGAAAGCTGACCGCGATGCCGCCTTTGGTGGTGACGCCGGCCAATTGCTCGAGAAAGTCGATGTGAAAGTAAGTGCGGCGAAACTCGCCGTCGGTCACCGACTGTAAGCCGGCCTCTTCCTGCATGCGCACCACGTCGCGAATCGCGGCGTCCTCTGCTGTGCGCAACTGTTCGCGCGTGATCTCGTTGGCGGCGAAGCGTGCGCGCGCCGCCAGTAGGGCTTGGGGGCGCAAGAAACTGCCGACGTGATCGGCGCGAAACGGTGGGGCTGCTCTCGTGCTCATTTGAGCCTCGATTTTATCGATACACTAATAGGTAACATCCGTCTATTGAGAGTACATCTCATTCGTAACAGTATAGGGTAAGGTGTATTAGGAGACTATACCTTGCCGCGCCTTGTGCAGCGCCGCCAGCAGCAGCGCATGATCGCCGACTTGATTTGCGAGCAACAAGATCAATTTCGCGTTCAACATCTGGCTTTGCTCGGCGTCGAGATCGCGGTGCGCGTCGATAAGCGCTTCGTAGAAATCATCCGGGCGCTCGAGATTCGGTTCTAGGTTGAGTGCTTTCATCTGGCTAGTCCTCATAAGCCGCTAAGGCGCCGCATTACAAGCCGCATGCGCGAGCGCCGTCTTGATCGCGTCGGCATCGAAGCTGCGCCAACGTGCGCACACATGCTGGTCAGGGCGAACCAGGTAGAAGGTGCCGGGGCGCGCGTCGTAGCGCTGCGCGCACAGGCCCTGCGCATCAATTAGCTGTACGCGGTTGCTTCCTGCTTCGGGTTGTGCGCCGGTCGGCAGCACGAACAGTGCTGCTACGCCCAAGTTCTCCAGCGCCGCATGCGCTTGCGCCGATGCAGCCGCGTCGGCACAAAAATACAAGCCGGTGAACGCCGTGTGGCAGTGTGCGAGCAGCCAGCTTGTTTGCCCAGCGCTGCGCACGGGTGCGTCGGCCATTGGCGCACCCGGTATCAGAGGTGAAGCGAAGTCATCGGTATCCGGCGTATTGAGCGGGGACATGCGCAGCAGTGTGGCGGTCGACAGGCGTCCGCTGTTCATAAGCGTACGCGCGAAAGGGCAGTCCGGCGCAAGCTTCAGTACCGCGTCGCGGAAGGTGCGGCTGACCGGACTCTTCGGTGTGATGAAATCGGTCGCGCGGGTGGAGTGCAAGATATTCTCATCGGCAGCGTATTCGCGCTCGATCGCGTAGCTGTCGAGCAACGCATCCGGCGCTTTGCCTTCGAGCACGTAGCGCAGCTTCCAGGCCAGATTGTCGGCATCCTGCACGCCGGAATTCGCCCCGCGCGCGCCAAATGGCGAAACGCCGTGCGCCGCATCGCCAGCGAACAACACACGGCCGTGGCGGAACTTCTCCATGCGCAGGCAGGCGAACGTGTAGACGCTGACCCACTCCAACTCGAACGGCGTATTCTTGCCCAGCAGCGCCTGCACGCGCTGCATGACCCGTTCGGGCTGGCGTTCGGCGTCGGGATCGGCGTCCCAGCCGAGCTGGAAATCGATGCGCCAGACATCGTCCGGCTGGCGGTGCAGCAGCACCGATTGGTTGCGGTGAAACGGCGGATCGAACCAGAACCAGCGCTCGGCGGGGAACGGCGCTTTCATTTTGACGTCGGCGATCAGGAAGCGATCGCGGAACACGCGCCCTTTGCTTTCCAGGCCCAGCAATTGCCGCACGCCGGAGCGCGCACCGTCGCAGGCAATGACGTAGTCCGCGCTGAGCCGATATTCACTCTCGGGCGTGGCAACGGTGAGCGTTACGCCTTGCGGGGCGTTGTCGACGCCGACCACTTTGTGCCGCCAGCGCACCTCGATGTTCGCTTGCTTGGCGGCATGCTCGTATAGATAGCCTTCAGCGTAATACTGCTGCAGATTGATGAACGCCGGGCGCCGATGCCCGGCCTCGGCGAGCAGATCGAATTGATACACCAATTCGTCCTGAAAGAATACCTTGCCGACGTTCCATGAGACGCCCTTGTCGACCATGCGCTGGCCGCAACCGAGGCGATCCCAGATTTCCAGCGTGCGCTTGGCGAAACAAATCGCGCGCGAACCGGTCGAGAGCCGATAGTCGTCGTCGAGCAACACGATCTCGACGCCTTGTTGCGCCAGATCGATAGCAAGCGTCAGCCCGATAGGTCCGGCGCCGACGATCACCGCCCGGTGATGCCGCGCGGCGCCTGTTGGCGGCGGCACGCCAGGGAATTCGAGCTTTTGGTAGTCGACGGTCATAGCGCGTATCTTGCCCTGGCCGGTTGCAGGAACTCAAGGGCATTTTCCGGTAGGATTGACTCTGAGGGCACGCTGCCACAAGCGTCGCGTGCCCTCCCTGCATTGCTTCCCTATCCCAAAGGAGATCGACATGAAGTTGAATCTAGCCGCTAACCGCCAATGGACCAGCGCCGGTTACCCCAACGCCGAACGCGCCATCCTTCATCTCAATGCCGGCCAAGGCCGCACTTCGATTGCGCGCTTCAAAGCCGGCGCGCGCGCGCCGATGCATAAGCACAGAGCGGCCGAGCACGCTTACGTTATCTCCGGCAAAGTGCAGATTGCAGGGCAGGTATTGACCGCGGGTGACTATCTCTACACCGAAGCGGGCGAAGCGCACGATCTCGTTGCGTTGGAAGATTCTGTGTTGTTCGCCTCGAGCGAGCTGCCGGTCGAGGTTCTGGAGGAGGCATCCGCCAAAGCGGCGAGCGCGGCTTGACGCCAGGCTGAGTATGTCCGCCGTTCGTCCTTTCTCGGTTCACGTGAGCGATGAGGTGCTGCGCGATTTGCGCGCGCGCCTCGCGCTGACGCGCTGGCCCGACGAAGCGCCGGGTGAGCCGTGGGCTTTCGGCGCTAACGTCGCCTACATGAAGCAGCTCTGTGACTACTGGCGCGAGCGCTTCGATTGGCGTGCGCAGGAAGCTAGGCTCAACGAATTCCCGCAGTTCAGCGTAGCGCTCGGCGGCATCGATCTGCATTTCATCCACGCGCAAGGCAAGGGGCCGAAGCCGCTGCCGCTGCTGCTCTCGCACGGTTGGCCCGGCTCGGTGTTTGAATTCCACAAGATCATCCCGATGCTCACCGACCCTGCGCGCTTTGGCGGCGATCCGGCCGATGCGTTCACCGTGGTCGCGCCCTCGCTGCCCGGCTACGCGTTCTCGTTCAAACCGGGACAGAAGCGTTTCTCGGTCCAGGAGATTGCGAGCGTGTTCGGTCAGTTGATGACCGAAGTGCTCGGCTATCAGCGCTTCGCCGCGCAAGGCGGCGATTGGGGTTCGTTCATCACCTCGGTGGTGGGCTTGCGCTATCCGCAACATTGCTGCGGTATTCACTTGAATCTGATGCCGCTGCGGCGTGATGCGAAAGTCGCCACCAACCCAGATGCACCGGAGCAGAAGAAGTACCTCGAGGAACTCGCCCACTTCCTCAAAGAAGAGACCGGCTATCAGTGGATCCAAGGCACCAAACCGCAGACACTTGCGTTCGGATTGACCGATTCCCCGGCCGGTTTGGCCGCGTGGATCATGGAGAAGTTTCGTAAGTGGAGCGACTGTAACGGCGATCCGGAGTCGATCCTTACCAAGGACGAATTGCTCACCAATATCACCATCTATTGGGCCACCGGCGCGATCGGTTCCTCTTTCTGGCCCTACTACGCGCGCATGCACGGGCCGTGGCCGATCCCGGAAGGCGAGCGCGTGACGGTGCCGACGGCGTACATCGAGTTTCCGACGGAGATCTTGCGCCCGCCGCGCTCGCTCGCGGAAACGGTGTACAACATCCAGCGCTGGAGCAAGGCAACGCGCGGTGGCCACTTCGCCGCGCTGGAACAGCCGCAAACGCTGGCAAACGACCTTCGCGAGTTTTTCCGGCCGCTGCGAGGTTAATGCATGAGCAGCAACTGGGCGCTGCCGCTCGAACTACAAGCCGATCCGCAGCAATTGCGCTTCGACCTCGAGCAGGCTTTGGCTGCGGTGGTCGCCATCAGCGCCGAAGTGCCGGAGGATGCGTACACCGCCTCCATTCTCGGTACCGAGCGCGCGGGCAACGGCGTTGTCATCAATGACGAAGGCTTGGTGCTGACGATCGGTTACCTGATTACCGAAGCGAGCACGATATGGCTGACTAGCCACGCCGGCGAAGTCGCGCAAGGCTATCCGGTCGCCTACGACTTCGCCACCGGCTTCGGGCTGGTGCAGCCGCTGGGACGGCTCGATGCGCCCGCGCTGCCGCGTGCCGACGCGGCCAGCGCCGCTGCGGGAGATCGTGTTTTAGTGTTGAGCCACGGAGGACGCGCGCATGCCCTGCAAGCGAAGATTGCCGCCAAGCGCGAGTTCGCCGGCTACTGGGAATACTTGCTGGACGAGGCGCTGTTCACGACACCCGCGCATCCGGATTGGAGCGGTGCGGCGCTGCTTGGCGCCGACGGACGCTTGCTTGGCATCGGTTCTTTGCTGGTGCAAGAGCAGGCGGAGCCGCGCACCGAGCAGGGCAACATGTTCGTGCCGATCGATTTGCTCGATCCGATTCTCGAGCAGCTCGCGCGCACAGGTACAGCTCAGCGCGCATCGCGTGCCTGGCTCGGCATGTATTCGACTGAGGCAAACGGGCACTTGATCGTCTCGGGACTGGCGCCGGGAGCGCCGGCTGAGCGCGGCGGCGTGCGTCCGGGTGACCTCGTGCTGGAGCTCAACGGCGAGCGCGTCGTGCGTCTGGCGGATTTTTTGCGCAAACTCTGGCGCAGCGCGCAGCCGGGCGGCGAAATCGCGCTGACGCTCGCGCGCGACGGTGACTTGATGAACGTGCGCTTGCGTTGTGCGAACCGCAACGACTTCCTGAAGAAACCGCTGTTGCACTGAGCAGCGCTCTAGTGTAGTGCTTCACTCTTAGTGCTACGTATGTGAGCATCCGTGCAGGCGGGAGCACGAACAAAAATGGCAAAAATCGAGTCAGACAAGGCGCAAACCGCAGCGAGGTTGAACACCTCGCGAGGATTTGCAACGCGCTATGGCTCGCTTTCTCGCCATCTTTTGTAGCATTAAGAGTGAAGCACTACACTAGTTCGTCACTC
>CAZAWU010000255.1:0-5185 GCA_964488915.1 uncultured Burkholderiales bacterium
CGCAGCACGATTTTCACGCCGGAGTCTTGGTCGTGATTGTCGGTCTTGAGCGATTTGATCGATTGCTTGGCGCGAATGTAAGCCACACCGCCACCGGGCAGAATGCCTTCTTCCACCGCCGCGCGGGTCGCATGCAGCGCGTCTTCGACGCGAGCTTTCTTCTCCTTCATTTCGATTTCGGTCGCAGCGCCGACTTTGATGACCGCAACACCACCCGCCAATTTGGCGACGCGCTCTTGCAGCTTCTCTTTGTCGTAGTCGCTGGTGGCTTCGTCGATCTGCTTGCGGATTGAACCCACGCGGCCCTTGATTTGATCTTCCTTGCCGGCGCCGTCGATGATGGTGGTTTCTTCCTTACCGACTTCCACGCGGCGGGCTTTGCCGAGGTCTTTTAGCGAGGCTTTTTCCAGCGTCAGGCCGACCTCATCGGAGATGACTGTGCCACCGGTGAGGATGGCGATGTCTTCCAGCATGGCTTTGCGGCGATCGCCGAAGCCCGGTGCTTTCACCGCGCAAGTCTTCAGAATGCCGCGGATGTTGTTGACGACCAGGGTGGCGAGCGCTTCACCGTCGGTTTCTTCCGAAATGATGAGCAATGGCTTGCCAGATTTGGCAACTTGCTCCAGCACCGGCAGCAGATCGCGGATGTTGGAGATCTTCTTATCGTGCAGCAGGATGAACGGCTCTTCCAGGATCGCCATTTGGCGGTCCGGGTTGTTGATGAAGTAGGGCGAGAGGTAGCCGCGATCGAACTGCATGCCTTCGACGACTTCTAGTTCGTTCTGCAGGCTCTTGCCGTCTTCAACCGTGATGACGCCTTCCTTGCCGACTTTGTCCATCGCCTCGGCGATGATGTTGCCGACTTGCGCATCGGAGTTAGCCGAGATTGAGCCGACTTGGGCAATCTCTTTGCTGGTGGTGCAGGGTTTGGAAAGTTTCTTCAACTCCTCGACCACAGCTTCAACCGCTTTGTCGATTCCGCGCTTCAGATCCATGGGGTTCATGCCGGCGGCGACATACTTCATGCCTTCCTGCACGATGGATTGGGCCAATACGGTCGCCGTTGTCGTGCCGTCGCCGGCGACGTCGGAAGTCTTCGATGCAACTTCCTTCACCATCTGCGCGCCCATGTTTTCGAACTTGTCTTTCAGTTCGATCTCTTTGGCAACGGAGACGCCGTCCTTAGTGACGGTCGGCGCGCCGAATGCACGATCGAGGATAACGTTCCGGCCTTTCGGTCCGAGGGTCACTTTGACCGCGTCGGCCAGGACGTTCATGCCCGCGATCATGCGATGGCGGGCGGATTCGTGAAAACGTACTTCTTTTGCTGGCATGGGAATTCTCCGAAGTGATTACTTACCTATCTGGGTTCAACTTGGCTGGCGAACGGCTTACTTCGCTTCGATGACGCCCATGAGGTCTTCCTCACGCATCACCAGGTACTCGTCGCCCTTGATCTTGACCGTTTGACCTGAGTACTTGCCGAATAGAACTTTGTCGCCAACTTTGACATCTAGGGCGCGGACTTTGCCGTCGTCGGAAACCTTTCCTTTACCCACGGCGATGATCTCGCCCTGATCAGGTTTCTCCGCGGCTGTGTCGGGGATGACGATGCCGGAAGCGGTCTTGCGCTCCTCTTCCAAACGCTTCACGATCACTCGATCGTGCAACGGACGAATGTTCATAACAGACTCACTCCTAAAGGGGTTGAATGAACTACAGGCCCTCGGCCTGCTTGCGTTGACGGCTAGCCACACGGTGTGTTGCTAGCACTCGCGGTTTGCGAGTGCCAATAATAAGCGGAAAATCACCAGGAAATCAAGTCCTGGAGCGCAAGATTCCCAGCCGTTCCACGGGCTCGATGGGGGTCACGTTTGCATGGTTAGCTCAAGTTCACCACGCCAGGTGGGCTAATCTGCCCCTTTGGTGGGTCCAAAACTAAGCGGGATCGCGTGACTGGAGAGGAGTTAGCCCCTGTATCTGCTCCTCCCAAATGAAAACGGCGGTCGTGCGACCGCCGTCCTTGGATTCGCAGGGTTGAGCTTAGAACTCTTGCAGCCAGTGGATATTCAGGCCAAAAGCTTCCCCTTCGCTATCCGGTTCGGTCACGGGTACGCCGTTCACAGGATCGGTAGGATCCAATGCGACTATCGGTTTGGACTTGCTCTCTTTCAGTTTTAGGCGCTCGTAGAACGGTGCGATTTCGACGCCACCGTTTTGCGTTATCTTGTATGAGAACGGCGCTTCGACGCGATAGCCGAGCTTCGATCCCATTTCCAACTTAACGGCTTCGGTGCGATTGGTGAATGCGAAGTCAACTTTTGGATCGATCGGCTTTGTCAGGCGCAAGTCAATCATGAAGTTCGCTCGCTCGCTTCGATGGACGCTGAACTTCGCCCCGAGCATGACGAACGGCCACTGGTATTCGAGGTTTGAGCCGGTCGAAATTGTGGTGGAGGCGACATCGCGGTCCCAGCGGCGATGACCAATACCACCGTAGAGCGCAAGGCGATCTCCAGTAGCCAAGAACCAGCGCGCTATACGAATGGAGGCTTCCGTGATTCGCTCGTCCGTAGTCGTGCGCAGCGGAATTGTTGTGTTGCTGGGCAGAAGGGTGGCGTTGCCGCGGTAGTCGACTTCGCTGGTCAAATGCGACAGCGCGCCCTCAATTTCATATTGGCCAACCTTGCGTGCTAACCGCAGGCTCAGCCCGTACAGTGTGCCGTCCTCCTTGACGTTGCCGAGCTGTGTAATCTCCGTGTGCTTGAAGTTCTCTACGACGGGACCTATGCGCAACTGCCAATCGCCTGCAGAACAAATCGCCGGCAAAGCAAAGGCGGTGGCACCGGCCAACAACAATCCGACGGAACTGTGCTTCATCGCTTATCTCCCTACGCTTGATTGTGCTTGCTCCCTATCTTTTGGGACAAGGCAATTCTTTTTGTTTGATGGTCAGGTAAGCCGAAGTATAGAAGTAGACTTAGTTGCAATTGTTGAATGTTACGATCAAACACCTCCTATTTGGCAACATCAAAGCCATCTTGCATGACCCATGAGCGCACTCTGTTGCGTTTTGTCTACGGGACATTCGCTCCCAAAGGCATGCAAAAAGAAACGGCGGCCTTGCGCCGCCGTGGGAGACAGAGAGCAGCAAGCTGCTCGGAGAACCTTGAGAGCGGCTTGCGCCGCTCTCTCGGGACAATACGCCGCCGTTAGGCAGCCAGATTTTGTTTGGAGATGGGCAGGCTGGTGATCCGCTTACCCGTGGCCGCATAGATCGCGTTGGTCAACGCGGGCGCGAACGGCGGAACGCCGGGCTCGCCGACACCTCCAGGCGGGAACTTCTCACTGTTATTGACGATATGCACGTGGATCTCGCGTGGCGCTTCCGGCATACGCGCCATGGTGTAGTCGTGGAAGTTGCTTTGCTCCACGATACCGCCTTTGGCCGAGATTTCGCTGTAGAACGCACCGGTAAGCCCGTAAATGCAGGAGCCTTCCATTTGCGAGCGCACGCGGTCGGTATTGACCACACGCCCTGCGTCGCAAGCGATGTCAATGCGCGGGATCGACAGTTTGCCGTCGGGCGTGATCTTCGCATGCACGGCAGTGGCCACGTAGGTGGTGAAGCTGCGATGCACCGCGATGCCGATCGCTTCGCGCTCACCCATCTTCTTGCCGTAGCCGGAGGCGTTCGCCACTGTTTCCAGTACACCTTTCAAACGGCCGGTCATGATCGGATATTCGTCGTAGGTTTGGTCGTAGTTCCAATAGTCAGCCTTCGACAAATCGACCACGCGATCAGGACCAATCAGGTCCGCCAAGAACTTGACCGGATCTTGCCCCGCCGCTTCCGCCAGCATGTTCGCCATAGTGTTCTGCGCGAACGCGTGCGGGATGTTGTTCACCGAACGCAGCCAGCCGATACGCACGTGCGCTTTGGCCTTGCCGTTTTCGAGTTGCAGGTTGGGGATGTTGTACGGCAAATCCAAGAAGCCGAGCGAGAGCTCGATCTTGTGTCCCAACTGCGGATCGTCTTCAAACGTCGACCAAATCGTCGGGAACACCGAGCGGTGGAGCCACGCGGAAACTTTGCCATCTTTCAAGCCGGCCTTGATGTGCTGTGCGCATACCGTGTGGTAGTAGGCATGCCGAATATCGTCTTCGCGCATCCACACGTTCTTGACCGGCATGCCGAGTTGCTTGGCCAGGATCGCCGCTTCCGCCGCGAAGTCCGGCTTCGAACGGCGTCCGAAACCGCCGCCGAGTAGCGCCACGTGCGTCGTGACGTCGGCTTCGTCCATGCCGATGGCTTTGGCCACCGTGCCGCGCGCGGCTTGCGGATCTTGATAGCCACCCCACACGGTGCACTTGCCGTCTTTCACTTGTGCCAATGCTACCGGCGGTTCCATCATCGCGTGGGCAAAGTGCGGCACATAGAACGTTGCCTCGACCACTTTGTCGGCGGCAGCCAGCGCACCGGCCGCATCGCCTTCTTGACGCACGACTTTGTTGCCGTCGCCCTTGGCGGTGTTTTCCATCGTCACGCGGAAATCTTCCGAGTTGTAGACGGTATTAGCGCCGTAGTCCCAGTCGATCTTCAGCTTCTTGCGGCCCTCGTTCGCCGCCCAAGTGTTGGTGGCGATCACCGCCACACCGCCGAGGGAGTTGAAACCGATCGGCGGCGCGCTTTGCGGAATCTCGACGACCTTGATGACGCCGGGCACGTTCATGGTTTCGCTGGCGTCCACGCTCTTGACCTTGCCGTAGGTCACTGGGCAATGTTCAACCACCGAGTACACCATGCCGGGCAAGCGAAGGTCCATTCCGTAAATGGCCTTACCGACTGCCATGTTCGGACCATCGACCAGCGGAATATCGCGACCGATGTAGCGGAACTCGCTGGGATCTTTCAGCTTGACGGATTTGACATCCGGAACCGGCAGGCCGGCGGCGGCTTCAACCAGTTCGCCAAAGTCAGCGGACTTGCCGTCAGGGCCCAGCACCTTGTGGTTTTGCGCCTTGCACTGCGACTCGGACACACCCCACTTGATCGCGGCGGCTTTTTCCAGCATCGCGCGTGTGGTCGCACCGAACTCACGCATGCGCATGTAGTTATGTCGCACGCTGCGCGAACCGTCGGTGTACTGGTTGCCATACATCTTGTCGCCGACCGCCTGCACGA
>CAZAWU010000256.1:0-1324 GCA_964488915.1 uncultured Burkholderiales bacterium
GGGGAAGCGGTGCGCGAGATGCTGCTCGTTCGCTCCGGTGCAGGTTGTCGCGAAGCAAGCGGCGTCGATCTTGCGTTTCAGCAAATCGCCCGGGTTTTGATCTTCTTGGTAAATGTCTTTCGCATGAGCGGTGAAGCTAAAACCCAAGCCGGTCATGCGGCTGACAAACCAAGTCACCGTCGTGGCGCCGTGGCAAAAGTGGCCGTGCAAGTGGCGCACACTGCCAGCCTGAATCACTTGCGCGGCGATATGGCCAGCCTGCAAGAATTCCTTGATGAAAACCTTACGCAGGCTGAGCGGACTCTTGCGGTAGCGCCAACTCATCGCCAGCGCGCTCGCCAGGGTACGCAGATAAGACCCTGGCCGGCGCAAGAACACCGAACTGTGCTGCGCACGATACTGCGGCCAATTCTGGCGCAGCCACGCGAGCAGCGTGGTGCCCGATAGTGAACTCATCGGCGGCAAGTAGGTGATCGGCGCGCGGATGCGGCCGACACTGTCGTGCACTTGGTCTTCGCCGCCTTGCTTGATCGCGAAGACGCGCAGGCGCGCACCCAATGTTTCGAGCAAGTGGATCTCGTTGCTGATGAAGGTCTCCGAGATGCGCGGGAAACCCATGATCACGTAGCCGATCTCATCCGCGTCGCTGCGGGCGCTTGATGCACCCCACATCGTCGCGCCTGGCAGCGGCGAGCGCGCCGGCGATGATTCGAAGCGTACCGGCGCTGCGCGGGTGTGTGTCAGCTCACGCATAAGCGCGCTCCGTTCGCGGCGCCGCTGGCAGGGGGCGCGCCGTGTGCAGCAACAAGTCGCGCAGCAACAAAAGATTGTGATCGTTGTTGAACTGCTGCAGGACGACTTTGCGCGCCGCAGCGCCCAGCTCCCGGCGCAACGCGGGCGCGGCGATCAAGCGCTGCAGCGCGCCCGCCAATGCACGTGGATCTTCCGGCGGCACCAG
The DNA here is from genome assembly GCA_964488915.1 of uncultured Burkholderiales bacterium. GTDB lineage: Bacteria > Pseudomonadota > Gammaproteobacteria > Burkholderiales > JALYOK01 > CADEHE01. The sequence goes on from CAZAWU010000256.1 coordinate 959, forward strand.
CAATCCACTAGCGCCGTCGGCGATAACTTCGGGAATACCGGAAACGGGGGTAGCGATGACCGCGAGCTGCATCGCCATCGCTTCCAGCATCACGTTCGGAATGCCGTCGCGGTCGCCGTCGGCGGCGACTTGGCAAGGCGCGGCGAAGATAGCGGCACTGCGGTAGCGCTCGATCAGCGCGGCATGGTTCATAGTGCCGACCAAACGCACGTGCGCATCGAGTTGCAGCTCGGCGATCAACGCTTGCAGCCGCTCGCGCTCCTCGCCGTAACCGACGATCTCACAGCGGAACGCCGTGCCCGCATTGCGCAGCAGCGCGCACGCGCGCACCAGCGTCGCAAACCCCTTCTTCTCGCGCAAGCGGCC
>CAZAWU010000256.1:1424-5107 GCA_964488915.1 uncultured Burkholderiales bacterium
GCTCAGACTCGGGTTTGTTATCTGCGAGGATGAGCGGGGTTTGCTCAGACTCGGGTTTGTTTTGCGCGAGCTTGGCCGGGCTTTGCACTGGCTGCTCGTCGATGTGTGCGCAATCGGTCGAGCACGTAGCCGGAGCGAACTTGGTCGTGTCAATACCGTGGTACATGCCGTGTACGGCTGTTCCCGGCACGGCAAGCGCGGCGAGGTAGCGGCGGTTGTAATCGGTGCACGTGACGGTAAAACTCGCGTTCGACATCTTGCGCGCGAGCACGGGCGGCTCGCTCAAGTAGATGTCTTTCGCGTGGGCGGAAATGCTGAAAGGAATGCCGCTCAAGCGCGATGCTAGCTCGGCAACCGCGGCAGGTTGCGTTGCGAAATGGGCGTGCAGATGCCGCACTCCGCCGCGCTTGAGCTTGCGGGCAAGTGTGCAGGCGAAGCGGAAATCCCGCCAGCTAGCACCCTCGGCACGGCGCGCCAAAAACACCAGAGATTTAATACACTGGATAGGGTGTAATGCTAGCAATGAGATTACATCTGATAAATTATGGGCTACCCCTCGTAGTGTGCCAATGAGCAGATAGTGCACCGGCGCCGCCACGCGCTTGATGGCGTCATGCTGGACAGCGTCGGTCGGGCGCTGCAGTGCGAAGATCTCCAAGGACAATCCGAGTTTTTCCAAACCCAGAATTTCACCGAGCACGAACGTTTCCGAGAGCTTCGGATACGTCTTCACTAGCACGCCGATCTTCGCGGTGCTCATACGCTCAGCGCCCAGCGCGCCGTGACCGGCTCGTCGGACGACTCGCTCGGCTCGAGTAATTCCGCGATCGCATCGCCGATGCGCGACAAGCCGTCCATGTCGATCTGATACAAGCCGCGCTGGTGCACATTGGCCAAGTCAAGCTCTTCCACCAGCGTTTGCGCCATGAGCGCGGGCGCGAGTGCGTCGGGATGCAGTGTGCGCGCCAGGCCAAGTTGCGCCAGGCGCTCGGCGCGCACCAACTGTTCCTGCACCGGCTTGACGCGCGGGACCAGGATCGCGCGCTTCTTGAGCGTGAGTAGCTCGCAAACGGTGTTGTAGCCGCTCATCGACACAACGACGTCGGCGGCATCCATCAAGCCGATCATGTCGTCGGAAAAATCCATCACTTTGATCCTTGGCTGACCGGCCGCCGCCGCATGCAGCTTTTCGCGCTGCGCCTGCGCCATCTCCGGTCCGCATACGACCAAGGAAGAAGCGTTGGTGCGCGCGGCGACGTGGGGCCACGCCTCAATGTGACTGGCGATCAGACGTGCACCATCTTCCCCGCCACCGGGCGTCACCAGCACGAGACGTTCTTCCCCCACGCCGAGCCGCGCGCGTTGCTCTTCGCGCCCAACGGCGCTGCGCTGCCGGCGCAGGTAACCGCAGAAGCGCACCTTCTCAGCGGCGCCGGCCGGGAATGCGTACTCCTCGGTGATATCGAACAGTTCGCGCGAGCCCACCACCAGCACTTGGTGGTAGAACTCCGCGATCGCATCGAAGTAGCGGTTCTTCTGCCACACGGCCTGCGTGGCGGCGGGACTGTCGAGAATGTCGCGCAGCAGCAGCACCAGCTTGGTCTTGCTGCCGCGCCGCTGCAGCAACTCAAGCGCAGGCGCAAGTTCGTTGCTCACGCCAAACGGTTTCTTGTCGACGACGACGACGTCCGGCGCAAAGTCGAGCAGCGTGCTCACCAGAATGTTGGCGCGCAAGCGGATCGTGTCTTCGAACGGCATATCGAGAAACTTCACGCTGTAGCTGCCCTTGAGCGTGCGCGATAAGCACGGCAACTTCACGTAATCCACGCGCGGCGGGATGCGGAACGCGTGCAGCATCGGTGAGCCGGAGACGATTAGCACGGAGACTTCCGGATCGGATTCGGCCAGATGCTGCGCGATGGTGAGCATGCGGCGGATGTTGCCGAGGCCAAAAGTGTCGTGCGAGTAAACCAGAATGCGCTTCACGGTGCGCCCCTTAAGTTTGTTGCTGTTGAGAATGTTGGTGTGCCGAGCACAGCCGCCGCAGTTCGGAAGTTATTCTGGTTTTCCTGCTAGCCCTTAGGCTTGAGCAACCGCTATGCCAAAGCTGGGTACGTGTCGATTATCGGCAATTAATCAAAGGGATGTCTCTCTCATCGTAACGGGCGCGGGCGTACAAACCCCAAAGACTGGGGCTTGTGCCCCACCAACGCTGGGGGCTAGCCCCCACCGCCGCTCTCGTTCTCACCACTTCTTGCTCATCGCGAAGCCCACTTCGAGCTCGCGCTCGCGTGCTTCGCGTGTAGCGGCCGCGAAACTGCGCAACGTCCAACCGCGTGCTGAGTGGTTCAGCGCAAGTGTGAAAGTGCGCTCCGATGGGTCGCCGACTTCACTCGCTTGCTCGTATTCGTAAGTCGCGTCGAAGTAGGTGTGCGTGCCGAGATTAAGCGCGACCCCTGCGTAACCGGAGAAGCCGTTGGCAGCCGCGTCGTCTGTGTAACTGTGGCGCGCCGAGTAAGAAACACCACCGAGAAATTCGAACGCTCGCAGCGGCTGAACGATATCCAGCACCAGCGTCGCCTCGGCACGGCCGTCGCCAATGTCCTTGCTTGCATCCCCGGTGGCGAAAGTCAGTTTTCCGCTCGCGTCCAAACGTGTGCCTGCGGTGCGCGCGCGCCAGAGACGCCTGCTCACTTTGGCGGTGATGTCGCCTAGTTCCGCATATTGCAGCGTGCCGGCCGGTCGCCCGAGGTTGGTCACTTCCTCGGTGTAGTACCCCGCGCTCGGCGCCGACATGAACCGCACGATCGGTACCGTTACCTTGAATTTCAGATCGCTGACGCTGAAGCGGCTCACGATGGGCGAGTAGATCAAGCCGCTGTAGTCGTCGACCTCCAGGCGATCGACAAACAATTCGCCCGTGCGTTCGGCCGCGAGTGCATGATGTGCCGCCGTGCCTAGCCACAACATCAAGCCGGTGATTGCTGCTTTCCTAATCATTTTCCCCTCCTCGAGTTCGAGGCCGAGGGCTCGCCCCTCGGCCGATTGAGCGCGACCTATCAGGCGATTTGTGTGCTTTGCTCGAACAATCTTCCGCCGCGCCTGCGCTTGTCGCCCGGGCGCTCGTTGTCGCCGCCGCGCGGACCTTCGCTTGCTTCGCGTGCAACTTGCTCACGCTCCTCAAATTGCTTACCGCCGCGTTTGCGCTTGTCGCCAGGACGCTCGTTGTTGCCGCCGCGAGGACCTTCGCTTGCTTCGCGCGCCACGAGCGTCGTATCGCTCGACCGATGCGCCGCTTGCAGAACGCTCGCCGAACAAATCAAACCGAGCCCCAGTGCCGCCGATACCGCCAGCTTTGATGTCTTCAACATGTCTTTCTCCTTTCATTGATGATGGAAACAACCTGTCGAGTTGTGTGCGGGATATTTTCCCACATTCAATATAAAGCAGAAGACGTGCCAAATTGGCAACGTCCGCAACGCCGTGTATCCTATTGATTTTTTGTAGAAACTAATTCCGCCGAATTGCTCGGAGGAGAATTGGGGGAATTTATGGGGAATATCCCCCACCCAAAGTGGGGGATATGACTACGAAGGCAGGCGCAGCTGATACTTCTCGATGCGATAGCGCAAGGTGTCGCGGCTGACGCCCAGTAAGCGCGCCGCCTTGCTGACGTTCCAAGA
>CAZAWU010000257.1:0-2880 GCA_964488915.1 uncultured Burkholderiales bacterium
TTCACGCAGGTGTTCCGCGACGCGTTCTTTCACGCCGACATGCACCCCGGCAACATTTTCGTGCTGCGCGACGGACGCTACTCCGGTGTGGACTTCGGCATCATGGGCACGCTCGCCGATGAGGATAAGGACTACCTCGCCACCAACTTCATGGCATTTTTCAACCGCGACTACAAGCGCGTGGCGGTGGCGCACGTCGAGGCCGGCTGGGTGCCGCGCGATACGCGCGTGGACGAGTTCGAGTCCGCCATCCGCTCGGTGTGCGAGCCGATCTTCGGCAAACCGCTCAAGGAAATTTATTTCGGCCGTGTGCTGCTGCGGCTGTTCGAAGTCTCGCGCCGCTTCAAGATGGAAGTGCAGCCGCAACTGGTGCTATTGCAAAAAACGCTGCTGCAAATCGAAGGCTTGGGACGCCAACTCGATCCCGATCTCGACGTGGTGCAGATCGCCAAGCCCATCCTCAAGCGCTGGATGAGCCAGCAGATCGGCTGGCGCGCGCTGGCGAAAAGCGTGCGCGAGGAAGCGCCGCGCTGGAGCACGCTGCTGCCCCAACTGCCGCGCCTGGCGCACCAAGCGCTGACCCAACATCCGCAGCGCTTGGACGAGTCCGAGCGCAAGCTTGCCGCGCTGGAGCAAAGCAACCGCCAGCAAACTGCGTGGCTGCGCTGGATCGCGGTCGGCTTCGCTACGCTGTTGGCGCTCGAGCTGTATCGCAAGCTTTGGCCTTGACCATGCCACGGTGCGCAAACTGAGCGTGCTCGCGAACCTTGGAGTTTGGCTGGTCGCGCTGGGCGTGCTGGGCGTTGCGCTTGCGCCGGTCGGCTTTCGCCTGGGCTGGTGGGATTTCGCCTTTGCGCTGCGTAAGCTGCTCGCGCTCGCGAGCCTCGCTTGCGCCGTGGGCTTTGTGCTTTGCGTAGTCGCTTGGTTGCTTGCCAAGACGACGCAGGGCACTGCGCCCAGCGTACGCCTCCATGCGGCGTTAGTTCTCGGGGCGCTGGTCTCTGGGTACTTGTTGCTGCAACTCAAACAAGTGCGCAGCGTGCCCATGATTCACGACATCGTCACAGATACCGAGCATCCGCCGCAGTTCGTCGCCCTCGCTGCCGCGCGCCGCGCTAGCCCGAACGGCAACGACTACCGCGGCGCGCAGATCGCGCAGCAGCAGAAGGCCGCCTATCCGGATATCGCGCCATTCGTTTCCAGTTTCGAGCCGCAAGTGCTATTCGAAAAGGCGCTCGCCGCCGCGCAGGCCGCCGGCTGGCACATCGCCGCGGCCGAACCTTCCGAAGGCCGCATCGAAGCTACGGCCACCAGCGCGATCTTCGGCTTCAAAGACGATATCGTCATCCGCATCGCGCCGCGCGCTAGCAGCAGCATACTCGACATGCGCTCCATGTCGCGTGTCGGCATCAGCGACTTGGGTGTGAACGCGAAGCGCATTCGCGCTTTCCTCGCTTCGCTGCGCTGATTGGCGGCACGCCGTGCCGGCGCTACTGCGAGGCATCTTGCTGGCTTCCTACGTGGGCCGGACTCAATCCAGCGCCGGGCAATTGCCCCGCACGTATAGCACGACGCCCTGCTCGGTTGAGCTGATCTCATGCCGCGTGCCAGCCGGCGCGAACTGGTAGTCGCCGGCGCGCAACACGGTGCCGCCCACCCGGCCTTCACCGCTTAGCACCAAACACTCTTCGGCGTCGAAATGATCATGCGCCGGTAGCCGAGCGCCGGGTTGTAGTCGCAACAGAAACGAATGCACGGCGCCCTCGCTTTTGAGCCGCTTGATTTCGATAAGGGGCGCGAGCGCCACCCAACCCTCGTCCTCTGCGTGGATCGTTACGAATTTGGCGGGCGAGCGCTGCGCGCGCATGCGCGCCGCCAGCTCTCCCTTGACGCGTTGGCTGGCGGGCGCCGGCACGCTCATTGGGGCGAGCGCCAACAGCAACGGCGCCAACGCATCGTCTGGGATCGTGGCATCCCGTTGTCGTTCGTGCTGCTTGCGCTCAGTTTTCATCCGCATCGACTTTCGGCTGTAGCTTCCCGCGCAGCGTTTGCAGCGCTCTGCGCATGTGCGTCTTGACGCTGCCGAGAGGCAGGCTCATGCAGGCCGCGATTTCTTGATGCGTATAGCCTCTGAAGAAGGCCAGCGTCAACAGTTGACGCTGCAGTGCGCTTAGCTCGCGCAGCGCGGCGTGCACGGCGCTGCTGCGCTCAACGGCCAGCAGTAACTCTTCCGGGGTGGCGTGAGTTTGCTGCGAACCGTCGGCATAGTCCTCTGTCTTCGCGTGCAGTTCGGCCTTGTCTTGATTGCGCAAAAAGTCCAGCGCCCGGCTGCGGCACAGCAGCATCAACCAGCCGAGCGCGCTGCCGCGCTCCGCAGCGTAACTCGCCGCCTGCCGCCACACTTGCCAGTAGACTTCGATCAGCACGTCCTCGGCGGCGCAACGCGAGCGCGTGATACGCAGCGCTAGCCCGTAGACACGGCTCGACGTATGGTCGTAGAGCTGCGTAAGCGCGGCATCGTCGCCTTGAGCAATGAGCCCTAGCCAAGCGCGGCAGTCTTGCTCCAGCGCCTGCAACTCGCTTTGGTGCGCTGCCGCCCCACCGGCGTGCGCTGCGTCAGGCGCGGCTGACGGCTGGTTTCAACAGCCAATTCCACCTTGCTCGGCAACGCTGTGAGGATCGGACCAGAGGCCATACGGTTTTGCACCTGCCCTGCGTAAACGTGACACTGACGTCGACGGCGAATGGCGTGGCATCGCCGGATCAACTATACGCAACCGCGCTGGCCAGTCTGTAGGCGGCGCCCGCTTTTTGCGTGGGGATTTCCCTACTCTGACATCGCCGCGCGACTCGCCAAGTCTGCCAGCGAAAAAACCCGTG
>CAZAWU010000257.1:2980-5105 GCA_964488915.1 uncultured Burkholderiales bacterium
GCAATGAATACTGTTTGCAAGCTTTACCTTTCACGCTCGGCTTGGGTTGTTGCAGTAGCACTCACAGCCCTCGGTGCAGCGCCGGCCGTGGCCGATAACTCCGCCGACCCCGTCAACGCCATCGAATTCGCCGACAGTTTGCGGCTGACGGCATTTGGTTTGACGGCGGATCAGCGCTTGGTGCGGTTCCAAGTCGCCACGCCCCAAGTGGCGCGATCTATCGGCAAAGTCACCGGATTGAGCGGTGACACGATGCTGGTGGGCATCGATTTTCGCGTACAAGGCAGTCCGGCGTTGAATCTTGCGCCGGGTTTGCTCTACGGTGTGGGCAACGGGGGCGGCATTTACACGCTCAACACCGCCAGCGCACAGGCGGTGAAAGTGTCGCAGCTGCAAGCCACGTTGACCGGCGCTTCTTTCGGCGTGGACTTCAATCCCGCTGCCAATGCGCTGCGTGTCGTGAGCGACGCCGGGCAGAACTTGTCGCACAGCATCGACACCGGCGCCACCGCAAGCCAGACGCCGTTGTCATTCCCGGGCCGCAACCAGTTTGCCGTGGGCGGCGCAGCTTACACTAACAATGACCTCGATCCCAGCACCAACACGACCTTGTTCGACATCGACAGCGCCAATGACGTTGTCGCGATTCAATCGCCGCCTGCGGGCGGTACGTTGGTGGCGGTGGGCAATCTAGGTGTCGACGCAGGCACTCAGATCGGTTTCGATATTTTCACCAATCGCCCCAACGGCGCGACCAGCGGCAATCGAGGCTTCGCCGCGCTGACGGTGGGTGGACTGAGCGCGCTCTATCGGGTGACCTTGACCACGGGCAAGGCGAGCGTCGTCGGCAACTTCTTGGAAAAGATCGTCGATATTGCGCTGCCGCTCAACCAGTAGCGCCGGGTCCGGCAGCGCACGACGCGCCCCACGCGCAATCGGCTGATGCGTCGCGGTGCGTGCGCCTGCCGGACTGCGGACATCCCGCGTCAAAACAACGCGAGTTGTGCGTCCTGCCGCGGCGCGGTGAACAATCCCGTTTCCATGCCGCGGTAGCTGCGCTCGCCCTCGTAACCCAACTTGCGGCAGGCGATCTCGAAGCGTTTGCGCAGCAAGTCCGCAAACTCGCCGGTGCCGCGTTGGCGGCTGCCGAAGTTGGGATCATTGTCCTTGCCGTCGCGCATGGCGTGTACGCGGCTCATCACATGCGCGGCCTTGAGCGGATAGTGTTGCTGCAACCAATCTTTGAACAGATCTTTGATCTCGTAAGGTAAGCGCAGCAGCACGTAGCCGGCTGAGGTTGCGCCCGCCTCGCGAGCACGCTGCAGAATGGTTTCGATCTGATGGTCGGTCAAGAACGGTATTACTGGTGCCACTAGCACCCCGACAGTCACACCCGATCTCACTAATCGGGCAATACTCTCGATTCGACGCTGCGGCGCCGAGGCGCGCGGCTCGAGTTTGCGCGCCAAGTCGTGATCCAGATTCGGCACCGAAATATACACGCGCACCAGATTCTTCTGTGCGAGCGGCGCGAGCAAATCGAGGTCGCGCTCCACCAGCGCGTTCTTGGTGACGATGGTGAACGGATGATGGTGAGCGGCCAGCACTTCGATTACGCTGCGCGTGATCATCAGTTCGCGCTCCGCCGGCTGATACGGATCGGTATTCGCGCCGAGCGCGATCGGGCTCACTTCATAGCCGGGCGTACGCGCCAGCTTCGCCAACTCGGCGCGTAGCAACTCAGCCGCATTGGTCTTGGCGAAAATGCGCGTCTCGAAATCCAGTCCCGGGGACAAGTTGTAGTACGCGTGCGTGGGCCTGGCGTAGCAATAGATGCAGCCGTGCTCGCAACCAGCGTACGGGTTGATCGATTGCGTGAACGGTAGATCGGGCGAGTTGTTGCGCGCGATGATGCTCTTGGCTTGAATCGGCGTGACGAAGGTCTTAAGCGCGCGCTCTTCTTCCGCGAGCGAGTCCCAGCCGTCGTCGAAGACTTCGCGCCATTCGTGCTCGAAGCGGCCTTCCGGATTAACGCCCGCGCCGCGGCCTTTGGTAGTGCTCGCGCTGTTCCCGTTTGCGGTGCGTAGTGCCATTTGGGGGTCATTGTACAACCGTGTGATGCACT